>NZ_JAGIQB010000152.1:0-2364 GCF_017815025.1 Cupriavidus phytohabitans
CCTGCATCCTGGCCCGATGAACCCGGTCAGGGGCGACGCAGCGCCTGAGGGATTGCCCCGGGTTATTGAGCAGTTACAGGCTCTTTGCACAACTTGTTGATACAGAACGGTTTTCTTGCTGAAACCGTGTCAAAGAGCCCCCCCTATGACTACACGACGATTGCCAATCGCTATCAGCTCTGCGCAAGCAATACGGCGATACTTGGCCCGCAAATGCTTTCATCGGACTTGCCGCCCATCGTTACACGGGCAATAGGCGACCTGATCGCAGTAAGTGGCGATTCCGTCAACGTGCCAAACTAGGCCGACCCTATCCTGATTACTCCGCCATGGATGTCGTCTGATTCAATGGGGGGTGCGATTCACGCTCTGGTGTCCATGGTCGGTCGGGGCTGCGAACCATTGAACTAAGTGTAAACGAGTGGTTGACTTTCTTTCGATGCGCTTCATAGTATGAAACATGAATCATGTATCATGTTAAAGACGACGCGAAAGAAGTGGGCGGCCTTGGCCAAGTGACTGGCTGGCTTCTCTTGAATGCGCCGGCCTGTCATAAACTAAGCAGTTGTCCTTAAAGTGCGAACCGGCTTGTTGCAGACCCCTTGGGTCAGGGCATTGCCGTGACTCGAAGAAATCAGAAAAAAGGGAGACACTATGCTGAGACAGCGTTGGCGATACTTCGCGACCGGGTTAGTCACGCTTGCGACGATGCTGGGAGCGTTTTCGCTGCATGCAGCGACGGCGGGTCCCGGAACGTGGAGTAGCGAGCAGACGTGGGCATCGGACGCCGTCAATGGTGGAAACCTGACCGGCTATTTCTATTGGCCGGCGAGCCAGGCTTCCACGCCCAATGGCAAGCGAGCTCTAGTTCTAGTGCTACACGGATGCTTGCAGACTGCCTCCGGCGACGTGATCAATAATGCCAGTGGGAGCGGGTTCAACTGGAAATCGATTGGCGATCAATACGGCGCTGTCATTCTTGCTCCTAACGCAAGCGGCAACGTGTACTTCAAGCATTGCTGGGACTATGCGAATGCGTCGCCAAGCCGAACCGCTGGACACGTGGGCGTACTGCTGGATCTGGTCAACCGCTTTGTTACCAATGCCCAGTATGCGATCGATCCCAACCAGGTATACGTGGCAGGCCTATCCTCTGGAGGCGGCATGAGCATGGTCCTGGGCTGTATCGCCCCGGACATTTTTGCCGGCGTTGGCATCAATGCCGGTCCGACGCCGGGAACCACGACGGCCCAGATCGGCTTCGTACCTAGTGGCTATACCGCGACGACGGCAGGCAATAAATGTAAGCAATGGGCCGGATCCAACGTCGGTAAGTTCTCCAGCCAGATTGCCGGCGCCGTATGGGGAACCTCGGACTACACGGTGGCGCCGGCATATGGCCCGATAGCAGCCTCGGCCTTCCGCCAGCTCTACGGCGGCAGCTTCACCCAGGGATCTAAGGTATCAATAGCAGGGGGCGGCACAAACACCCCTTATATCGATAGCAATGGCAAAGTGCGCACCCACGAAATATCGGTCGCCGGCATGGCACACGCATGGCCCGCTGGAACTGGCGGCAACAATACCAACTATGTCGATGCCACGCATATCAACTACCCTGTCTTCGTGATGGACTTCTGGGTTAAGAACAATCTGCGTGCCGGGAGCGGGTCTGGAAAGGCGGGTTCGGCGCCGACTGGGCTGGCGGTCGCCGGGACGACCCTCAACACAATATCGCTGTCGTGGAATGCCGTGACAAGCGCCAACAGCTACAACCTTTACCGCAATGGCACGAAGGTGGGCTCAAGCACGTCGACGAGCTACACCGATTCGGACCTGATAGCGGGTACTACGTACAGCTACACTGTGACGGCGATCGACGGCACAGCAGGGGAAAGCCAGCAATCTGCTGCTATCTCGGCAACAACAAAGACCAGTTTTACTTGTACGGCGACCACCGGCACAAACTATGCGCACGTGCAAGCCGGTCGGGCACACGATGTCGGCGGGTTTGCTTACACGAATGGCTCAAACCAAAGCATGGGATTGAATAATCTTTTCTATATCAACACTCTGGCTGAGACAGCCGCCGGATACTATGTGATTGGCAATTGCCCATAAGCAACGGCACGATTCGAGTTGGGGAGGCAATCTGTCAAAACATACTTCTGAGAGAACTCATTGAAGCTATGTACGCGCCGTTCGGGAGGCGACCCCAGCTGCATTGGAATGCTTCCCCGATTCGCTACGTCCCAATCCGCGCTCTGCACGCGCTTCTGCAGGTCGGCCTAACAGGCTGCTGAAGTACTAGCCGCGCAAAAAGCGAAGCTTGCCTCTACAAGGCTGAAGGGCTCGCTATTTTTC
>NZ_JAGIQB010000153.1:0-2308 GCF_017815025.1 Cupriavidus phytohabitans
TAAGGAGTCCTCAGATTAACGATTCAGCAAGTCGTCGCGCTGACGTCCACTGCCGGTATTTCAGCAGCCTGTTAAGGCGGTGTTCACCATCGAAGGCCAGTATGCGCTTGACAATGGCGCCAGCATCGGGGGCCTGTTCGGCAGGCAGTCCTTTGTCGGTCTGTCATCGTCCTGGGGCACGCTCACGCTCGGCAGGCACTATGACTTCAGCTTCGACATGCTGGCCGCGCTACGCTATGGTCCGTCCTTCCCGTATGTCAGCCTGCATAACCTGAGGCACGGCCCGTTCGGAGCTCTTGGCATCCCTAACATGCCTGGCGGCGCGATGGACTTCGACCGTGTCGGCGGGGCCGAACGCATCCCTAACTCCATCAAGTTCAGCAGTGCCAACTATGGCGGGCTGACGTTCGGCGCCTTGTATGGCCTGGGCGAGCAACCCGGCAGCGTCAGCCGCGGCCGGGCCTACAGCGCTGGCGTTGGCTTCGAGCGCGGACCGTTCGCGCTGGCCGCGGCCATCACTGAGGTCCGCTACGCCACCATCAACAACGGCAACGACGGCATTCGCACCTGGGGCCTCGGCGGGCGCTATGCGCTGGGCTCCAGCAACATCAACGCGCTGTACACGAACACACGCAATACCTTCACGGGCGGCGGCGTGCAGGTACTGCAGGCCGGGGTCACCGTGCCGGTTGCGCCGGCAACCACCGTGCTCGCGGATTACCAGTACCAGTGGGCCAATGCCGCGCTGGACCGCAACCACGCGCATCAGATCGGCCTGACCCTGGACTACGCGTTTTCGCGCCGCACCGATACGTATCTCGGCGCGGTCTACCAGCGTGCCAGCGGCACCAGTGCCACGGCCTGGATTCCGGGGCTGATGGTCGGCTCCGACAACAAGAGCCAGGTGCTGGTACGAGCCGGGCTTCGCCATATCTTCTGAGAGCGCATGACCTCGCTTTCCCCAATGCGCAGCGTTCATCCCGCTGCGCCCGACTCTTTATCCCCCTCACAACAAGGAGATACAGCCATGGCTGAGTTGAATGCCAAACAACTGCTCGAGATGGTGAACAGCCGTCACATTGCCGACGGGAATGAACGCGTTCGCGCTATCACGGCGCGAATCGTCAGTGACCTGTTTCGCACCATCGACGAGTGCAACGTCTCGCCCGACGAATTCTGGGCCGCGGTCAAGTGGCTGACGCGCCTTGGCCAGGCCGACATGGTTGGACTCATCACCGCCGGCCTCGGCTTCGATCGCCTGCTCGATATCCGCGAGGACGAGATTGACCGCGCCGCCAGCCGCGCCCTGGGCACACCGCGGGCGATCGAAGGCCCGCTGTATGTTGCCGGTGCACCGCTGCACCAGCGCGAGGTACGACTCGATGCCGGCAACGACGACGCCGGTCCGCCCTTCGTCATGGAGGGACAGGTGCTGGGCACAGACGGTCGCCCGGTACCCCATGCCATGGTCGACGTCTGGCACTGCAACGCGTCCGGCCGCTACTCGCACTTCGACCCGTCCCAACCGGATTACAACCTGCGGCGCCGCATCGAAACCGATGAACAGGGCCGTTACCGCTTTCGGAGCTTCCTGCCGCCCGGCTATGCGATCCCGCCCAACAGCCCGGTATCGGAGCTGTTCGAGAAACTGGGTCGCCATGGAAATCGGCCGGCGCATATCCACTTTCTGATCTCCGGTCAGGACAAGCGGACCCTGACTACCCAGATCAATCTGCCTGGAGACACCTATCTCGATGACGATTTTGCCTTCGCCACCCGCGACGGACTCGTGGTAGACGTGCAGGAGGTAAAGGACCCAACGGGTTATGAATCGCTGGGAATCCGTTCGCCTTTCGCCCGCGTTCAATTCGATTTCCGCCTCCAGGATGCAGCCAGCGACCGCGAGACACGCGCGGCCAGCCGCTACGAGACTGCACTCGGCTAAGGCTCTAGCGCATGTCCGGGTTCAGGCACTGACTGGGCATGCGCCATACTCCGGCGACAGAGACCCCTCACCCGCAGGCCAACGACCACATGAGGGTACTTGCATCCGGTGCTGACCTCAGTTGGTCAAGCACGGCATCATCATAGACGACCGGTTGCAGCAGGACGCTCTGTGGTGACTACTCCGGCGATGGACTCACTGGACGTCCTGCCCCTTTGGACACAGACGGCCATATCTGGGATGGCCGCGGCAACTTGCCAGACTGGCTACAACGCGCAGTGAATGCAGATGTCGCCCCGCCGCCTTTCGATGAAGGACAATGGAGGGCGGAAGCGGTTGGAGAATGAAACGCTATCCGGCGGA
>NZ_JAGIQB010000154.1:0-2260 GCF_017815025.1 Cupriavidus phytohabitans
CTCGCACCAAGCTGCAACTCGTCAAGGCTGCGTCGAGCCATCTGCGCAGTGTCCAGAAACAGCCCGAACGCATTCGACGTTACTTTCAGCATCATTCGGTGAAGTATGCGGCCTGATTCAAGTTCATGAATGCCGGATCAATAGGGTCATAGGCGCACACGAATTTCCTGAGGGGCGGCGTAGCAGTAAAAATCGACGGTGGATCACGCTTCTATGAGCGAGAATTTGTCAAGATCGCTATTGGCCGAAATCTTCATAACATGTAGCTGAAGTCGACGTTGCGCTCGTGAGAGGAACCAGCATCTCACCACCTTCTATCCGCTGGCGCGTTGCCAGCCTCATCCTGCATGCGCGTTACGCCGGAATCTTTTCCGGGAACATGCCCCATCTGAAAATATTCGGTTGCATCGGCAACCCAGCGTGATCACGGGCATGTTCACTCCAACCGTGTTTGCTACGTCACTGCCTGACTAAACCTTACCTCCTTCCTGCTAGCCTTGGAGGGCTTATGCCGACTTCAGATGTGCGCCTTCGGGAATGACTCCATCTTTCAGATAGCGCCACAGCGCAATGGCCAGACGTCGCGCTACGGCGACGATGGCGATGCGTCGTGCGCGTCGGTTCGGTCCTGTGCCCTGTGTGCGCTGGTCAAACCATTTTGCTAATGCGCTGCCAGGCTGGTAGCGCAGCCAGGTCCAGGCCATCTCGATCAGCAACGCGCGTACTCGACGGTTTCCCTGTTTGCTAATCCCCTGATCGACCTGGCTTTCGCCACTGTCGTAGGGCTGCGGCACCAGCCCTACGCACGCACCGACTTGACGGTGGTTGTTGAATTCCCGCCAGAACAGCTCGAGGGCAAGGCGCGAAGCGCCCACTTCGCCGATCCCCTTCAGGCGCGCCAGCGCATCGCGACGCTGGCGCGCGAGTGCAGGTACATTTGTCTGTCGCGTCTTCTCCAGCGCCGCAAGTTGCTGTTCGACGAGTGCCAGCCGTTCGCATTCCCGCAGTAACCGCTCACGTAACTCACGCGGTAACGGCGCACCATCGTGGCAGCGCACCTCGTCGCGCTCGAGCCGGTTGGCGAAGGTCCGGTGATCGAGCGCATCCCAGCAGCCGAGCGTAGCCAGCAGCTTGCGCATCCGGTCGCGGTGCTGCAGGACTTCCTTCTGCAGTTGTCCGCGCTCGCGCATCAGGTGGCGCGATGCCTCATCCTCCGGTGACGGGACGTGAATCACATGCATGCGATCGCGCTCGCCGCGCAGCCACGCGCGCAGGTTAATGACGAGCTTGATCACATCGAGCCGGTCTGTCTTGGCGCGCCGCTGATGGCGTTCGACCGGAATGCTGGCCGGATCGACAACGTAGCACTCAATGTGTCGGGTCTGCAGCGCGCGACAGATCCAGAACGCGTCCTGTCCGGCCTCATAGCTCACGACGATCCGTACGTCTGCTGGCAACGACCACTTCTCCTTGTGTGCGGCGATCAGGTTCAGCACCTCCTGCAGACGCGCCGCGGCCTGCGGCTGTGCGACGGTGTGCACGGCTGGCTTCTCGCGCCGGCCATCGTGAAGCGCTACTTTCCATTTGGCCGCCGCCAATTCCAGCGACACTGCTAGTACGAGAGTAGTGTCTGAATAGGTCGTGTGCGCATGATCTGTAGGCATCATCGTCCCCTTTGAGCCAGTGTCGATACGCTGATTTTAGGCATCAGTGCGTCGGTCTCCCCGCTTCATAGGATCTGATATTCGCGGGTTGGCTACCGCATTACAGAGGTCCTCACATGAGCCTGCCGCTGCCTTACTGCGCAAGTCGGGTGGATGCCCCGTTGCCAAACGCGATCGCGGGTTGCTCGAATGCCGGGCTACGCTCGCCCCTCAGGAAACTCTCTCCGATTCAAATGTTTGTCAACTATGTCGGCTGGGCTGCTGCTAGGCGCTGCGCGGTAGGGCCAAGTTCATGCCCAATCGCCCGATGTTCCAGATGAAGCCGGCCAACTCGCGGGCGACGGCAATGGCCGCCACGTGTTCGGTCTTGCCTCGGGCGACGAGTCTGCGGTAACCTCGACACAGGTGCTGTTGTGCGTCCCAGGCGCGATCTATGATTGTCTTGGGAATGCCTTCCTGGCGGCGCTGAATGTCAACGCTCACGCGGGCCGGATGTCGGTAAATCCAGGCTGATTCGCCTAGGGAATCGCTGATTAAATCAGCGCGCGAGTCATCGAGGCGTTTGGTGAGCGCGTTGTCATAGGTGTGTCCATGAT
>NZ_JAGIQB010000155.1:0-2188 GCF_017815025.1 Cupriavidus phytohabitans
TCGCTCAGGTCCTGGCCAACCCAACTGACCGGCTCCCTGTTCAATAACCCGCAGGGTGTTGCACTTCGCTCTTGAAACCACCTAGCCTTACTGTGCGACTTCATAGCACCGACATGAGCAGATAGTCGGTGGCCTGTCATCACAGATTTCGATGCACTGCGGCTTAGAAACAAAAAGCGTGCCAGCACCGAGGCGACCAAATAAGCAATCGTGACGTCGGAAATTCGACAAAGCAAACGAATTATGTGGGCGTTCTTTCAGCATTCCTGATAGCTTCGTTTCGAAGACTGTGCCGATTCTTGCCGCAGATGTGAGAATAAGGTACCCGTGGCCGCTGCATCCGTAGTCTCAGCCGCACTATTTCCGTTTCCCTCATTCTCAATCCTGTCTGCGCCTAGATCGACACCTGCTTCGTTGAGCCGTCTGTGGGCGAGTCAAATCGACGCTGAACCGTTGCTATCTTCGGCGATAGGCCCCTTGTTCTGGGTCCGCCTAGGAGCGTCTTTCGGAGCGCTGCGCCAGTTTGGCATAAGGTTTGCATTAGCGGACTGGGGCAAAGCAGATGAGGTACTCCGAGCCTTTCGTTGCAGGGTTGGTGGTCACGGTTTTAGCAAGAGGATCATCCACCTCAATCCCTGCTTTATTAGTCACTGGACATTGTCCAAGGCGCTATATAGAAATGAGGTATACAAATATGTGTACACATGATAAAAATGCCAATGATACCGATAAGTTGATCGACTCAATGGCGGAAACGATGAAGGCATTTTCGCAGATATTTGCAACTTTCTGTCAGCCAATTTTACCGGGCTGGTTCGCAACCAATAGCACTACCAACAATTCAATCACCATCAACAATGAGAATAGCTCGGATCCGGATATGGAGCGTGAAATCATGCGTGATCACAGCTATGGAAGGCAAATAGGCAGAGTAATTGATGCCCTCGCCGTTCTCGTCGAACAACAGCCAAAGGACGTAAAGGAATCCCCGAAATTACAAGGCTTAATGGACCTCAAGAATAGCATTAATAATATCAAAGGTAGGACTTTGCGTGCAAGGCTAGGCAAAGCTGGAGTGAGTCCTGACACTTATGCGAATTTAATAGATAAGATTTACAGTTCGAAGTCATGATGGGAGTGGCGCCGCGCCGCTTCAATTGCGTCGGAGAAGATCGCAGTTCACGCTCGATTACCGCCCTGCATGCAAATTGTCACCCCGTACCCTGACGTAACGTGCGCCAACGCACATTGCAGGTGCTTGCCTGTTGACACATATCGACTGTTCGTGCTGCTGCGGGCCCGCTACTACAGCTTGCGCCGGGGTCGACCGATGCCGACGTCGAAGCGCGCGGTCTTCCTGTTATGATAGGGCTTCCTCATAGCCAGCCAGTTCAAACGGTCCCTGAACAGGGACATATTGCCCCGGTGTGGCTTGATGTGGTCGACCACAGTCGACTTTTGCGCCACGCGCTGCTATAGCCGCACCCGGCTGCGGGTGGCGCGCGTCTGCCTGTTGCCGAAGCTGTACCAGGTGAAGCGGACAGAGCCCGTCCGTGTTACTGGCGAGCGCGCCGAACCCGGGATGCCTGGAGTCGGGCGAAGCTTGACAGCGCAGCAATGGCCAGCCCCGAGCGGCGAGCATACCGGGCCCAACCACACAGATCGCGGCAGACTAGGCAGCAAACGCCATCTCATCGTAGATCGGCGAGGCGTTCCTCGGGCACTGACTGGCATCGGTTGCAATCGGCACGACTCGGTTGTCCTCGAAGACTTGGTCGATGCAATACCCGCAGTGCCTGGTTTGTCTGTCCGACCACAATGCCCCCCTGACAAGTTCCACGCCGACAAGGGGTACGAATTCCAACGGTGCCGTCGCCATCTGCGCAAGCCAGGGTCCCCTAATAGCACGCCGTGGCATCGCGAAGAACGACCGCCTCGTCAAACATCGCTGGCTTGTTGGTCGCACGCACGCCTGGGCATGCCGGGCTCGGCAAGCTGCGCACTCGCTTCGAACGCCGCCTCGACATCCATGTCGCTCACTTTACGCTAGGGTACATGCTGATCAATGAGGTTTGCGCTTGATGTCGCACGGGCCAGTGACCGCGGTTTCCGTGCGCTTTGCGCGCTCAGGACGGACTGCTCCCCTGCAGCGCCAACAATTGCTTTTTGGCTAGCGCCAGATTCACCA
>NZ_JAGIQB010000156.1:0-2116 GCF_017815025.1 Cupriavidus phytohabitans
CCAGCGAAGACACCGCGAACGACTCTGCCAGTGGGGATTGCCAAGGTGCTCAAGCGCCTGCACTATCCGCTGGACGTAATCCTGCTGTGCGTGCAGATTGGTGGCATCGACCCTAATCCGAGCCTCGCCGTTCTCAACGCGGTCAACCAAATACACGCAACGCCGCGACGGGTTCCAGATTTCCCAGCGAGGTTCGGAAATGTCGTGCGCAAACGTTGCGGATTTGACATACCAACTCGGCAAAGTGTTCGTCCTCCGTCTGAGGGACGTCGCCATTTCTTGCCCGCATGTGAGTCTGCGTAACCGCCTCAAACTCTTCCCGGCATCTGTTTAGCGTGATGGCCGCAGCCCCGAAGGCAATCAGAAGCTGATTGCCGCACGCATTGCGCAAGTCATCGTAGGAATGAAAGATGTGGTCGGGAAGCACCCAGATGGCGCGAGCGTCCTCGAACGCCAGTGGCTGGTCAAACTCAGCTAGGTTCAACTTTCCCTGTTCGGCGTAGTCACACAGCTTTGCCGCGAACGCCAGTTGGGCAAATGCAGTGTCCAGGTAGTTCATTGGGGGCCGACCTGTGAAATGTCCGTAGGGCACAATTCTAAGCCGGGTGTACCGGCATAGCACTGAAAAGAACTCTTCCCCCAGAGGCGAGCGCGGGCGCTGTGTGAAGTGTTGTGCGCTGCCTCACGCCGTCCGAATTGCAACCGTGGGAAGTGTCTACGAGAATTGCTTTGCTTGCCATGGACTCACGCGACATGAGCTTGTCAGTGGAACCGGCTATCATGTGCACGTCTGCCATAGAGTGCTGCTGGCAAAGCTATTGGGGCTGGCGCTCGTCAGTGCTGAGGAGAGAGGTTCATGGCCACAGAACAAGACATTGAGGCTATCCGAGCCGGCATCAAGGCCGGCCGCTTTCCGAACGAAGCCGCGGTTTCGCAAGGGATTGTGCTGCGTCTGCTGAGTACCCTCGGATGGGTGCCGTACGACACGGACATCGTCTGGCCGGAATATTCATTAGGAGGCCAGCGCGTCGACTATGCCTTGTGAGCCCGCCCGGCAAGGCGATCGCTTTTATTGAGGTCAAGCAGATCGGTCAGAGCGACGGCGCGGAACGGCAACTGTTCGAATACGCCTTTCACGCGGGCGTGCCAATGGCCGTACTGACCGATGGACGCGAGTGGAACTTCTTCCTGCCCGGCGAGCAGGGCGATTACCGGAAGCGTAGAGTCTACAAGCTTGACCTCGTTGAACGGGATGTCCGGGAGAGCGTTGAACGCTTGGAACGATACCTTAAGGCAATGCTGATCAAGTCCTCCGATTCGTGAGAAGGCGCGTTATTTGAAGAATCACGAGCGCAAAGAGATGAGCATGAAGCAGATGACGTTGGCAGCGGGTGCAGATCAATGTGCAGTTTTCGAGCAACACCGCAAGCCAACGCGACGTGAAGAGTTTCTGGCGACGATGGATCAGATCGTGCCGTGGGCGGCATTGTGCGCCGTGATTGAGCCCTACTATCCGAAGGCAGGCAATGGCCGGCGGCCCATTGGTCTGGAGCGGGGTTAAGCGCATGTGGGGCTTCACGAAAGTGCGCTACCGCGGTCTGAAGAAGAATGCCGGCCGAGCCTTCACGGCGCTGGCGTTGGCCAATCTCTACTTGAGTCGAGGGCATCTGATGGGAGCAGTCCGCCCGTAAAAGGCGAATGCGGGGCGGGCGCCTCGCCAACACACCCCAATCGGGGCGCGCGAGGGCAAATTCTCGTCGCCACAGCCATTTTTCCGGCCGAACGGGCCTCCTGATCAAGCTGCATAACTCAATTTACCCAGCTTGTTCAGCGTAGCCCTAGTGTCCTGCGCCAGAGGTTCCTTGCATTATTGACACCACATAGTAGTCTGCGTTGAAGGCACGCAAACGGCGAGGTGGTGATGAGAGGAAGACCAAAGGCGGAACTTGTATTGAGTGAGGTCGAACGTGAGCAACTCAAGGCGCTGACGATGCGGCGCAAGACCGCACAGGCGTTGGCGTTACGCGCGCGCATTGTGCTGGCTAGTACAACATCCCGTAAATAGGTTGAATAATTAGTCGCCTCGGATATCATGGCGGGATGAGCCGAGGCCGCC
>NZ_JAGIQB010000157.1:0-2033 GCF_017815025.1 Cupriavidus phytohabitans
TTCCAAGGCAGCAAGGCCTCGTAGTCGTCAGCGGTCTTCGCGAGCGGCAGCGCCTTGAACAAGGCGACGAGATAGCGATACGTATCGACGCCATTGGCCTTGCAGGTCTCAATGATCGAGTACAGGTTTGCGCTTGCGTTCGCGCCAGCGACGGTGTCACAGAAGAGCCAGTTCCGGCGCCCTACGGTGAACGGCCTGATCGAATTCTCAATCACATTGTTCGATATCGGCCAGGCGCCGTTCTCGACGTAACGGACGAGCTTGGGCCACTGGTTATGGAAGTAGTGTAGCGCCTCGCCGAACTTGCTTCGCGGCAACATGGTGTGCAAGTGCTGCAACAGCATGGCTTCGATTCCGTCTAGCACAGGCCGACTCTGCTCGGCACGGATCTGCTGGCGCTGCTCTGGTTTCATCTCGCGAGTCCGAGCCTCGACAGCAAAGAGCTTGGCGATGAGCGCGATGAACTGCGTGATTGGATGTTCGCCACCGCGCTGTTCCTTGGGCAGAGCCTCCTCGGCCTCAATCATGTAACGACGGGCATGAGCCCAGCATCCAAGATGGATCAGTCGATTCGCGTGCGCGACCTTGTCGTACGAGTCGTACCCGTCGGTCATCAACACCGTTCCTGGCTTGATGCCGGCATAGAGCTCTGCAGCATGTTTCGTTGCCCGCGTTGGGCTGTAAGCAAACAGCCGTACCGGCGGGCCCGATCCATTCATCTGCGCCCAGAGGTAACTTTTGGTCTGGGCAGGCTTGCCGGGCTCCTTGAGCACCTGGACGGTAGTTTCGTCGCCGTACACAAGGTCATCGTCCAGCAGATGGTCGCGCATCAGGTTGATGATGGGCTGCACGGCCTCGCCGACACGTACTACGCTGGCGGCCAATGTACTGCGCGAGAGGTCGCCGCCGAAGCGGTGCAGCAAGGCGGCCTGGCGGTACAGTGGCAGCGCGTCTTGGTACTTGGAGGTGATGCACCAGGCTAGCGCGGATTCAGTCAGCAAGCCCTTGGGGATGATGCGTGCGGGGGCGGGCGTCACCTTGATACTGCCGTCGCAGCACGGGCACGCGTACTTGACACGCTGGTGCTGGATCACTCGGACCTGCTGGGGGATGATGTCGAGTTGCTCGCTGATCTCCACGCCAATCTCAACCAGAGCTTGTCCATCATGCCGGCACACCCGCTCTGACTCCGGCAGTTCGTGGCGCATTGGCACGCGGGGAAGCGCCGGGTCCAACGGCTTGCGGCCGCGCTTCTTGCCAGGCAAAACGGTCTGCCTCAAGTCGTTTCAAAAAAAGCCAATATCCGTTCCGGTCCCAGCCAAGCAGCTTGATCCTATCGGCTCGTCGATTGCGAAACACGTAGACCGCTTGTGCGAACGGATCGAGCCCCAGCGACTGCTCGACCAGCGCCGACAGACCATTGATACTCTTGCGGAAATCCACGGCTTCCCGGTGCAGGTAGACCTTCAGCCCTTCGTCGAAGCGGAACATCAGCTCGCCCCCAACGCTTCGATCATCGCCTTTACGAGTTCACCGTCACGCTCACCGCATGCGAGCTCAATCGCTACGCCGTTTGGCAACTTCGCACTCAGCAGCGCGACTGGTCGCGACGGCTGAGGTTGCGGCTCAACTGCCACAGCCGTCGTGCGACGCGGCGCAGTGACCACAGCTTCGACTTCAGGAGATTGGATTCCCTGAACAACCGGCACGAACGCCGCCAGCGAACCGTGCTCTACCGCCTTCGATTCCCGATCCAGCCGAATCCATTTGCGCAGTTGATTGGCATTGACTTGAGCCTTGAGCGCCATGCCTGCCACCGATGCGCCGGGCCGAAGACACAGCTCAATCAAACGCCGCTTGGCCACCGGATCGTAATCGCGTTTCCCATTGCGCCGGACACGCACTACTCGCAGTGGAAAGCAGTCAACATCAATATCGTCAGTGATCATGGTTTGCGTCCGCAAAGAGTTTGCGGACGCAAGCCTGCCAAGACTCACCCTATAAGACTAGGACGCCGTTTCTCGGTCGCTTAC
>NZ_JAGIQB010000158.1:0-1990 GCF_017815025.1 Cupriavidus phytohabitans
GAAGTTAACAGAGCCAGAGTTTCAGCCGTTGCGCGTAAACGTCAGCCCAACCGACCCCGGATTTATGCAACAACGCCCGTTGGAATAACGGCCCCCTGCTTGAGCGGGTGGTAACCTCCAGCGTTGCAAAGCGTTCACATCCAATTTTAGTACAGAAAAAATGATCCGACTCGATAATTTAAATTAGATTTGGCCAAGATCAATTTCAATCCCGCCGAACACCTTGAAAGAGATCCTTTATTGGCCCTACAGGTTCACGATTCCCCTGTATCCTGATGACGCTCTATGCAGAGTCGGCTTCCAACTGCGGGAGCTAACGTCTTGTTCAACATTTTTGATCAAATCGGACCCTTGGCAAGAACTGACAACGCAGTGGATGCGACAGGGACGCTGCAGTGTTGCGCACTCATTGAGTGCTCCTTGGCGCTAAACACAAAGTTTCTGACGGCCCCTACCAGCGAACAATTCGTTGCGTTCTTGACTAACGTTGTCGCCAATCAAAGGCCGGAGGACTCCAAGCCAATCAAGTGGAAGTAGGACAATCCATCGCGACCGCGGACGCAGCTTACGGCGACAGGTTTGTTGTTTACCTGGAGGCTTGTCTGGCTCATCAGTTTGCTTTTGACCCACCTTCAGCACCAGGCAGGAGATCCTTCGCGCTTGTGGATGGTGTACTGATTCGTATTTTCTTTGCTTGTGCTGCTCGGTGCTTTGGCGTGGTCAAAGAAGCCTTAAAATGAAAAAACCAGAATTGGGAAATCGCTTCAAGGACAATCTTCTGAAAGCAGAGGCGGAGCCCACCCAAGGCAGGCCTTTTTTCGTCACCACCTGGACGTGATGATCTACTTCCCGTCGCTTTGAGCTATAGTCGCACGATCAAATCGAAATTCACCAGATGCGTCCCGAACTACCCGAAAACGACGCCGGAAGGCCGACTGACGCACAGGCGCGCCACAGCGCCGGTTGGCGCAGCACGCTTGTCAGCGTGGCGGTCAATATCGGCCTGACCATGGCCCAGGGGGCGGCCGGCATCATCTCCGGCTCGCAGGCGCTGATTGCCGACGCCGCGCATTCGCTGTCCGACCTGCTTTCAGACTTTGTCGTGCTGGCCGCCGGATGGCAAAGCTGCAAGGACCCGGATGCCGATCACCCATATGGCCACCTGCGCTTCGAGACAGCAGCGTCGCTGGTCCTGGGTGTGCTGCTGCTGACGGTGGCGGCGGGCATGCTGTGGGCAGCACTGGGCAAGCTTCAGCATCCCGCCGGGCCACAGCCGGTTCAGCCAATGGCACTTTGGGTGGCAGTGGTCGCGCTGGCATCCAAGGAGTTGCTGTTCCGCTACATGCTGGCCGTGGCGCGGCGGGTCCGTTCGAGCATGCTGGTAGCCAATGCCTGGCATGCGCGCTCGGATGCGGCTTCGTCTTTGGTGGTGGCCCTTGGCATCGCCGGCAACCTGCTCGGCTATCACAGCCTCGACCCGATCGCGGCAATGGTAGTGGGGCTGATGGTCGCGCGCATGGGGCTGCGCTTCAGTTGGGACGCGCTCAATGACCTGATGGACCGCGCCGCCGACAAAGAAACCGTCGCCGACATTCGCGCCAGCATGCTGGGTACGCCCGGCGTGCTTGGCTTGCACGACCTGCGCACCCGTAAAATGGGCGACCAGGTGCTCGTTGATGTCCATCTTGAAATCGAGGCCACGCTGACAGTGGCACAGGGCCATGCGATTGCCGTCGATGCCCGGCGCCGCACGCTGGAGCACCATCGCGTACTCAACGTGATGACCCACGTCGACCCGGTATACTTTACGAAGACCCTCACGCCAGAATAGATGTCGCCCTGTTAGGATTTGAACTTTGGGATATCCAAGAGATTAAAGTGGCTTGGACTCATTGTCATCTTACCCGGTGGCAGCGGTTCCGTCGCGATAAGGAGGTAGGGGCGAGCGGGGGACGGAAAGGTGCTGCGGTTAGGCCACCAGGGAGTAGAA
>NZ_JAGIQB010000159.1:0-1964 GCF_017815025.1 Cupriavidus phytohabitans
GCGTGGTAGGAGAGCGTTCTGTAAGCCTGTGAAGGTGTCTTGTAAAGGATGCTGGAGGTATCAGAAGTGCGAATGCTGACATGAGTAGCGATAAAGGGGGTGAAAGGCCCCCTCGCCGTAAGCCCAAGGTTTCCTACGCAACGTTCATCGGCGTAGGGTGAGTCGGCCCCTAAGGCGAGGCAGAGATGCGTAGCTGATGGGAAGCAGGTTAATATTCCTGCACCGTCGTATGATGCGATGGGGGGACGGATCGCGGAAGGTTGTCCGGGTGTTGGAAGTCCCGGTCCCTGTATTGGAGAAGGCGCTCAGGCAAATCCGGGCGCGGAATTCAAGAGTATGGGGCGAGCGGCCTTGAGCTGCGAAGCAATCGGAAGTGGTTCCAAGAAAAGCCTCTAAGCTTCAGTCATACGAGACCGTACCGCAAACCGACACAGGTGGGCGAGATGAGTATTCTAAGGCGCTTGAGAGAACTCGGGAGAAGGAACTCGGCAAATTGGTACCGTAACTTCGGGATAAGGTACGCCCTGGTAGCTTGACTGGCCTGCGCCAGAAGGGTGAAGGGGTTGCAATAAAATGGTGGCTGCGACTGTTTAATAAAAACACAGCACTCTGCAAACACGAAAGTGGACGTATAGGGTGTGACGCCTGCCCGGTGCCGGAAGATTAAATGATGGGGTGCAAGCTCTTGATTGAAGTCCCGGTAAACGGCGGCCGTAACTATAACGGTCCTAAGGTAGCGAAATTCCTTGTCGGGTAAGTTCCGACCTGCACGAATGGCGTAACGATGGCCACACTGTCTCCTCCCGAGACTCAGCGAAGTTGAAGTGTTTGTGATGATGCAATCTCCCCGCGGCTAGACGGAAAGACCCCATGAACCTTTACTGTAGCTTTGCATTGGACTTTGAACCGATCTGTGTAGGATAGGTGGGAGGCTTTGAAGCGTGGACGCTAGTTCACGTGGAGCCGTCCTTGAAATACCACCCTGGTTTGTTTGAGGTTCTAACCTTGGCCCGTGAATCCGGGTCGGGGACAGTGCATGGTAGGCAGTTTGACTGGGGCGGTCTCCTCCCAAAGTGTAACGGAGGAGTTCGAAGGTACGCTTGGTACGGTCGGACATCGTACCTAAAGTGCAATGGCAAAAGCGTGCTTAACTGCGAGACCGACAAGTCGAGCAGGTGCGAAAGCAGGACATAGTGATCCGGTGGTTCTGAATGGAAGGGCCATCGCTCAACGGATAAAAGGTACTCTGGGGATAACAGGCTGATACCGCCCAAGAGTTCATATCGACGGCGGTGTTTGGCACCTCGATGTCGGCTCATCTCATCCTGGGGCTGTAGCCGGTCCCAAGGGTATGGCTGTTCGCCATTTAAAGAGGTACGTGAGCTGGGTTTAAAACGTCGTGAGACAGTTTGGTCCCTATCTGCCGTGGGCGTTGGAATCTTGACGGGGGCTGCTCCTAGTACGAGAGGACCGGAGTGGACGTACCGCTGGTGTACCTGTTGTCTCGCCAGAGGCATCGCAGGGTAGCTATGTACGGAAGAGATAACCGCTGAAAGCATCTAAGCGGGAAACTCGCCTGAAGATGAGGATTCCCTGGAGGCTTGACCTCCTTGAAGGGTCGTTCGAGACCAGGACGTTGATAGGCTGGGTGTGGAAGCGCAGTAATGCGTTAAGCTAACCAGTACTAATTGCCCGTAAGGCTTGATCCTATAACCAGTGTGTTTCACCTGGTGAGTCGATCGCCTTGTGCCAGATACGCACAACCAAGACTACATCCCTATTCGTGACGCTGGCTTCAACCCCAGCGCCACAACCCCTCATGCCTGGTGACCATAGCGAGTTGGAACCACCCCTTCCCATCCCGAACAGGTCCGTGAAACAACTCCGCGCCGATGATAGTGCGGATTCCCGTGTGAAAGTAGGTCATCGCCAGGCTCTTATTGTGCAAAACCCCTCGACAGCGT
>NZ_JAGIQB010000016.1:0-138834 GCF_017815025.1 Cupriavidus phytohabitans
TCGGCGATGCCAGCTCGTTCTTCATGTGACTGGCATCTGACTCTCATTCGTGAAATTGGTTTACTCCGCATACTTAATACCCCACGCCACTAACGTAGTGATTGGCTGATCAGCCGGGGGATCCGGCGTCCGTATCACAAGAGCAAGCGAAGTTCGCCCGTCAATGTTGGTGACAAGCTGATTTGCGTCACATGCTTGAATCCGACAATACGGGCCAACGCGCGCTTTGCGTCTGCAGCGCGGCAAATTGCTTGGCTTAGGACGCATCGTCATTCTCTTCTCCACGGAAGATGGCCTGTCGCCTTGCCTTCAGTTCCATTTCCTCAGTATCTTGACGCCCAGTGAACACATCCCACTCCTCGCGCGTGGCGGGTTCACCAGGCATACCTTGAAGCGTCCTACGGGCACATTCGAAGACCCCATAGACTTCCAGCTCTGTCAGCACCCCATCCTCTAACTGAGCCTCTTCTGCCCGTGCGAGATATCCGTCTCTCATATGCCCTGGAAGCAGGCAAGCTTTCCCGACGATGCTGCGTGCATGCCACTGCAGAAAATCCGTACGCCACTTCTGTTCACCGGGTAGTTCGTAGGGCGGAAGTTTCACGCCGCCCTTTGACACGTAGAAGAGCCCGAGGGCGGCCATGGAAGCCCTTGTGCTCGGTGGGATGTATTGACTCACTATGACCTCAATCGCACGACGCCAAGCTGGCGCGAAAAAAGACTAAGCCGCACGGCGAAAACGCGGCGATCCGACCCCGTCACCTCTTTGAACATATGGTCTTGCATAACCGTTCAAAACACCGCCGGCTGCCTCAGTCCGCAGAGACTGTGCCTCCAGCCAGTGGCGAGCACTGGTGAGAGTTGAAGGCAACCGGGAAATCCCTGTCCAGAGCGCCCAACATGAAATCAGCGCTTTTTACGACCTCCGAACCCGGAGAATGCGCGTGCCAAGCAAATGCTCCATTTCCGCGAGGAACGACGCAGGCACGGCATTGGATTCCGTGCCTCCCGCCCCTTCTTTCTCATACCGGACACACGAGGGGCAGTGATTCGTTAGGCACTTAAGGACCAGGATAATTTGAACATCGTATCCGTCGAGAGAAAAAAAACGCTTCTTCGATCTATTTTATACGAATTTGTATTTTTTTATCAAAAAATGATCTGGACGCGCTGACGCCACGCCGAAAGACTACGGCCTTTGGCAATGAAGTGCGGGATATGAGACTTGAGAAGGCGGTCGGCGAGGCGGTCCGGTTTCGGCGCAAGGCGCTTGGACTGAGTCAGGAGGCTCTGGCCGAACGCGCAGGCCTGCTGCCTGCCGCAGTGAGTCGCCTGGAGCGGGGAGTCGGATCGCCCAATCTGCGCACGTTGGACCGCGTTGCAGCAGTACTGCATGTCCAGGTGTCCCAACTCCTGGTGCAGGCCGAGACGCTATTGCCTGTGATGCAGAAGGCGGCGCTAACCGGGCTGCCAAAGTCGGACGAGAGAGAGGATTAACCGACGGCTGCCGGCGGGTCAACTCAGCAACTTACACCGAGTTGACCCGCGCGTCTTCGCCCATCGGTGGATGGCAATAACCTGATAAGCCGTTTCAGAACGGAAAGCCCTCAAAGTGAATCTGTTTCAGCGCATCGTAAAGAGCGAACACGGAAGGAGGCGCTCCGTAGTCATCGTGCACCGTACCAAGCTCGTGCCCAACCAAAGCGTATGCGCACGTTAGATTAACGCCCGAGTTCCGACATGCAGTAATGAAAGTATGGCGAAATGAGTACAACATCTTTCGACTGTCGGTAATGCGAAGCTCGCGACGAAGATAGATGCCATTGAACCATTTGGAAAAACCGGCAGTAAGCGTGCCATATACGTCCGGCCGCAGCAGCGGAAACAGCCTACCGTCCGGCGCTTGCGCACCAACATACTCCAAGAAGCCGCGCCGGATCACCTCAGGATGCAATGGAACCTCCCGGTTCGAACCTCGATTCTTGGTACCCTTGTCTTCCGCGTTGCTAATCTCGATATAGGGAATCATCTCGCCCCTCTGCGTCCGGTAATATTTGACATCAGAGACGGACAGTTGGCCGATTTCTTCGGGCCGCGCACCCGAGAAGTGTGCGAGCAACGGCATCCAGTACGCCGCCTCCCCGCCAGCACCGACGTATTCAGGAAGGACCTTGCTGGTGAACAACGGCGTGCTGAAAATCCGCTTGATGTCGCTGGCATCGAATGGCAAGCGCGATTTCGGTGGATTCCTCGACAGCTTTACCTTAACCCCGCGAGCAGGATTTCCGCAAATCAGGAGATTGTCCACGGCATGGTTGAAGACTATATTGAGATAAGCAATCTTCTTCTTCACCGTAACGTTGCCATTGGCGCGTTCCGCCTTCGAATGATGCTTGCCGTCGGCCATCACGCCGCCCCTACCGCGCGTCAATAACAACGTCTTGAAGCCGATGACCATGTCCTTCGTCACCTCCGCCGCATATTTGACGTTCGCATAGGCCACCAACTCCTCGAAAACCCTGCGGATGGCGTCTTCCGTCTTGGCGTTTAGGTCGCCCCCCTTCTCGGCAGCCCACGCATCAATTAAATCACTCAATGTGAGATGTTCGTTGCGTGCGGCCGTTGCCGCCGGTGCACTACACATTGGCGAAAAGCCTTCTCCGGTATCCCGGAAGGCCTCCCCAGCCGCTGGGGTAGATCCGGCTGATTGCGCCGCTTGGAGGCGAGGATTGCCGATGCCAGACAGTCCATGAGCAACGTCCGGCATGGGCGGAGGCACTTGCGCTACGGCGGAAACCCTGCGGTTGTAGCGGGTGCGGGCCTTGGCGGCCTTGGCCTCGACCGACTGTAACAAGGCATACTCCTGCTGGATGGCCTTTACAGAGGCGTCGACGAGCGCATCAAAAATTTGGCGCAGCCTCGTGCCATCTTCATTGTTCAGGTCCGGCTTGAAATCAAACTCGCACAGCAAGTTCTCCAGGAAACCGTGGTGCTGCGCGCTCTGACGCCAGCGGTCGAAGTACTCGGCGGGAGCCAGGTCCACACAGTCCAGCGCCTGTTCGTAGATGTCGATCACTCGTCGCGACATCTCCACAATTAGCGTGTCGATCCCCGCCGCATCGAGGCTGCGTCTGTGCGCCTCACGGCGCGCGTGCGCAAACTCCCGCTGATATTGTTGGGCCAACTCGAGCGCATGTTGCTTGGCCGCGAGAACATCCGCGGTGTGCAGACTGAAGCTGATTTCCGGTTTGCCGAAGCGGTCCCGCTGATCGCCGGGAACCGCCATCCGAAACGAGTAATTCCGGGAACCCGGACGCCTGCGAATATAGGAACTAGAGACATCCATGAGGCCACCTCCATCATCCATGGTACGCCGTCTGGTACAGGCAATGGAACAGTGGTCAGGGCGTAGGAGCCCGATTTGGGGCCAGAACCCGGCCCCCTCAGGGGCCGGGCGGGTCTTCTGGCGGAGACGGAGGGATTCGAACCCTCGATCCAGGTTTTGGCCCGGATGCTCCCTTAGCAGGGGAGTGCCTTCGACCTCTCGGCCACGTCTCCCAAACTTGCGTTGTGTGAGGGAGCCACACAACGAAGCGCGTATTCTAGCGACGCCACGTAGGTTGGTCAATGAAAAATCGATGACTCAACACAAAATTTGCAGCGCCGCCGGAAAATGCTTACGAACGGATCACGCCTGTTCCAGTTCGAAGGCCTTGTGCAGGGCGCGCACGGCCAGCTCCATGTACTTCTCGTCGATCAGCACCGAGATCTTGATTTCCGAAGTGGAAATCATCTGGATGTTGATGCCCTCTTCCGAGAGCGTGCGGAACATCTTGCTGGCGATGCCCACGTGCGAGCGCATGCCAACGCCGACCACCGACACCTTCGACACCTTCGGGTCGCCCGACACGCTGCCGGCGCCGATATGCGTCTTCACGCCGTCGTCCAGGATCGCCAGCGCGCGCTGGTAGTCGGCGCGCGGCACGGTGAAGGTGAAGTCGGTCTTGCCGTCGACGGACTGGTTCTGGATGATCATGTCGACGTCGATGTTGGCGTCGGCGATCGGGCCCAGGATCTGGTAGGCAATGCCCGGCTTGTCCGGCACGCCCAGAACGGTGATCTTGGCCTCGTCACGGGCAAAGGCGATGCCGGAGATGACGGCTGCTTCCATTTCAGACTCTTCCTCAAAAGTGATCAGCGTGCCCGAGTGCATTTCCTGCTCGAGCGGCATAAGCGGGTCGGTCAGCGACGACAGCACGCGGGTCTTCACGCGGTACTTGCCGGCGAACTCCACGGAGCGGATCTGCAGCACCTTGGAGCCGAGGCTGGCCATTTCCAGCATCTCCTCGAAGGTGATCTGGTCCAGGCGGCGGGCGTCCTCGACCACGCGCGGGTCGGTGGTGTACACGCCATCGACGTCGGTGTAGATCAGGCACTCGTCGGCCTCGATCGCTGCGGCGATGGCCACGGCCGAGGTGTCCGAGCCGCCGCGGCCCAGCGTGGTGATGTTGCCGTCGTCGTCGATGCCCTGGAAGCCGGTGATCACAACCACGCGGCCGGCGTCCAGGTCGCCGAGGATGCGCTCGTCGTCGATCGATTCGATACGCGCCTTGGTGTATGCCGAGTCGGTCTTCACCGGCACTTGCCAGCCGGTGTAGCTGACCGCGTCGATGTTCTCGCCGTGCAGCGCGATGGCCAGCAGTGCCACGCTGGCCTGTTCGCCGGTGGAGGCGAGCATGTCCAGTTCACGCGGATTCGGCTGCGGCGAAATTTCCTTGGCGAGTCCCAGCAGGCGATTGGTCTCGCCCGACATGGCCGAAGGCACCACGACTACGCGGTGACCGGCGCGGTGCCACTTGGCAACGCGCTTGGCGACATTCTTGATGCGTTCCGTGGAACCCATCGAAGTGCCGCCGTATTTGTGAACGATGAGAGCCATCTTCTTGTCGACGCCAGCGATTGTGCAAAGCTCTTGAAAATACACGAACAAGGCTTGTCAGGCAAGGTGAAGCCGAGTTTGCGACCGGTCGGGATGTGATGCACGCGGCGGATCGCCGCGAGGGCGATGCCGGTCAGCGCGGCGTCTGGGGCATCTGCGGCACCTGCGCATGCCATTCCACACGCCAGCGCGGCGCTGCCGCATCGTCCGGCCAGCGGCGGTGCATGCCGAGTCCGGCGGCTAGCACGAGGGTGTCGCCGGCCCACAGCAGTGGCAGCCAGGCCCGGCGCCAGGCGGGGATGCCAGCTTCCTGGCATGCCTGCTTGAGCGCGCGCGCCGGACCGCCGGGGCGCAGCACCAGCCGTTCGCCGCCGGCACGCGGGGCCAGCCGCAGCGGCTGCCGCAGCACGGCTTCCGGCACGCCGAAGCTGTCGTCGCGGAAGAAGCGCAATTCGCCGCGCCATGCGGGCACGACGATGCGGTCCTCGCCGCGCCACTCGAGCGACACGGCTATGGGAGGTTGCACAGGCGGCGGCGTGCAGGCCAGCACGCGGTCGCGGAAGCGGCGCAGCACCAGGCCGTCATGGGCGATGGCAGGCTCGCCGCCCTCGTGCGCGACCAGTTGCGCGCGCATAGCCGCAAGCCGCGCGGTCGATGGCGCGCGCGTGCCGAGATCGCGCAGCCATAGCCGCAGTACCGCATCGGCCTGCGCCGCCGGCAGCGCGCGCAAGCCGGCAAGGTCGAGTTCGGCCAGCGTATCGGCATCGCGGCCCGGATGCGCCAGCCGCGCCAACGCGGCGGCGGCCAGCTGATCCATCAACTCGCTGGCCTGTGCGAAATGCGCCGCCGCCTGGGCCACGTTGGCGCGCAGCGCGGGGAAGGCCGACACCAGCGCGGGCAGGTGCGCGCGCAGGGCGTTGCGGGCATAGCGCGCGTCGGCATTGGAGGGATCGTCGATCCAGCGCAGCGCATTGGCGGCGCAGTAGGCATCGATCTCATCGCGGCTCACATCCAGCCACGGCCGCAGCAGCATCACGCCGCTGTGCGCATCCAGCGGCCGCATTGCTGGCATGCCGGCCATGCCGGCCACGCCGGCGCCGCGGAACAGCCGCAGCAGCACGGTCTCGACCTGGTCGTCCTGGTGATGCGCGAACAGCAGCAGGCGCGCCCCGCTGTCGGCGCACATCGCCGCCAGCGCGGCATAGCGCGCGCGGCGCGCGGCGGCTTCCACGCCCTCGCCCGCCGCCTGCCGTACCGTGACCCGGCGCACGAAATAGCCGACCTGCCACTGCGCGCATACTCCCTCGCAGAAGCGGTCCCATTCGTCGGCGGCATCCTGCAGCCCGTGATGCACGTGCAGCGCCACCACGCGCGCCGCCGTGCCCTGCGTGGCGGCGCACGCGGCATGCAGCAGCGCGACCGAATCGCGACCGCCCGACAGCGCCACCGCGATCACCGGCGCGCCGTCCCCAGAAACAACAAAGGCCGCACCGCCCTGCAGGGCCTGTGCGACCTTGTCGGTCAGCCGGGCGGACGGATCATTCCGGGGCGCCGGTTTCCTTGAACTTGCCATAGGCCAGCAGGCGCTCGTAGCGGCGCGCCTGCAGTTCCTTCACGCTGATGCCCTGGAACTGGCGCAGCGACTCGGCCAGCGTGCGCTTGAGCAGCGCCGCCATGGCCTTGTGATCGCGGTGCGCGCCGCCCAGCGGCTCGTTGACGATCTTGTCGATCAGTCCCAGCGCCTTCAGGCGGTGCGCGGTCAGGCCCAGCGCCTCGGCGGCTTCCGGTGCCTTCTCGGCGGTCTTCCACAGGATCGAGGCGCAGCCTTCCGGCGAGATCACCGCATAGGTGGCGAACTGCAGCATCTGCACCACGTCGCCCACGGCGATCGCCAGCGCGCCGCCCGAACCGCCTTCACCGATGATGGTGGCGATCAGGGGCACCTTCAGGCCGGCCATCACGTACAGGTTGTGGCCGATGGCCTCGGACTGGCCGCGCTCTTCCGCGTCGATGCCGGGGAATGCGCCCGGGGTGTCGACGAAGGTGAAGATCGGCAAGCCGAACTTGTCGGCCAGTTCCATCAGGCGCTTGGCCTTGCGGTAGCCCTCGGGCTTGGGCATGCCGAAATTGCGCAGGGCGCGCTCTTTCGTGTCACGGCCCTTCTGGTGGCCGATCACCATGCATGCCTGGCCGTTGAAGCGCGCCAGGCCGCCGACGATCGACAGGTCATCGGCAAAGGTGCGGTCGCCGTGCAGTTCGTGGAAATCGGTGAAGATCTCGCGCACGTAGTCCAGCGTGTAGGGGCGCTGGGGATGGCGGGCGATTTGCGCAACCTGCCACGGGGTCAGGTTGGCATAGATGTCTTTGGTCAGCTGCTGGCTCTTGCCGGCCAGCCGCGAAATCTCTTCGGAAATATCGACAGCCGAATCGTCCTGCACGAAGCGCAGTTCTTCGATTTTTGCCTCGAGCTCGGCAATGGGCTGCTCAAAATCCAGGAAGGTGGTTTTCATAAAATCACACGTACCTGTCTGTGAAGGGGCGCATTCTACCGGAAATTGGCCGCTATCTTAGCGCCTGCCAGATAGCCTGCAATGCACCTGCCTCTGATTTTTATTGTCCCGATGCCTAGTACGTCACAGGCAACGGGTCCAGACTACGCCACATATACCAGGTTGCCACCGTCCGCCACGGTTCCCAGTTGGCCGCCACCTCGCGCGCCTCGCTGCGCGTGACCGGTTCGCCGCTGAAATAGTTGGCGGAAATCGCATTGATCAGTCCGATATCATCGAGCGGCAGCACGTTGGGCCGCATCAGATTGAACATCAGAAACATCTCGGCGGTCCAGCGGCCGATGCCGCGGATCTGGGTCAGCTCCGAGATGACCGCTTCGTCGTCCATCTGCGCCCATTCGGCCACGTGCACCCTGCCTGCCTTGAAGTGGTCGGCCAGGTCGATCATGTATTCCGCCTTGCGCTTGGACAATCCGCAGCCGGCCAGCTTCTCGGTACCGGCGCGCAGGAACTGCGCCGGCGTCAGCTTGGGGCAGGCCGCGTGCAGGCGCTCCCACACCGACTGCGCCGCCTTGACCGAGATCTGCTGGCCCACCACGGCGCGTGCCAGCGTCACGAACGGATCGCCGCGCGACACCAGGTGCGCCGGACCGTAGGTCGGGATCATCTTGCGCAGGATGCGGTCGCGCTTCATCAGGTCGGCGCAGGCTTCGTCCCAGTAAGCGGGACGGACCGCGTCGATGATGGTCTCGACCGGCAGCGGTACCGCGTCGGCCTCGGGCAATACCGCCTTGGCGTTGCGCGTGGCCTTGGCCGCCGCCTTACCCGCTGCCTCGCCTTCCGGCAGCGGTGCCTCGCTGGCGCCCGCCTTGGCCGGACGCGGGCCGGACGCCTTAGACCGGCCCGCGGCTGCCGGCACGGCGGCGTTGGCAGGCTTGCGCGCGGCAGCGTTCAAGCACGCCTCCACTCGGTCGCACCACCCGGCTTGTCTTCCAGCACGATGCCGGCCGCAAGCAGTTCCGCACGGATGCGGTCGGCTTCGGCGAAGTTGCGCTCGCTCTTGGCCGCCTTGCGCGCGGCGATGCTGGCTTCGATTTCCTCGGCGCTGGGGCCGTCAGCGGACTTGCCGCCCTGCAGGAAGGTATGCGGATCCCGCTCGAGCAGCCCGAGTGTGCCGGCCAGCCCCTTAAGCTGGCGCGCGGCGGCGGTGGAGCCGGTGCGGTTGATCTCGCTGGCCAGGTCGAACAGCACCGACATCGCGATCGGCGTGTTGAAGTCATCGCCCATCGCCTCGGCAAAGCGCCTGGCGTGCGGCTCGTCCCAGTCGACCGCGCAGCCGCCGGGCTGCGTGTCCTTCAGCGCGGTGTACAGGCGCGTCAGCGCATGGCGCGCGTCGTCCAGGTGCGCGTCGCTGTAGTTCAGCGGGCTACGGTAATGCGCGCGCAGGATGAAGAAGCGCACGACCTCGGCGTCGTACGTCTTCAGCACTTCGCGGATCGTGAAGAAATTGCCGAGCGACTTGGACATTTTTTCGTCGTTGATGCGCACGAAACCGTTGTGCATCCACATGTTGACGAACGGCTTGCCGCTGGCACCTTCCGATTGCGCGATCTCGTTCTCATGGTGCGGGAACTGCAGGTCCGCCCCGCCGCCATGGATGTCGAAATGCTCGCCCAGCAGCGCGCAGCTCATGGCGGAGCATTCAATGTGCCAGCCCGGGCGGCCGCTGCCCCACTTCGACTCCCACTTGGTCTCGGGCGGCTCGCTGGCCTTGGCGGATTTCCACAGCACGAAGTCGAGCGGGTCCTGCTTGGCGTCGTTGGCACTGACGCGCTCACCCGCGCGCAGGTCTTCCAGCGACTTGCCGGACAGCTTGCCATAGCCATCGAACTTGCGCACCGAGTAGTTCACGTCGCCATCGCTGGCCTGGTAGGCCAGGCCCCTCGCCTCCAGCTTGCCGATCATGTCAAGCATCTGCGGCACGTAGTCGGTCGCGCGCGGCTCGTGGTCGGGACGGATCACGCCCAGTGCGGCGGCGTCTTCGTGCATGTACTGGATGAAGCGCGTGGTCAGCGCGCCGATGGTCTCGCCGTTCTCGGCGGCGCGGCGGATGATCTTGTCGTCGATATCCGTGATGTTCTGCACATATGTCACAGCGTAGCCGGCGGCACGCAGCCAGCGATGCACCATGTCGAACACCACCATGACGCGCGCGTGGCCGACGTGGCAGTAGTCGTACACGGTCATGCCGCAGACATACATGCGGACCTTGCCGGGTTCGATGGGCACGAATGGCTGCTTCTCACGCGCGAGCGTGTTGTAGATGTTCAGAGGCTGCATGAAACGAAGTGAATGGTCAGGGGAGGCGGCACTGGCGCAATTCCGCCGCGCCCCATATCTTACCGGAAGGCGATGTGCCGGTAGGCCGCGCGTCCGGGGGACTTGCCGCCGCCGGCCGTGGCTTGCCAACTCTTGCCAGCGCTTGCCAACGGCGTGCCCGGGCCATGGCTTTAGTGCCGGCAGTGCCTCTTTGCTAGAATGCCGCCGAGTATAACGGACCCGTCCTCAATGAGCCTGCTGCTGCCCTCCTCGTCCCCTGCCGCGTCTCCCAGCGCGTCGATCGCCGCGCCTGCACGCCTGCTCCGCCCGCTCCGCCCGCTCCATTTGCATCAGGCACTGGCCGCCGCGGCAGTCCTGGCGCTTGCCGCCGCGCTGGCCGGCCCCGCGCAGGCCCAGCAAGGACCGCTGTCGCTGCCCGCGCCCACGTCGCCGGTGGATGGCATCCGCTCGACCGATCCGGGCATGACCCAGGCCCAGCAGGCGGCCAACGCACGCCGCTATGACGAAGCCATCAAGGGTTTCGACCGCGTGATCGCGGCCAATCCGCGCAACGCCCAGGCCCGCTTCCAGCGCGCCTGGGCGCTGGCGCAGTCCGGGCGCGAGGACGCCGCCATCCAGGCCTTCACGGAAATGGCCGCGGACTTTCCCGAACTGCCCGAGCCCCACAACAACCTGGCACTGCTCTATGCCAAGCGCGGCGACCTGAAGCGCGCCGAGGCCGAACTGCTGCTGGCCACCGAGGTCAAGCCGGCCTTTGCCATCGCCTATACCAACCTGGGCGATGTCTACCGCCGCCTGGCCGAGCAGGCCTACGCCGAGGCGCTGCGCCGCAATCCGGCCGATACCCGCGCCAGCGCCGGCCTGCGCCAGCTGCGCCCGGAGGCAGCCACCGGCACCCCGGCGGTGACGGGCCCGAGCGGAACAACCGCCACGCCGGCCGGCACCCGCAAGCCGGCCCCGGCCAGCGCCCCGGCAGCAAACTGACGCCCCTGCCAAGAATGTCCGGGCGCGCTGGTGTCCGGGCCGTTTGCATAACGACTCACCGGAGTTCCCACCCATGATCCGTTCCCGTCGCATCGCCCTGGCCGCGCTGACCGCAGGCGCACTCGCGTTGTCGTCGTTCAGCGCGCTGGCGCAGCAGAAGGCCGCCGAGCGCGTCCAGTTCGTCACCAGCGCTGGCCAGTTCACGGTCGAGCTGTACCCGGACGTGGCGCCCAAGACCGTGGCCAATTTCCTGGAATACGTGAAGAGCGGCTTCTATAGCGGCACCATCTTCCATCGCGTGATCAACGGCTTCATGGTGCAGGGCGGCGGCTTCGACCGCGACATGAAGGAAAAGCCCACGCGCGCGCCGATCCCGCTGGAAGCCCGCGGCGGCCTGAAGAACAAGGCCGGCACGCTCGCCATGGCACGCACCAGCAACCCCGATTCGGCCACCGCGCAGTTCTTCGTCAATGTGGTGGATAATCCGAATCTCGACTACCCGCAGCCGGACGGCAACGGCTACGCAGTCTTCGGCAAGGTGGTGGAAGGCATGGACACGATCGACAAGATCAAGAGCGTGCCGACCACGGCCTACGGCCCCATGCGCAATGTGCCGGCCTCGCCGATCGTGATCGAGTCGGCCACTGTCGTCAAATAACACACCGTACAGAGGAAACCATGTCCAAGGTCCAGCTCCATACCAACCAGGGTGTCATCACCATCGAACTCGACGCCGAGAAGGCACCGAAATCGGTCGAGAACTTCCTGTCGTACGTCCGCAAGGGCCACTATGACAACACCATCTTCCACCGCGTGATCAAGAATTTCATGATCCAGGGTGGCGGCTTCGAGCCCGGCATGAAGCAAAAGGGCACCGACGCGCCGATCGAGAACGAGGCCGGCAACGGCCTGAAGAACGACCGCTACACCGTGGCCATGGCACGCACCAACGCGCCCCACTCGGCCACCGCGCAGTTCTTCATCAACGTGGTCGACAACGACTTCCTGAACTTCACCTCGCCGACGCCCCAGGGCTTCGGCTACGCCGTGTTCGGCAAGGTGGTGGAAGGCACCGACGTGGTCGACCAGATCAAGGGCGTGCGCACCGGCAGCTCGGGCTTCCACCAGGACGTGCCGCTGGAAGACGTGGTGATCGAGAAGGCCACCGTCGTCGAATAATCGTCGCGTAATCGTCGAATAAGCGTCGAGCAAGCCATGCACCCTGATTGCGGCTACGCGCGCCCGGCCCTGCCGGCACCTGCTTCCCGACTCCGCGCATGACCGCAATCCCCCGCACGCCGGTGGCCGGTCCCCTCGAGGTACAGGCGCCGGCGTGGTTCATTTCGGACCTGCATCTCACGCCCGGCATGCCACGCACGCTGGCGGCCTTCGAGCGCACGCTCGAGCGCGCCGCGCACGGCGCGCGCACGCTGTTTATCCTGGGCGATTTCTTTGAATTCTGGATCGGCGACGAGGAAACCGACTCGCCGTTCGCGCAACGCGTGGCCGGCGCCCTGCGCGCGCTGGCCGCGCGCGGCGTTGCCGTCTACCTGATGCACGGCAACCGCGATTTCCTGCTGGGCGAGCGCTTTGCCGCGGCCGCCGGCGCGCGGTTGCTACCCGACCCGACGGTGATCGATTGCGCAGGCCAGCGCGTGGTACTCAGCCACGGCGACATGCTGTGCATCGACGACGAGCGCTATAACCGTTTCCGCCGCTGGACCCGCAAGGGTTGGGTGCAGCGGCTGTTCCTGGCGCTGCCGCTGCGTACGCGGCTGTCGATTGCACGCAAACTGCGCGCGGACAGCGAAGGCAACCGCGCGCGGCAAGCCGCCGAGGGCAACGGCGCAGCGATGGTCTACGGCGACGTGGCGCCCGCTGCCGCGGCCGAACTCTTCGGCATGGCCGAGGCCAGGCTGATGGTGCATGGCCACACCCATCGCCCGGCGCGCCACGAACACGCTGCGGGCGTGCGCTGGGTGCTGACCGACTGGGACCTGGACAGCCGCCATCCGCGCGCTGCCGTGCTGCAGCTCGACGGCGGCGGGTTCCGACTGCTGCCGCAGACCGATTGAGAGCGCGCAAAAAAGAAAACGGCCGTTACCGGCCGCCTTCTTCCCTTATTTCATCAGCTTGCGCAACTCGCTCGCATCGAAGCGGTCATTCGGCGTGTTCTCCAGGTGCTCACCCAGCCGGTCCAGCGCGGCCAGCACGGACTCGATGCGCTCATGCTGGCGCGCGGCATTATCGATCAGGCTCTTGAGCGCCAGCGACACCGGATCGTCCGCGTTCGGCGTGATGCCGTAGGCGGAGAACTCCTGCTTGGCGCCCTGCTGCTCCGCCGGCGCATCGGGCAGGATGATGCGCGCCGGCACGCCCACCGCGGTCGCGCCCGGCGGCACCGGCTTGAGCACCACGGCGTTCGAACCCACGCGCGCACCGTCGCCCACCACGAAGCCGCCCAGCACCTTGGCGCCCGCGCTCACGACCACGTTGGCGCCCAGCGTCGGATGCCGCTTCTGGCCCTTGTACAGCGAGGTGCCGCCCAGCGTCACGCCCTGATAGATGGTGCAGTCGTCGCCAATCTCGGCGGTCTCGCCGATCACCACGCCCATGCCGTGGTCGATAAACACCCTGCGCCCCAGCTTCACCGCCGGATGGATCTCGATGCCGGTCAGGAAGCGCGACCAGTGCGAGATCCAGCGTCCCAGCCAATGGAAGCCCCCGTTCCAGCACGCGTGCGCAAAGCGGTGGAAGACCACGGCATGCAGGCCGGGGTAGCAGGTCAGGACTTCCAGGCGGCTGCGCGCGGCGGGATCGCGCAGCATGATCGTGTCGATATCTTCCTTAAGGCGAGAGAACATCTTGGTCGTGTCGTGTTGCCGCGCCGTGCGCCGCGCCACGCAAGGCTTGCGCCAGGGGCAGGGTCGCCGGCGAGGTCGGTGGCCGGTGGGGACAGGATCAGGGAGTGTAAGTGATTTGCGGCCGGCGTTCTGGCGCCGGCCATTGGCCCCGGATCCGTCAGGGATTTTGCAGCGGCATTGCGGCGATCAACATCGCCCCGGCGCGCGCCAACCCGCCGCGACGGGCCGACGGCGTGCGCGCTTGCCACGTACGCCTGCGTCGTCCGTTCTCGGAATGCTGCGGGTTGCTGCCACTGTGCTTCTCTCCAGTTACGCCTTGCGGTCCGGCTGGCCCTGCGCCATCAGCATATGCTTGGCGATGCCGCGCAGGATGTTGACTTCCTCGCGCTCCAGCCCGCTGCGGGCCAGCAGCCGGCGCAGCCGCGGCATCAGCTTGCGCGGATTGGCGGGATCGAGAAAGCCGATCGCTTCCAGGCCTGCCTGCAGGTGCCCGAACATGGCCTCGACCTGCTCCGCTGTCGCCGGTTCACCAGCATAGCCGATATTGGCGCCCGCGTCCGCCGCCTCAGCGGCAGGCGGAACTGCATCGAGCAGTGCCAGCCGCATCTCGTAGGCGATCAGTTGCACCGCCTGTGCCAGGTTGAGCGAGGCATAGGCGGGGTTGGCGGGGATATGCGTGAGCGCCGCGCAGCGCTCGACCACTTCGTTGGGCAGCCCATAGCGCTCATTGCCAAAGACAAAGGCAATGTCGCCGCTGCCGGCCAGTGTCTGGCAGGCGCGCGCCGCGGCGGCGCGCGGCAGCAGCCGGGGCGGCCCGAACTCACGTTGGCGCGCGGTCATGGCCACGGTCAGCGCCGCGCCGGCCAGGGCCGCGTCGATCTGGTCGACGATGACGGCGCCTGCCAGCACATCGTCGGCGCCGCTGGCCATGGCGATGGCCTCGGCATGGGCCAGGACCCCGGGTTCGCGCGGCGAGACCAGCACCAGGCTGCCGAAGCCCATGGTCTTGATCGCCCGCGCGACCGAGCCGACGTTGCCCGGGTGGCTGGTCTCGACCAGCACGAAGCGCACGCGGCCGAAGGCATCCGGCCCTGCACCGGTTGCGTGTGGCGCATCAGGCCCGCCCGCGGGGCGACTCGTATCATTTGCCGGGTTCATATACAATTCGGGGTTCTTCTCTGGCGCGGCGCCAGGTCAGGGCGTGCCCGCGAGACATTCGCGGCACATCCAGTACCCAGACCGGCGACGCCCTGCGTTCTTCTACAATCCGTTGTGTTGTCAGCTGCCCATGAGTGGGCGCGCGGTGCCATGGCGCCCGCCGCATCTTCATGGCCGGCCTGGAGAGATTCATGCATCCGATGCTCAATATCGCCGTCAAGGCGGCCCGTAAGGCGGGTTCCATCATCAACCGCGCGTCGCTCGACGTCGATCTGGTGCGCGTCTCGCGCAAGCAACACAACGATTTCGTTACCGAGGTCGACCGCGCCGCCGAAGCCGCGATCATCGAGGTCATCCGCACCGCCTACCCGGAACACGCCATTCTAGCGGAAGAGTCCGGCCAGTCCTGGGCCGAGGGCGAAGACGCCCACGAATACACCTGGGTTATCGACCCGCTCGACGGCACCACCAACTTCATCCACGGCTTCCCGCAGTACGCGGTCTCGATCGCCCAGCTGCACCGCGGCACGCCCGTGCAGGCCGTGGTCTACGACCCGACCCGCGACGAACTGTTCACCGCCAGCAAGGGCGCCGGCGCCTTCCTGAACAACCGCCGCATCCGCGTGACCCGCCGCGACAAGCTGGCCGACTGCCTGATCGGCACCGGCTTCCCGTTCCGCGACCTGGAAGGCGTGGACGAATACCTCGAGGTCTTCTCGCTGATGACGCGCAGCTGCGCCGGCCTGCGCCGCCCGGGCGCCGCCGCGCTGGACCTGGCCTATGTCGCCTGCGGCCGCCTGGACGGCTTCTTCGAGCGCGGCCTGAAGCCGTGGGACATGGCCGCTGGCATGCTGCTGATCACCGAATCGGGCGGCCTGGTCGGCAACTACAACGGCGAGCCGCGCCAGATGGAGCAAGGCGAAGTGCTGGCGGGCAACCCCAAGGCCTTTGCCCAGATGGTGCGCCTGCTGTCGCCGTACTCGCTAGACAACGCCAAACCGGCCACTGCCTGAGTCCGTGGCATGGCCTGATGGCCATCGCCTGCACAAACGCCCGCCGCGCCCAGGCGGGCGTTTTGCTTTCCTGCCACGGCGCTTGCCGGCGCGCAGAGATTTTTCGCATATTTCCCGCCACCCCGGCCGACCATGATCCCCATCAAGGTCGCGCCGCCCTGCCCTCCCCAGAATGAATCCATGCGCCACGCCCCGTGCGCGCGGATCAAGCCGAGGAGAGCCCGCATGTTTCCCGAATACCGCGACCAGATCTCGCTCCTGAAGACGCAGGACGCCCACTTCGCCCGCCTGTTCCATCGCCACAATGCGCTGGACCAGGAGATCCACAACATGGAGTCCGGCCTTGTGCCGGCCTCGGGCTTCGAGATCGAGCGGCTGAAAAAGGAGAAGCTGCAGATCAAGGACCAGCTCTACCAGATCCTGCGCCAGCGTGTGGCCTGAACGGAGGAGGACTGCACATGACCGACCGCGACACGCCGGCCGCCCATGCCCCTGCGCAGCCCCATGCCCGCCCTGCCGCGCGCGGCGATGTGCTGCCGACCAACACGGCCCTGTCGGCCGAACGCAATGAAATCAGCAACGCCGTCGATGCCGCCGTGCAGGTGGCGGCCAGCAGCATGCAGGACATCCTCGCCAGCCGCGCCGGCCAGGGTGCCAGCATGCTCGACGCCATGCGCACGCTGCTCGACGGCCTGGCGCCCGATGAGGCCGCGCAGTTGCGCAGCCTTATTCTGGAAGGAGATCCCGGCGCCTGGCAGGCGGGCCGCCGGCGGCAGCCCGACGATGAACTCGCGGCCGGCTGGCGCGACGGCGCCTACCCTTACCAGAACCTCATGTCGCGCCGCAATTACGAAAAGCAGAAATACCGGCTGCAGGTCGAGCTGCTCAAGTTCCAGGCCTGGGTGCGCGAGACCGGGCAGCGCGTCGTGATCCTGTTCGAAGGCCGCGATGCCGCCGGCAAGGGCGGCACCATCAAACGCTTCATGGAACACATGAACCCGCGCGGCGCCCGTGTGGTGGCACTTGAAAAACCGACAGAATCCGAACGCGGCCAGTGGTATTTTCAGCGCTACGTGCAGCACCTGCCGGCCGCCGGTGAAATCGTGCTGTTCGACCGCTCCTGGTACAACCGCGCCGGCGTTGAATATGTGATGGGCTTCTGCTCCTCGCGTGAGTACCAGGACTTCCTGCAACAGGCCCCGGAGTTCGAGCGCCACCTGGTGCGCAGCGGCATCCACTTGTTCAAGTTCTGGTTCTCGGTCAGCCAGAAAGAGCAACGCCGCCGCTTCCGCGAGCGCGAGATCCACCCGCTCAAGCAGTGGAAGCTCAGCCCGGTCGACATAGCATCGCTCGACAAATGGGAAGAGTACACACGCGCCAAGGAGGCGATGTTCGCGCATACCGACACCGCCGACGCGCCGTGGACGGTGATCCGGTCGGACTGCAAGAAGCGCGCGCGGCTCAATGCGCTGCGCTACATCCTGTCGCGCTTTCCCTATGCCAACCGGGACACCGCCGCCATCGGCCCGGCCGATCCGCTGATCGTCGGACGCGCGCTGGCCAACTGACTCCCAGGCGGCAACGCAGGACGCCGCCTTGTTCCTTTCGCCTCTTTCGCCTCACCCACCAGAAAAGGACCCTATGTTCAAGCACATCCTGCTCCCCGTCGACGGCTCCGAGCTTTCGCACAAGGCCGTTTCCGCCGCCATCCAGTTTGCCCGCACCGCCGCGGCACGGCTCACGCCATATATGTGCGTGGAGAGCTATCCGTATGTGCTGTCCAGCGACAGCTCGCACGAAAAGCGCGAGGTGTACCAGCAGCGCGTGGAAGCCCAAGCGCGCCAGGAACTCGCCAAGGTCGAAGCCGCGGCGGCGCTGGCGGGGGTGCCGTGCACCGGCCACGTCTCCAGCGCTTCGGTGCCATACCAGGGCATCATCCATGCCGCCGGAGAACTCGGCTGCGACGTCATCTTCATGGCCTCGCACGGTCGCAGGGGACTCAGCGGGCTGCTGCTGGGCAGCGAAACGCAGAAAGTGCTGACCCATAGCGACATCCCTGTGCTGGTGTTCCGCTAATCCGGGGCCGGCACAGCGGTCGGCGGCACGTCGGCGGCGTGCACCGTGCTGTACCATATCGCCATATTCGAGAACGCCCCTTCGTGCCGCGGCCACAGGCCGCCGGACCAGCGCCCGGCCGCCCCCGCGGGGGCGCTTTTCCGCGACACGCAAGGCGGCGCTCCGAGCGGATCGGGCGGCACAACGCAGGCCCACCGCCAGACAGGCTAAATGGCAATGGGATTGCAGAAGAAAACCGACCCTGAACAGGCACAGGCAGACGCCGCAGGCAGCCGCCACACGCCAATGATGCAGCAGTACCTTCGCATCAAGGCAGACCACCCCGACACCCTGCTGTTCTATCGCATGGGTGACTTCTACGAGCTGTTCCACGACGACGCCGAGAAGGCCGCGCGCCTGCTCGACATCACGCTGACGGCGCGCGGCGCCTCGAATGGCGTGCCAATCCGGATGGCCGGCATTCCCTTCCATTCGGCGGACCAGTACCTGGCCCGGCTGGTGAAGCTGGGCGAGTCGGTGGCGATCTGCGAGCAGATCGGCGATCCCGCCACTAGCAAGGGGCCGGTGGAACGCAAGGTGGTACGCATCGTCACGCCGGGCACGCTGACCGACGCGGCGCTGCTGCCGGACAAGGTCGACACCTTCCTGATGGCGGTGCACCAGCAGACCACGCGCCGCGGCATCAGCAAGACCGGGCTGGCGTGGCTGAACCTTGCCAGCGGCGAGCTGCGCCTGATGGAGTGCGAGGTGGCGCAACTGGGCCGCGAGCTTGAGCGCATCCGCCCGGCCGAACTGCTCCATGCCGACGGCATCGACCTGCCGGCGCTGGCTTGCGCGCGCACGCGCCTGCCCGAATGGCATTTCGACCAGGATGCCGGCGCGCGCCGCCTGCGCGAGCAGCTGGGCGTGGCCAGCCTCGATCCGTTTGGTTGTGCCGGGCTTGGCGCGGCGATCGGCGCCGCCGGCGCGCTGCTGAACTACGCCGCCACCACGCAAGGCCAGTCGCTGCGCCATGTGCAGGGCCTGAAGGTCGAACGCGAGTCGGAATACATCGGCCTGGATTCGGCCACGCGCCGCAACCTGGAACTGACCGAGACGCTGCGCGGCGGCGAGTCGCCGACGCTGTTCTCGCTGCTGGATACCTGCTGCACCACGATGGGCAGCCGCGCGCTGCGCCACTGGCTGCATCATCCGCTGCGCGACCCGGCCGTGCCGCAGGCGCGGCAACAGGCCATCGGCGTGCTGATCGACCAGGGCACCGATTCGCTGCGTGCCGCGCTGCGCCGGCTGGCCGACGTCGAGCGCATCACCTCGCGCCTGGCGCTGCTGAGCGCGCGCCCGCGCGACCTGTCCTCGCTGCGCGACACGTTGCGTGCGCTGCCCGACGTGCAGGCCTGCATCCCCGACGGGCAGGACAGCGCGCTGCTGGCGCAGACGCAGCAGGATCTGGCCGTACCGCAGGCGTCCCTGGACCTGCTGGTGCGCGCGGTCGCCGAAGAACCCGCCACCGTGGTGCGCGACGGCGGCGTGATTGCGCGCGGCTACGACACCGAGCTGGACGAGCTGCGGGATATCTCCGAGAACTGCGGCCAGTTCCTGATCGACCTGGAAGCGCGCGAACGCACGCGCACCGGCATTGCCAACCTGCGCGTCGAGTTCAACCGCGTGCATGGCTTCTATATCGAGGTAACCAACGGCCAGGCCGACAAGGTGCCCGACGACTACCGCCGCCGCCAGACGCTGAAGAATGCCGAGCGCTATATCACGCCCGAGCTGAAGTCGTTCGAGGACAAGGCGCTGTCGGCGCAGGACCGCGCGCTCGCGCGCGAGAAGCAGCTCTACGACGGCCTGCTGCAGGCGCTGCTGCCGCATATCGGCGAGCTGCAGCGCGTAGCCGGCGCGCTGGCGCGCCTCGATGTGCTGGCGGCGCTGGCCGAGCGCGCGCAGACGCTGGACTGGTCCGCGCCCGAGCGCGTGCCCGAGAATGTGGTCGACATCGTACAGGGCCGCCACCCTGTCGTGGAAGGCCAGCTGGCAGCGGAATCGGTGGCGTTTATCGCCAACGACTGCCAGCTCAACGAAGCGCGCAAGCTGCTGCTGATCACCGGCCCCAACATGGGCGGCAAGTCGACCTTCATGCGCCAGACCGCGCTGATCGTGCTGCTGGCCTGCGTGGGCGCCTACGTGCCGGCGCGGCGCGCCGTGATCGGCCCGATCGACCGTATCTTTACCCGCATCGGCGCAGCCGACGACCTGGCGGGCGGGCGCTCCACCTTCATGGTGGAAATGACCGAAGCGGCCGGCATCCTGCACCACGCCACGCCGTCTTCACTGGTGCTGATGGACGAGATCGGCCGCGGCACTTCCACCTTCGACGGGCTGGCGCTGGCGTGGGCGATCGCGCGCCACCTGCTGTCGCACAACCGCAGCCATACGCTGTTCGCGACGCACTATTTCGAGCTGACGCAGTTGCCGCAGGAGTTTCCGCAGGCCGCCAATGTGCACCTGTCCGCGGTCGAGCACGGCGACGGGATCGTGTTCCTGCATGCGGTGCAGGATGGCCCCGCAAGCCAGAGCTATGGCCTGCAGGTGGCGCAGCTGGCTGGCGTGCCGCAGCCGGTGATCCGCGCCGCGCGCAAGCACCTGGCATGGCTGGAGCAGCAGTCGGCTGATGCCACGCCGACCCCGCAGCTCGACCTGTTCGCCGCGCCGACGGTGCCGGACACCGATGACGACGAGGGCGATGAGAACGAGGGCAACGGCCTTGCCTCGGCCTCGCCGCAGCCAGCCGCACTGGCACCGGAGCATGCCGCGCTGATCGACACGCTGGCCGACCTGGACCCGGACAGCCTGACGCCGCGTGCCGCGCTCGATGCGCTGTACCGGCTCAAGGCGCTTGCAGGCGAGGCGGTCGGCACGGCATGAACGCCAGGCGCCGGCACGCCGTCCGGATCCTCGCCGCGGCCTTGCTGCTGTGCGCGGCCAGCACCGCATGGCCGGCACCCGCCGGCCGCGGGGGCAAGGCCTCGCCCAAACCAAAGGTGATGCGCGTCGCGCTGATCGCCGACCTGCCGCAATGGCCTGCCGCCGAAGCCAACGCGACGGCACTGCTCGACAGCTTTGCAGAACGCAAGCTCGACCTTGTGATCCACGCCGGCGGCATCAAGGGCGATACCGAATCCTGCAGCGACGCCATCCTGACAAGCCGCCAGCAGTTGCTCGCCCAGTCGCCGTTGCCGCTGCTCTACGTGCCGGGCGAGACCGACTGGGCCGAATGCCGGCTGCCGGTCAACGGAAAATTCGACTCGGTCGAGCGGCTGAACCGCCTGCGCGAGCTGTTCTTCCCTGAGGATGCCACGCTGGGCCAGCGTCCGCGGCCGGTGGTGCGGCAGTCCGACCAGGCCCTGTTCCGCACCTTCCGCGAGAACGCCCGCCTCACGCTGGGCGACATCCTGTTCGTCGGCCTGAACGTGCCGGGAGACAACAACCACTACCGCAACGAGGGCGGGCGCAACAGCGAGTTCGAAGACCGGCGCGAGGCCAACCGCCAGTGGCTGGCTCGCGCGTTTTCGCTGGCACGGCAGCGCGACATGAATGGCATCGTCGTGATTGCCCATGCCGACCCGCACTTCGCCAACGGCTGGGAGAAGAAAGGCCGCCCGACGCTGCTGGACGGCTTCATGCGCCATCGCACGCGCGACGGCTACCTGGAGTTCAAGCGCCAGCTGCGCGACCTGAGCGCGCGCTTTCCCGGCCACGTACTGCTGGTGCATGCGGGCGAGAGCGGCTTCGGCATCGACAAGCCGCTGCGCGACAGCGCCGGCAAGGTGCTGCAGAATTTCACGCGGGTCTCGCTGCCGAACAATACGGTGGCGCAATGGACTGAGCTGGTGATCACGCCGAACGCGGCGGCGCCGTTCTCGGTTTCCCTCAAGGACGCGCCGACCACCCCCTGAGCCGCTGTGTTAAATCCATGAAAACGCCCATGAAAAAAGCCGGCAAAGCCGGCTTCCTTCATGGGCCACGGAGGGCACGGGATCAGTGCAGCGTGCGCGGGGTATCGTCGTCCTCGTCCTCGTCCACCACCTCGATGCCCGAGGCGCCGTGGGCGTGGCCGTGTTCGATTTCCTCGGCGGTGGCCTCGCGCACTTCGGAAACCTTCAGCCAGAAGCGCAGCGCCATGCCAGCCAGCGGGTGGTTGCCGTCCAGCACCACCTTGTCTTCGGCAACGTCGGTCACTGTGTAGATGACGGAGTCTTCTTCATCGCCGTCCTCGGGCATGCCTTCGAACTGCATGCCGACTTCCAGCGGCTCGGGGAAGCGGTCACGCGGCTCGACCTTGACCAGCTCGGCATCGTAATCGCCAAAGGCGTCTTCGGGCTCGAGCTGCAACTGGGTCTCGAAGCCGGTGTCATGGCCGTCGAGCGCTTCCTCGATCTTGGGGAACGTGCCATCATACCCGCCGTGCAAATAGACCATGGCTTCATCTGACTCCTCGATCAGATTGCCTTGCGCGTCCGACAGCTTGTACATCACGGACACTACCGTGTTCTTAGCGATTTTCAATTCTTGACTCCATGAACGATTCCGCATTATACGCGCAGGCCCTGCCCCCTGGCCCCGTCGATCCAGACACTCCGCTCGACCTGCTTGGTGGCATGACGCCGGCTGCATTCATGCGGGATGTCTGGCACCGCAAGCCACTGCTGATTCGACAGGCGGTACCCGGAATCGTGCCGCCTGTGTCGCGCGATGCGCTTTTCGACCTTGCCGATCGCGACGAAGTCGAATCGCGCCTGGTGACGCACTTCCGCAATCGCTGGAAGCTCGAACATGGTCCATTTGCGCGCGAAAACCTCCCTGCCGTCAAGACCCGCCAGTGGACTTTGCTGGTGCAGGGGGTGAACCTGCACGATGCCGCCGCCGCGGAGCTGATGGGCCGCTTCCGCTTCGTGCCCGACGCGCGCCTGGACGACCTGATGATCAGCTACGCGTCCGACGGCGGCGGCGTGGGCCCGCACTTCGATTCCTACGACGTGTTTCTGCTGCAAGTCTCGGGCCGGCGCCGCTGGCGCATCTCGTCGGGGACCAGCCTGGAACTGGTCCCCGACATGCCGCTCAAGATCCTTGCCGATTTCAGCGCCGAGGAGGAATGGGTGCTGGAGCCCGGCGACATGCTGTACCTGCCGCCGCAATACGCCCATGACGGCGTGGCCGAAGGCGAATGCATGACCTGCTCGATCGGCTTCCGTGCACCGGCCTACCGTGAACTGGCGGGTCACTTCCTGGCGTGGCTCTCCGAGACGGTGGAGGACAACGAAGACCTGAGCGGGCGTTACGCCGATGCCGGCGAACGTGCGGCAACGAAGCCCGCGCAACTGCCCGCCGGCATGGCCAAGGCAGTGACCGAGCGCCTCAAGGCACTGCAATGGAATGCGCAGATGGTGTCGGAATTTCTTGGCTCTCATCTGTCCGAACCAAAGCCCGGGGTCGAATTCGCCGAGATATCCGACCTGCCGCAGCGCCGTTATGAGAAACTTGCGGCCCAGCATGGCGTCGTTCTTGCGTCCGCCTCGATTGCGCTTTACGACCGGAACAATTTCTTCCTCAATGGGGAAGCCTACGAGCCGCCGGCCGAATTGATGGCTTGGCTGAAGAAACTGGCCGATAATCGCCACCTTAGTGGCAAAGATGTTGCGGCATGCGCCGGTTTGCCTGACCTGATGGAGACTTTTCATCACTGGACGCAGGAAGGATGGCTACAATTGGGACCCCGGTGTAATAATGCGTAACATTGCAATTCAGTAAATTTCGGCGCTACACAAGCCGGGAAAACGCGGATATAATCGTTGGCTGGCTAGTACTGTGGACCACTGCATATGTCGGCACCCGGGAGGGCCTCTATTTTGCAGTTCAAGAGCGATAATTACCGGTAATTATTCATCGCCTGTTTTCCGTTATTACAAGTTAAAGGACGAACAATGAAGAAGTCTCTCCTGATCGCATCGCTGCTGGCCGCTGTTGCTCTCGCCGCTTGCGGCAAGAAGGAAGAACCGGCTGCTCCGGCCGCTGACACGGCTGCTCCGGCTGCCGCCGCTCCGGCTGCTGAAGCTTCGGCTCCGGCTGCTGAAGCCCCGGCTGCTGCCGCTGCTGACGCTTCGGCCCCGGCTGCTGAAGCCTCGGCTCCGGCTGCTGACGCTTCGGCTCCGGCCGCCAAGCAGTAATCGGTTTCTACCGATAAAAAAACCGGCCTTCGGGCCGGTTTTTTTATTGGGCGCCGCAAGGCGCGACGTGCGCGTTTCAGGCACGCACCGCTTGCCAGTCCAGCCCCATTTCCTGATCGGCTACCAGCACTTCCGACGGCAACGCGCCCAGCGCCGCAGCCAGCGCACCCGTGGCCAGTTCACGCGTGTTGTTCTGCTTGCTCAGGTGCGCCGCCACGACGCGATGCAGACCGGCATGCGCGACCTGCCCCAGGATGCTCGCCGCCACTTCGTTGGCCAAATGACCGAAGTCACCGCCAATCCGCCGCTTCAGCGACGCCGGGTAGATCGAGTTGCGCAGCATCTCGCGGTCGTGATTGCACTCCAGCACCAGCGCATCGACACCTGAAAGGCGCGCCGTCACGTAGGGCGTTTCCATGCCCGCGTCGGTCAGCACGCCCAGGCGCGACTTTCCATCTGACAGCACGAACTGCAGCGGCTCGCGCGCGTCATGCGGAACCGTGTAAGGCATCACCTGGATGCCGCCAATGGCAAAGCCGTGGTCCGCGCCGCAGACGCGCACGTCCGCAACGTCGGCGCCGCGCATATGCGAAGTCGCCAGCCAGGTGCCGTGACTGGTGTAGACCGCCAGCCGGTGCCGTGCCGCAAAGGCATAGGCCGAGCCGACATGATCGCCATGCTCGTGCGTGACCAGCACGGCGTCGAGCTGGTCGGGCGTGACGCCAAGCCGCTCCAGGCGCCGCGCGGTCTCGCGGATGCCGAAGCCGCAGTCAAGCAGCACGCGCGTGGTGGTGGTGTCTTCGCGGGATTCGATCAGCAGCGAGTTGCCCTCACTGCCGCTGCCGAGGAAGGCGAAGCGCATCATGGCCGCGCCCTCCCCGCCGTGCAGTTGGCAGGCCGGCCAGGACGGCCGGTGGTTGAGCCGGTCACCGCCGGCTCAGTGCAGTTGCTCGTCGAGCAGGGACAGGATGCGCTTGCCGATTTCGCCGTTCTCCGGCTGGCCGGCATCGTTGAGCACCGTCACCAGCGTGCCGCTGCCGGTGCCCTTGAGCGCCACGCGGTATTTCTTGGCGGTCTTGGGATCATCCGGCTTGGTGAACAGCTTGGAGAAGAAGCCACGGTTGTCGACATTGGTGCGCGGATCGACGTAGCGCACGTAGTACAGGCCCTGGGCACGGTCGCGGTCTTCGATGGTGAAGTTGACGCGATCCAGCGACAGGCCCACCGAGCGCCAGGCGCGATCGAACGGCTCTGGCAGCTGCAGCGCCGGGGCGCCATTGACCTGGGCCAGATAGGACTTCTGCGCAGCACCGCCGGCTGCGGCAGCCGTGGTGCCCGCGGCGCCAGCCGCGGCCGCGTCGGCCGCCGCCGCGTTGTTGCCAGCCTGAGCTGGGTTCTTGGCCATGCGGTCGGCCTGCTCCTTCTGCACGCCGAGGCGTTGCGCCAGGCGCGACAGGAATTCGGCCTCCAGCTCGGGATCGGCCGGACGCGGGGTCCAGACGGTGCTGGACTTGTCGATGCCGGTCAGTTGCTCCTGCGCGCCACGGTGGCTGATGAACACTTCCATCGTCCCGTTCTGCGCGCGCTCGACGCGGGTGCGGAACTTGTCGCGCTCGGAGGTCGAGTACAGGCCGTCGAACACCTTGCCAATGGTATTGCGGATGATGTCCTGCGGGATCTTGGCGCGGTTCTCGGCCCAGTCGGTTTCCATGATGCCGGTCTCGGGCGAGTCCTGCACCAGCAGGAAACCGCTTTCCTGCCAGAAGCCGCGCAGTTGCTGCCACAGCTGGTCGCCGCGCATGCCGTTGCTGATCACCAGCCAGCGCGTGTTGCCGTCGCGCTCCATGCGAATGCCCTGCGCCGAGGGCAGTACGTTCTCGGTCGGGGATTGCTCGCGCACCTTGGTCGCCTGGCTGTAGGTCGACAGCGTCGAAGTGCCGTTGGCATCGGGCACCGAGTAGCGGCGATCGCCCTCCAGCTTGGTCAGGTCCGGCGGGATGTCCAGCGTAGGCGTGCGCTTCGACGCCGACGACTTGTAGTCGATCTTGTCGGGCTGCATCGCTTCGTTGATGCTGCTGCAGCCGGTGATCACGCCCGCGGCCAGCACGGGCACAACCAGGGCGGCGCGGCGGACTTGCGTCGCGCCGCGGCGGTTAAGCTTCGATTTCATTGACACGCAATCCTAGTTGAGGGAGCGACAGCAAGACGCCGCGGTAAATCAGGCCAGCAGGCCGGCGGCGGCCAGTGCCTTGCGTACGGTTTCGTGGTTGGATTCCGACAGCGGGGTCAGCGGCAGGCGGATGCCGCCGGCCATCTTGCCCATCTGCTGCAGGGCCCACTTCACCGGGATCGGATTGGCTTCGACGAACATGGCCTTGTTCAGTCCGATCAGTTCCATGTGCAGGCGGCGCGCGGTGACGACGTCGCCCTTCAGTGCCGCCGCGCACATCTCGTGCATCTTGCGCGGGGCCACGTTCGCGGTGACCGAGATATTGCCCTTGCCGCCCAGCAGGATCAGCGCGACCGCGGTGGGATCGTCGCCGCTGTAGATGGCAAAGCTTTCCGGCGCGTCGTTGATCAGCTGCGCGGCCCGGTCGATATTGCCCGTGGCTTCCTTGACGCCGACGATGCCCGGCACCTGCGCCAGGCGCAGGATGGTGTCGTTGCTCATGTCGGCAACGGTGCGGCCCGGCACGTTGTACAGCAGCACCGGCAGCTCCACCGCTTCCGCGATGGTGCGGAAATGGCGGTACATGCCTTCCTGGGTCGGCTTGTTGTAGTACGGCACGACCTGCAGCGATGCATCGGCACCCACCTTCTTGGCGAAGGCGGTCAGTTCGATGGCCTCCTTGGTGGAGTTGCCGCCGGTGCCCGCGATGATCGGGATGCGCTTGCCGGCCTGCTCCACGGCCACGCGGATCAGCTCGCAGTGCTCCTCGACGGAAACCGTCGGGGATTCACCGGTCGTGCCGACGATCACGATGGCGTCGGTACCCTCGGCGACGTGCCAGTCGACCAGTGCGCGCAGGGCCGGGAAGTCCAGGCTTCCGTCCTCATGCATCGGGGTGACGATGGCGACGATGCTGCCGGTAATCTGTGTCATAAGTTAAGGAATTCGGGATGCGAATAACGGGATTGTACCGGAACCTCAGGCGGCTTCGACCACCGGCGGGAAGCTGGTTGATTCGGGGTTGATACCAACTGTTTCAACGTGTGCAGCGGCATTCTCGCCGACAGCGCACACGCGCTTTCAGGGGTCCAGGCGGTAGCGTGCCGGGGTGGCCGCATCCGGCGTTGCGGCAGCCTCGCGCACCGCACACAGGCGCTGCAAGAAGGCCGTTTTCGGCACTTCCTGCACGCCGTCTTCATAAGCGATGACGCGCAGGCCGTGCGTGCGCGCCACGTCGAGCAATTCCCCGTGGCGCAGCAGAAAATCGGGCCGCGAGGGCTTGCCGACGGTCTCGTTGCCTGCCGCGAAGGTCTCATAGAGCCACACTCCACCCGGCGCCAGTGCCGCGGCCAGGTGCGGCCACAGCGGCCGGTGCAGGTAGTTGGTGACGACGATGGCATCGAACGGCGCCTCGTCGGCCAGCGGCCAGGCACCGTGCTCCAGGTCAGCCACGCGGCCGGTCACGCCGGACGGCAACGCGGCAATGGCACTGGCATCGCGGTCAACGGCCAGCACCGCATGGCCGCGCGCGGCCAGCCAGGCGGCATGGCGGCCGCTGCCACAGGCAAGATCGAGCACGCGGGCACCGGGGCGCAGCAGGTGCGCCCAACGGGTGACCCACGCGGACGGTGCGGACAGGCCGGCATGCGCAGCGGCTTGGACGTCGATCATGGCGCCCCCGTCAGTGCAGCAGCAGCATGATCGGGCGCAGCATCAGCTCGATCAGCGACATCAGGACGTTAACCACCGGGGTCATCCAGATGGTGGTGATCACCCCAGCGGCGACCAGCGCCAGCACCACGAAAATGCCGTACGGCTCGATCCTGGACACCGCGCGCGCCACGCCCTGCGGCAGCAGCGCGGTCGCCACGCGGCCGCCGTCCAGCGGCGGCACCGGGAACAGGTTGAAGGCAGCCACCACCAGGTTGACGCGAACACCCGCCAGCGCCATTTCGCCAAAGAACGGTTCGCGCACCCCGCCCCAGGTCAGGCCAATCGCCAGCAGCACCCAGGCGAAGGCCTGCACCACATTGCTGGCCGGGCCTGCCAGGGCCACCCACATGCCATGCCAGCGCGGATTGCGCAGGCGCTCGAACACCACCGGCACCGGCTTGGCGTAGCCAAATACGAACTGGCCGCTGGTCATGATGTAGAGCAGCAGTGGCACCGCGATGGTGCCGATCGGGTCGATATGGCGGATCGGGTTCAGGCTGACGCGCCCGAGCGAATAGGCCGTGTTGTCGCCAAACACCTTGGCCACATAACCGTGCGACGCCTCGTGCAGCGTGATGGCGAGCAGCACCGGCAGGGCATAGACCGCGAAGGTCTGGATAAGGGAGGAATCCATGACGGCTATTGTAACGGGCCGCCGGCTTGCCAGGCGCACGGCGGCGCACCTGTGGCGGCGGCGCAGCGCCCGCTCAGAGGCCGAAAAGCGAGATATCGCCGCGGCCGGCTCGCACCAGTTCGGGCTCGCCACCGGTGAGGTCGATCACCGTGGTCGGCTGCGCCGGCGCCGGGCCGCCGCAGACCACCAGGTCGAGTTGTTTTTCCAGCCGGGTGCGGATTTCCGCCGGGTCGTTGAGCGGCTCGTCGTCGCCGGGCATCTGCAGCGTGGCCGTGATCAGCGGCTCGCCGGTCTCGCCCAGCAGCGCCAGCGGGATGGCGTGGTCGGGCACGCGCATGCCGATGGTCTTGCGCGCCGGGTGCGACAGGCGCCGCGGCACTTCCTTGGTGGCTTCCAGGATAAAGACGTATGGCCCGGGCGTGGCGCCCTTGATCCAGCGGTACTGACGGTTGTCGACGCGGGCGAAGTTGCCCAGCTCGGACAGATCTCGGCACATCAGCGTCAGGTGGTGGCGATCGTCGATGCCGCGCAGCCGGCGCAGGCGCTCGACCGCGTGCTTGTCGTCGAGCTGGCAGGCGAGCGCGTAGCTGGAATCGGTCGGCAGCGCGATCAGTCCGCCCTTCTGCAGGATCTGCGCGGCCTGCTTGATCAGGCGCGACTGCGGGTTGAGCGGATGGATCTCGAAGTACTGGGACATGCAGGACGCCTTTCGTTTGGCTGGCGGGTTACCAGTCGTGCCAGACCGGCGTGACCGTGGACGGCAGCGGCGGCAGCGTGCCGAGCTCGACCCGGCCTTCGCCGGGTCCGTGGAAATCCGAGCCGCGCGAGGCCAGCAGCCCATAGTGGCGCGCCACCTCGGCATAGCGGCGGTACTGGTCCGGCGTGTGGCTGCCGGTCACGACCTCGACGGCGCCGCCGCCGAGCGACTTGAACTCGTCGAACAGGGCATCGTGCTGGGTGTCGGTGTAGTGGTAGCGGCCGGGATGCGCCATCACGGCGATGCCGCCGGCGGTGCGGATCCAGCCGACCGCCTCGGCTAGGCTGGCCCAGCGGTGGCCGACAAAACCGGGCCGGCCTTCCGAAAGGTATTCGCTGAACACGTCGCCGATGGTTGCGCAGTGGCCCTGGTCAACCAGCCAGCGCGCGAAATGGGTCCGCGAGATCAGGTCGGGATTGCCTACGTACTTCAGCGCGCCTGCATAGGCACCCTCGATGCCGACCTTGGCCAGCGCCTCGCCGATGTCGCGCGCACGCCGGGCGCGCCCGGTACGGGTGTTGGTCAGGCCATCGATCAGATCGGGGCAGAACGGGTCGATCTGCAGGCCGACGATATGCACGGTCTGCCCGGCCCAGGTCACCGAGATCTCCACGCCCGGCACGTAGCGCATGCCGAATTCCTCGGCCGCCGCGCGCGCCGCGGCTTGCCCGCCGACCTCGTCGTGGTCGGTCAGCGCCCAGTACGCAACGCCCGCATCGCGCGCGAGTTCAGCCACCGCGCGGGGCGACAGCGTGCCATCGGACACGGTGGAGTGGCAGTGCAGGTCGGCGTTGATGGCGTGGGCGTTTTGCATGAGGCTCATTCTACTCCGGTCGCCTTCGCCTGCGTGGCGCCGGTGGCGTGCCGGAGGTGGTCTGGCGCCCATGGCAAAGCCCTGCCGGCAACGCTGGCGTCGCCGGAAAACGGGCCGGCGCGGGGTATAGTCAGGTTTTGCACCATCTTCCACGGGCCGTCCGTGCCCGCCGTGCCCACCATGTCTACCGACGCCACCACCGCCACCACCGCGACCACGCCCGCCGTCACCACCACTGACGTCCTGATCGTGGGCGCCGGCCCGGTCGGGCTATTCGCCGCCTTCCAGGCCGGCGTGCTCGGCCTCAAATGTGAGCTGATCGACGTGCTCGACCGCGCCGGAGGCCAGTGCACCGAGCTGTATCCCGAAAAGCCGATCTATGACATCCCGGCCGTGCCCGGCTGCCTGGCGCAGGAACTGGTGGACCGGCTGCTGGAGCAATGCGCGCCGTTCGCCTTCCCGATGCATTTCGGCCAGCGCGCCGAAAGCGTGTCCGAAATCCCCGGCGCTCCAGCGCAGGACGGCCATCCCGCCAACCAGCGCATGCTGGTTACCACCGATGGCGGCAAGCACTTCGATATCGCAGCGGTGCTGGTCTGCTCCGGCGCGGGCGCGTTCGCGCCGCAGCGCGTTGCCCTGCCGGAAGCCGCGGCGCTGGAAGATCGGCACGTGCACTACGCCGTGCGCGATGTATCGCGCTTTGCCGGCAAGCGGGTGATCGTTGCCGGCGGCGGCGACTCGGCGCTGGACTGGGCGCTGGCGCTGCGCAAGGTGGCAGCTCGCGTGACGCTGCTGCACCGGCGCGAGGGCTTCCGGGCGGCCGATGGCACCGTGGCCGAGATGCGCGCCGCGGTGGCGGCCGGCGAGATGGATTTCGTGGTCGGCATGCTGGGCGCCCTTCGCACCGACGGCGATGCACTGGCCGAAGTGGAAGTGCGCACCCGCGACGGCAGCCAGCTGCTGCCCGCCGATGAGCTGGTGGCGCTGTACGGCCTGGTGTCCGAGCCCGGCCCGATCGCGCAATGGGACATGGATATGCGCGCCGGCCGCATCCTGGTCGACACCACCACGTATGAAAGCTCGCGCCGGGGCATCTTTGCCGCAGGCGATATCGCCTTCTACCCCAACAAGCAGAAGCTGATCCTGTCAGGCTTCCATGAAGCCGCCCTGGCGCTGCGCAAGGCGTATCACTATGCCTTCCCGGAGAAGGCGCTGGTGCATGTGCACACCAGCAACAACGCCGCATTGAAGGAAAAGCTCACCCACGCCTGAAAACGGGCGTCGCACTACCGGCAAAACACTACCGGCAGAACGACTCGACCAGCTCGGCCACCGCGGCCGGCTGGTCGTGATGCAGCATGTGTCCGGCGTCATCGATCACGGCCTCGCGGAAATCGCGGAAAGCGCGGAAGCGCTCCTTGAATTCGTCGATGCTCTGCTTGTGGGCAATATTGCGCAGCGTCTCGGAATCGCGCGCCTCGACATGCAGCACCGGCGCGCTGACCTGTTCCCAGATCGCCATCACTTCATCGAGCCGGTACAGCATCGGATTGACCAGCTTGTGCGCCGGGTCACCCAGGATTTCCCAGCGGCCGTCGGCATTCCGGCGCGACCAGTGCGCGGCCAGGAACGCGGCGCGGTCATCGGGCAAACGCGGGTTGGTCTTCTGCAGGCGCGCGGCCACGCCGTCGACGCTGTCGTAGGTCCTCAGCTCGCCGCCAATGCGCAACTCGTCAAGCCAGCGCGCATAGCGCCTGGGGGCATGCACCGGCCGCGTCGCCGTCATGCCGAAGCCTTCCAGGTCCACCACGCGGCGCACGCGTTCGGGGCGGATGCCGGCATACAGGCAGATCACGTTGGCGCCCATGCTGTGGCCGACCAGGTCGACCTGCCCATCCGGCTGGTAGTGCTCGAGCAGCGCCTCCAGGTCGGCGATGTAGTCGGGAAACCAGTACGACTGCGTGCCGGGATAGCGCGAGGGCCAGTCGGTCTCGCCAAAGCCGCGCCAGTCGGGTGCGATGACGTGCCAGTCGCCGTGCAGGCGGTCGACCAGGAACTGGAACGACGCGGCCACGTCCATCCAGCCATGCAGCATGAACAGCTTGCGCGCACCGGGCTTGCCCCAGTGGCGCACGTGGTAGCGCAGCCCGCGCAACGTGATAAATTCAGACCGCGAGGTTTCCTTGATTGTCATTGTCTCCACCCTTGCGTCAGGTCTTCCGGCCGCGTGGGCTGGCGGAAGCCTCGACAAAATAGAACGATCGTTCGCTTGCGGGCATTATAGCGGCCAGAGCCATTTGCAGCTTGCCGCGCCAGGCGAACTGCCAGCAGACCTCTAGGAGACCTTGGATGGCCGCAGCTGCCTTGCCGGCAAGCCGGCGCGACGACTACCACGCGCTGTACGAATCCTTCCGCTGGGAAATCCCCCCGAATTTCAACATTGCCGAAGCCTGCTGCGGCCGCTGGGCGCGGGATCCGGCAACCATGGACCGCATCGCCGTCTATACCGAGCACGAGGATGGCCGGCGCAACGCGCATACCTTTGCCTACATCCAGGCCGAGGCAAACCGGCTCTCGGCGGCGCTGCGCGAACTGGGCGTGGCGCGCGGCGACCGCGTGGCAATCGTGATGCCGCAGCGGATCGAGACCGTGATCGCACATATGGCGATCTACCAGCTGGGCGCGATCGCGATGCCGCTGTCGATGCTGTTCGGGCCGGAGGCGCTGGCCTACCGCATCGCGCACAGCGAAGCCAGCGTGGCGATTGCCGATGAAACCTCGATCGACAACGTGCTCGCCGCGCGCCCGGAATGCCCGGCGCTGGGCACCGTGATCGCCGCCGGCGATGCGCACGGCCGCGGCGACCACGACTGGGACGTGCTGCTGGCCGCGCAGCTGCCCGCCTTCATCGCCGAAGAGGCCAAGGCTGACGAGGCCGCGGTGCTGATCTACACCAGCGGCACCACCGGCCCGCCCAAGGGCGCGCTGATCCCGCACCGCGCGCTGGTCGGCAACCTCACTGGCTTTGTCTGCTCGCAGAACTGGTACCCGCAGGACGACGACGTGTTCTGGAGCCCGGCCGACTGGGCCTGGACCGGCGGGCTGTGGGATGCGCTGATGCCGGCGCTGTACTTCGGCAAGCCCATCGTCGGCTACCAGGGCCGCTTCTCCGCCGAGCGTGCCTTCGAACTGCTGGAGCGCTACGCCGTCACCAACACCTTCCTGTTCCCGACCGCACTCAAGCAGATGATGAAGGCCTGCCCCGAGCCGCGGCAGCGCTATGACATCAGGCTGCGCGCCTTGATGAGCGCCGGTGAAGCGGTTGGCGAGACCGTGTTCGGCTGGTGCCGCGATGCGCTCGGCGTGATCGTCAACGAGATGTTCGGCCAGACCGAGATCAACTACATCGTCGGCAACTGCACCGCGCAGAATGACGAGGAGCGCCTGGGCTGGCCGGCACGGCCCGGCTCGATGGGACGTCCCTACCCCGGCCATCGCGTGCAGGTGATCGACGATGAAGGCCGCCCCTGCGCGCCGGGCGAGGACGGCGAGGTCGCGGTCTGCGCCACCGATAGCGCCGGACATCCGGACCCGGTGTTCTTCCTCGGCTACTGGAAGAACGAGGCGGCGACCGCGGCCAAGTACGTCGAGCGCGACGGCCTGCGCTGGTGCCGCACCGGCGATCTCGCGCGCGTCGATGTCGACGGCTACCTGTGGTACCAGGGCCGCGCCGACGATATGTTCAAGTCCTCGGGCTATCGCATCGGGCCGAGCGAGATCGAGAACTGCCTGCTCAAGCATCCCGCGGTCTCCAACTGCGCGGTGGTGCCTTCGCCCGATCCCGAGCGCGGCGCGGTGGTCAAGGCCTTCGTGGTGCTGACGCCGGCGGTGGCGCGCTCGTTCGACGGCGACGCGGCGCTGGTGGCTGAACTGCAGGCGCACGTGCGCGGACAGCTGGCGCCGTACGAGTATCCGAAGGCGATCGAGTTCATCGACCAGTTGCCGATGACGACCACCGGGAAGATACAGCGGCGGGTGCTGCGGTTGCTGGAGGAAGAGCGGGCGGCGCAGCGCGCTTAGCCTTGCGCGCCCGAGGACCGGCGCTAGCCGGCTGACGCCTCCAGCCACGCCAGTTCATCCTCGTCAAACCCGGCCGCGCGCCGCGCATCGAGGTTGAACGGCCCGCGCAGCTTTGGCGCACCGTACTGCTGCGCCAGCTGCGCATAGGTAGCCACCGGATCCAGCCCGCGCTGCGCGCATAGCCACCGATACCAGTGGTTGCCGATCGCCACGTGGCCGACTTCATCGCGCAGGATGATGTCGATGATGTCCGCGGCGGCATGGTCGCCCACATTGGCCAGCTTGGCCCGCACCGGCGGCGAGGCATCCAGCCCGCGCGCCTCCAGCGTGCGCGGCACCAGCGCCATGCGCGCCAGCACGTCGCCGGCTGTCTTGCCGGTCATCTCCCACAGGCTGTTGTGGGCCGGAAAATCGCCGTAGGCGGCACCCAGCGTGCCGAGATGGTCGGCCAGCAGCGTGAAGTGCAGCGCTTCCTCATCCGCCACGCGCAGCCAGTCGCGGTAGTAGCCGGGCGGCATGCCGGCAAAGCGCCATGCCGCGTCCAGCGCAAGGTTGATGGCGTTGAATTCGATATGGCACAGCGCGTGGATCATTGCCGCGCGCCCGGCAGGGGTATGCAGCGAGCGGCGCCGTTCGACGTCCTGCGGCGCCACCAGCACCGGCCGCTCCGGACGTCCAGGGATGATCTGGCCCTCGCCGGCATCGATCGGCTCGCCCGCACGCAGCGCCGCATCGGACAGCGCCATGGCATCGCGGTACAAGGCCCGTGCGGCGCCAGCCTTTTCGCGCGGATCGGTCATGCACAGCACCGCCAGCGCACGATGGCGTGGCGAAAGTGACGGATCAGGCGACGTGGCGACGGGAGTTTTTTCTGGCATGGGCGTAAAATCCGGACTGCCGCCATTGTAGGGCCTCGCCGGCACCCACCCACGTGCCTGGCCAAGCAGTTCCCCACAGCCCCACCGACTCTTTAAAGTCCGGCGGCAACCCCCATTTCAACATAAGCCTTTCGTGCAGGAGACCTCATGGCGCTTTACCAGCTCGGCGACGTCAAGCCCAATATCGACAGCGAAGCCTACGTGGCCCCGGAAGCCACGGTCATTGGCAACGTGACCCTCAAGTCCCGCGCCAGCGCCTGGCCCGGTGTCGTGATCCGCGGCGACAACGAGCCGATCGTGGTGGGGCATGACACCAATATCCAGGAGGGCTCGGTACTGCACACCGACCCCGGCTGCCCGCTGACCCTGGGCGACAGGGTCTCGATCGGCCACCAGGCCATGCTGCACGGCTGCACCGTCGGCGAAGGCTCGCTGATCGGCATCCAGGCCGTGGTGCTGAACCGTGCCGTGATCGGCAAGGAATGCCTGGTCGGCGCCGGCGCCGTGGTCACCGAGGGCAAGGTCTTCCCGGACCGCTCGCTGATCCTGGGCGCGCCGGCCAAGGTGGTGCGGCAGCTGACCGACGAGGACGTCGCCAACCTGTACCGCAACGCCGAGACCTACGCCGCGCGGCAGGCCATGTACAAGCAACAGCTCAAGCGGATCGGCTGAACCCCGCCGGCGCCGCGGCGACATCCATCGCATTACTCGACAGACAACGTGACCCAGACTACCCCCACCACCCCCGACACCCTGCAGAAGTTCCTGTTCGACGCCGCCCCCGTGCGCGGCGAGCTGGTGCGCATGGAAGCCACCTGGCAGGAAGTGCTGGGCCGCCACAGCTACCCCACGCCGGTGCGCCGGCTGCTGGGTGAGATGATGGCCGCCGCCGCACTGCTGTCGGCCAACCTGAAGTTCAACGGCGCGCTGGTGATGCAGCTGCACGGCGACGGCCCGGTGCGGATGCTGGTGGTGGAATGCCTGTCCGACCTGTCGATGCGTGCCACCGCCAAGCTGGCCGAGGGCGCGGAGATTGCCGACGACGCCACGCTGGCCGACCTGGTCCATGCGCACGGCCATGGCCGCTTTGCCATCACGCTCGACCCGAAGGACAAGCTGCCGGGCCAGCAGCCGTACCAGGGTATCGTGCCGCTGGCGGACGAGCACGGCCCGCTGCCGTCGATCAGCGCGGTGCTGGAGCACTATATGAAGGCCTCCGAGCAGCTCGACACGCGCCTGTGGCTGGCCGCCGACGACCGCGTGGCCGCCGGCATGCTGCTGCAGAAGCTGCCCTCCTACGGCGGCACCGCCGACGTGGGCGAGACCGGCGCACCGCTGGCCAGCCATGCCAGGGCCCAGGACCTGGATACCTGGGACCGCGCGGTGCAGCTTGGCACCACGCTCAAGGCCGAAGAACTGCTGGCCGAGTCGCCCGAGACACTGCTGCGCCGCCTGTTCTGGGAAGACCTGCAGGATGCCGGCCTGCGCGTGTTTGAGCCGATGACGCCGCATTTCCATTGCTCGTGCTCACGCCCCAAGGTGGCGGGCATGCTGCAGTCGCTGGGGCGGGAAGAGATCGAGAGCATCATCGCCGAGCGCGGCAACGTGGAGATCCATTGCGATTTCTGCGGCCAGCGCTATGAGTTTGACCCGGTCGACTGCGCCCAGCTGTTTTCGGCCACCCACGTCGCCACGGGCGCCGGGGCTGGCGCGCACCAGCACCACTGAGGCGGCATTCCACGGCTTGGCCCGTGCCGGGAGCGGCGTAGCGGAAACATCCGGCGCGCCGCCCTGTCCAACGGCTGTACGATCGCCGTACCCGCGAGCCTGAGGACCGCCATGTCCGCCGAAGCCTCTCTGCCCTTACCCGAATCCAGCGCCATGCAGGCGGCCTCCACGCGCGGCCGCCTGCATGGCGCTCTTGTCTTGGCCGCGGCAGGCGCCCTGCTGCTGTCCGCCGGCTGCGCGGAAATCCCGCGCGACGCCAACGGCTCGCCCCCGACTGCGCGGCTCGCGCCAAACGCCATGCCGCCGGCCCGGCTGACGCCCGAAGCTCGCCAGAAGCTCGATGCCTTGAACCAGGAGGTGCTGCGCGAGCAGGCCGACGCCATCGCGCGGCAGCAGCAGGCCGAGGCCTATGCGCGTGCGGCATATGCCTATCCCAACACGAGCTGGAACCTGTTCTACGGAGGATGGGGAGGCGGCCACTGGGGTGGCGGCGTCAGCGTGGGAATGCCCGGCTACTGGGGCGGCTATCCCTACTGGTGGTGACGGCTTGGGTGCCGCCAACAGCAAACAGAAGGTTGATCAGTGTCCGCCGCGCCCGGCCACGGAATTTGCCGGCGGCGGCAGCGGCGGCGTGGCGCTGACCTTGGGGGCCGGTGCCACGAACTGCACGAACACCTCGCCTTCCCTGACCATGCCCAGCTCATAGCGGGCACGTTCCTCGATCGCGCCAGTGCCGTCCTGCAGGTCGGCAACTTCCCCTTCCAGCTTGGCGTTACGCAGCTTGAGCGTCTGGTTGCGGGTACCTTGCTCGGTCAGCTGCCGGTTCAGGTCCCAGACGCGCAGCCAGCCACCCTTGCCCAGCCAGAGCGGATACTGGACCGCGAGCAGCAGCACGAACAACAGCAGCGAAATCAGACGCATGAAAGGTTGCGGACGAGAAATTCCGCACAATGATCTGCGAAGTCAGCCCGGAAGGCAATTGCCAGGCAGATTTCGATACAAAAACGGCGGTGGCCGGAACGAATTCCGTGCCACCGCCATTCTTGAACCTACCACGTCATTCCCGCGAAGCTCCCGCGAAGGCTGGAATGACAACCACAGGCTTCAGCGCAGGTTGTAGAACGCGCTCTTGCCCGGGTAGCTGGCGATATCGCCCAGGTCTTCCTCGATACGCAGCAGCTGGTTGTACTTGGCGATACGGTCCGAACGCGACAGTGAGCCGGTCTTGATCTGGCCGGCGTTGGTGCCCACGGCGATGTCGGCAATGGTGCTGTCTTCGGTTTCGCCCGAGCGGTGCGAGATCACGGCGGTATAGCCGGCGCGCTTGGCCATCTCGATGGCGGCGAACGTTTCGGTCAGGGTGCCGATCTGGTTGATCTTGATCAGGATCGAGTTGCCGATGCCCTTCTCGATGCCTTCCTTCAGGATCTTGGTGTTGGTGACGAACAGGTCGTCGCCCACCAGCTGCACGCGCGTGCCGAGCTTCTCGGTCAGCGTCTTCCAGCCGTCCCAGTCGCCTTCCGCCATGCCGTCCTCGATCGATACGATCGGGAACTTGTCGCACAGGTTGGCCAGGTAGTCGGCGAACTGGGTCGACGACAGCTTCAGGCCTTCGCCTTCCAGCTGGTACACGCCTTCGCCTTCGTGGTAGAACTCGCTGGCGGCGCAGTCCAGCGCCAGCAGCACGTCTTCACCGGCGCGGTAGCCGGCTTTCTCGATGGCCTGCACCACGGTGTTCAGGCATTCCTCGTTGGACGAGAAATTCGGGGCAAAGCCGCCTTCGTCGCCCACCGCGGTGGACATGCCCTTGTCGGCCAGGATCTTCTTCAGCGCGTGGAAGATCTCGGCGCCGCAACGCAGGGCTTCGCGGAAGCTGGTCGCCGACACCGGCATGATCATGAATTCCTGGATGTCCAGGCTGTTGTTGGCGTGCGCGCCGCCGTTGACGATGTTCATCATCGGCACCGGCAGCTGCATCGCGCCCGAACCGCCGAAGTAGCGGTACAGCGGCAGGCCAGCCTCTTCGGCGGCGGCCTTGGCTACGGCCATCGACACGGCGAGCATGGCGTTGGCGCCCAGACGGCCCTTGTTCTCGGTGCCGTCGAGGTCGATCAGGGTGCGGTCCAGGAAGGCCTGCTCGGAGGCGTCCAGGCCCATGATGGCTTCGGAGATTTCGGTGTTGATGTGCTCGACGGCCTTCAGCACGCCCTTGCCCAGGTAACGCGACTTGTCGCCGTCACGCAGTTCGATGGCTTCACGCGAACCGGTCGACGCGCCCGACGGCACCGCCGCACGGCCCATCACGCCGGATTCCAGCAGCACGTCGCATTCGACGGTGGGGTTGCCGCGCGAGTCGAGAACCTCGCGACCGATGATATCTACGATTGCACTCATGAATTCCTCTCTGACTGTTGATTCTTGCTGCTGCTGATTACTTCAACCTGTGCCCGTGTCAGGCGCATGTCAAGCTGCCCGACAACCCTCAGGCAGCGCCTTCCACCACGATCATGTTCATCTTTGCTGCATGCTCGCGCGCCTTTCGGGCGGCGCGATAGGCTTCGCCGTCGTGGAACGACTTGGCGGCTTCATAGCTGGGGAATTTCAGCACCACGACGCGGGTCGGCGCCCACTCGCCCTCCAGCGGCTCGGTCTTGCCGCCGCGCACCAGCACCTCGGCGCCGTGGATCTGCATGGCCTTGGTCGAGAGCACTTTGTACTCTTCGTACTGCTGGGGATCGGTCACGTCGATGTAGGCGATGATATAGCCCGCGGCCATGGAGAATCTCCCGATTTTTTGTATTGTCTTTCGATATGGTTTGTCATCACCGGCGCCCGGTGAGGGCGCGGTGGTGACAAAACCGGGCCTGCTCAGGCGCAGGCCGGCCAGCCGAAGTTGTCTTCCAGGAAGCCGGCACGCTTGACCAGCGTGTCGATATCCTTGAGCACGGCCAGCAGTTCCTTCATGCGCGACAGCGGCACCGCGTTGGGGCCGTCGGACATCGCCTTGCTCGGGTCCGGGTGCGTCTCCATGAACAGGCCCGCCACGCCGGTGGCGACGGCTGCACGCGACAGCACCGGCACGAACTCGCGCTGGCCACCGGAACTGGTGCCCTGGCCGCCCGGCAGTTGCACCGAGTGGGTGGCGTCGAACACCACCGGGGCGCCGGTCTCGCGCATGATCGCCAGCGAGCGCATGTCCGACACAAGGTTGTTGTAGCCGAACGAAACGCCACGCTCGCAGGCCATGAAGACATCGTCGGGCAGGCCTGCTTCGCGCGCGGCGTCGCGGGCCTTGTCGATCACGTTCTTCATGTCGCCCGGGGCCAGGAACTGGCCCTTCTTGATGTTCACCGGCTTGCCGCTCTGGGCGCAGGCGCGGATGAAATCGGTCTGCCGGCACAGGAACGCCGGCGTCTGCAGCACGTCCACCACGGCTGCGACGGGCTTGATCTCGTCGATCTCATGGATGTCGGTCAGCACCGGCACGCCGACCTCGCGCTTGACGGTCGCCAGGATCTCCAGGCCCTTCTCCATCCCCAGCCCGCGGAACGACTTGCCGGAAGAACGGTTGGCCTTGTCGAACGACGACTTGTAGATGAACGGAATGCCCAGTTCAGCGGTGATGGCCTTGAGCTCGCCGGCGGTATCCAGCGCCATCTGCTCGGACTCGATCACGCACGGGCCGGCGATCAGGAAGAACGGCTTGTCGAGGCCGACCTCGAATCCACAGAGTTTCATGACAGACTCCTCTCTTGCCGCCTGCGCTCAGGCGCCCTTGCGTTGCTGGCTGGCCAGCGCGGCTTCGACGTAGGCCTTGAACAGCGGATGGCCGTCACGCGGCGTCGAGGTGAATTCCGGGTGGAACTGCACGCCGACGAACCACGGGTGCATCGATTCCGGCAGCTCCATCATTTCCGGCAGGTTCTCGGTCGGGGTGCGGGCCGAGATCACCATGCCAGCGTTTTCCAGCGTCGGCACGTAGTGGTTGTTGACCTCGTAGCGGTGGCGGTGGCGCTCGTTGACCTCGGCGCCGTAGATGGCGTTGGCCTTGGTGCCTTCCTTGACCGGCACACACTGCGCGCCCAGGCGCATGGTGCCGCCCAGGTCGGATTCGGCCGAGCGCTGCTCGACCTTGCCTTCGCGGTCGACCCACTCGGTGATCAGCGCGACCACCGGGTGTTCGGTTTCGAGGTTGAACTCGGTCGAGTTGGCGTCAGCCATATTGGCCACGTGGCGGGCAAACTCGATCACGGCCAACTGCATGCCCAGGCAGATGCCCAGGTACGGCACCTTGTTCTCGCGAGCGTACTGGATCGCGCGGATCTTGCCTTCCGTGCCACGCTTGCCGAAGCCGCCCGGCACCAGGATGGCATCGAGCGGGGCCAGCACTTCGAGGTGGCCCGATTCCAGTTCCTCGGAATCGATGTACTCGATATTGACGCGCGTGGCGGTGTGCATGCCGGCGTGGCGCAGCGCCTCGATCAGCGACTTGTAAGACTCGGTCAGGTCGACGTACTTGCCGACCATGCCGATGGTGATTTCGTGCTCGGGATTTTCCTGGGCGTTGACCAGCTTCTGCCACATCGACAGGTCGGCCGGCCGCGGGTCCAGGCGCAGCTCCTCGCAGATCAGGCGGTCGAGGCCCTGCTCGTTGAGCATCTGCGGAATCTTGTAGATGCTGTCCGCATCCCACACCGAGATCACGGCGTCCTGCGGGATATTGGCGAACAGCGAAATCTTGGCGCGCTCGTCGTCCGGGATCGGGCGGTCGGCGCGGCACAGCAGCGCGGTCGGCGAGATGCCGATTTCACGCAGCTTCTGCACCGAGTGCTGGGTCGGCTTGGTCTTCAGCTCGCCGGCGCTGGCAATGAACGGCACCAGCGTCAGGTGCACGAAGGCAGCGTGGTTGCGGCCCATGCGCAGGCTCATCTGGCGCGCGGCTTCCAGGAACGGCAGCGATTCGATGTCACCCACGGTACCGCCGATTTCCACCAGCGCCACGTCGGCCTTGCCGTCGTGCGAGGCGGCGGCGCCCTTCTCGATGAAGGCCTGGATTTCGTTGGTGATATGCGGGATCACCTGCACGGTCTTGCCCAGGTATTCGCCGCGGCGCTCCTTGCGGATCACCGATTCGTAGATCTGGCCGGTGGTGAAGTTGTTCGACTTGCGCATCTTGGCCGAGACGAAACGCTCGTAGTGGCCGAGATCGAGGTCGGTTTCCGCACCGTCTTCCGTGACAAACACCTCGCCATGCTGGAAGGGGCTCATCGTGCCGGGATCGACGTTGATGTAGGGATCTAGCTTGAGGAGGGTGACTTTGAGGCCGCGCGACTCAAGAATGGCCGCGAGCGAGGCAGCAGCGATGCCCTTGCCGAGGGAAGAGACGACGCCACCGGTGACGAAGACGAATTTGGTCATAAACCGAGCTTGCCGGGGAAATCGGGATTATACATGAGAGCCCGGTCTCCGCCGACCCGGAAATTGTGACAACCACGCCCGCCAGCGCCGGTGCGCGCGTGCCCCTGCCGGGGCCTTCCAGCGCCCGGCGGCAGCACTGCGGCGCATGCGCCGCATGCCCGTTCAGCGCCTGTTCAGCACCCGCGGCGCATTGCTCCGATCAGGTCGCGCACCAGTTGCGCCGTTTCCCGCGGCCGCTCCATCGGGTACAAATGGCCGCCCTCGATAAAGCGCAGGTTTTCGCCCACCAGCTTGCGGGTCGCCGCGAGGCCGCACTGGCGTACCTCGCGCGAGCGCGTGCCGGCGACGAAGCCGACCGGCACCGGCGCGCCCCGCCTGAGCTTGCGTCCCAGGCTGGTCAGCAGCGTGCGGTAGATCCAGTATTCGACCTCGCGGTCGAAGCGCAAGCGCCGCTCGTTGTCCTTGCCGGTCGGCTCGGTGCCGTGAAGCGCATAGTCGCGCAGCACCTCCTGATCCCACACGGCGAAGTTCGGCTTGCTGCGAAAGTGCTGCCATACGGCCTCGGCGTCGGGCCAGTGCGTACGCCGGTTCCTGGTCACCGCCGCCGGACCGGGCTTTTCGTCGATGCCAAGCACCTGGGCCGTCTTCAGCAGCGAAGCGCGCCAGCCTGCAATGATCGGCGAATCCAGCATCACCACGCCCCGCACCCATTCGGGCCGGCGCAGCGCCGCCATCATCGACAGGAAGCCGCCCAGCGAATGGCCGACCAGCCAGACCGGCTCCCGGTACTGGCGCCCCACTTCCTCGAGCAGTTCTTCCACCAGGTGTGGCCACCCGCGTGTGACCGGGAACTGCGGCCGGTGGCCGTAGCGGTCCACGGCGCGGAATTCGAACTCGCCGTCCAGTTCGCCAAACAGCTTGCGGTACGTCGTGACCGGGAAGCCGTTGGCATGGGAAAAATGGATGATCTCGCGCATCGCCGCCCCGCCCTTCATTCCTGGGTGCGGGAGGGATTGCGCCTGGCGCGCACGGGCTGCCCCCAGCAGTCGCCCTCGCCACTGCGTGCCAGCGGGAAGTCAGCCTGCTGGGCCGGATCCCATTCGGGATTGTGGATTTCGCCGAACACCTGCCGCAACCGGTGGCCCCAGGTATCGCGGATCATGCGGAAATAGGCATTGCGCTCGTCGATATTGACGAATCGGGTCACGCGCAGCGAATCCGCCTCGTAGACCAGCAGGTCCAGCGGCAAACCCACGGAAATATTCGACTTCAGCGTCGAATCCATCGAGATCAGCGCGCATTTTGCGCCCTCGGCCAGCGGCAGCGAAGGATGCACGACGCGGTCGATGATGGGCTTGCCGTACTTCGCCTCGCCGATCTGGAAATAACAGTTTTCCGGCGTGGCTTCGACGAAGTTACCGGCGGCATAGATGTTGAACAGCCGCTGCCTCTCACCCCGGACCTGGCCACCGAAGATCAGGCTGACATTGAATTCGATGCCGGCATCGCGCAGCGCGTGCGCATCGCGCTTGTGTACTTGGCGCACAGCGTCACCGACGATGGACGCCGCTTCAAACATGTCGCGCGCATTCCACAGCGAGCGCTTGTCATCGTGACTTTCCGCCAGGATCTGGCGCACCGACTGGCTGATGGCGAGGTTGCCCGCAGTCATCAGCACCATCACGCGGTCGCCGGGCTCTTCGAACACCGTCATCTTGCGTGCCGTCGAGATGGCGTCCACCCCGGCGTTGGTGCGGGAATCGGACAGGAATACCAGGCCGGCATCCAGCCGCATGGCTACACAGTACGTCATGGTCTTGTTCTGGTGTTCTTGTTGGACGGCCGGGAGTGGCCGGCCGCAGGCCTGCATTAATGGATTCTAGCGCCGCTGCGCCTGTCAGTGCCGGTTCTGGAATGTGGCACCTAATTGGCGCAGCCGGAGCCTAGACTGGATCGGCAAGCGGTGTGATCACAACATTGACTTCGAGCGTCTCGCCGGCACCACCCTCCAGGATGCCCCGGACCGGTGCGGCGGACTGATAGTCGCGCCCCACGGCGAGGCGCACATGGCGCTCGTCGGTGAGGCAGCCGTGGGTGATGTCGATGCTGCACCAGATCTCGCGCTGCGGGTCAAGGCAAACGTCGGCCCACGCATGGCTGGCCAGTTCGGTGGCGGCGGGATCGTAGAAGTAGCCGCTCACATAGCGCGCCGGGACGCCGAGCGCGCGGCAGGCCGCCACCATCACCTGCGCCTGGTCCTGGCACACACCGCTGCCCAGGCCGAACGCCTCGGCGGCGGAAGTCCCGACATCGGTGGTATTGGGCTTGTAGCGCACGCGTTCGCCGATGGCCTGGGCCAGTGCCAGCAACGCGGGAATATCGTGGCCCGCGGCCAGGAAAGGCGCGGCGAAGGCCTGCATCTCGCGCGGTGCCGTGGTCAGCGGCGTGGTGCCAAGGAAGTACAGCGGCGATACGCGCGATTCGCCAGCCGGCGGCGCATCGCAGAAGGCATGGTGCCCATCGCGGTCAAGGTCGCCATGCGGCGGCAGCACTTCCACTTCGCCGCTGGCTTCGATGGCGATGGTGTCCGCCGGGCCCGCCACGGTGAAGTTGTGCACGATGTTGCCGAAGCCATCGCGCGCCGCCGAAGGGTTGCCCGGCGTGCACAGCTGCCAGCTGTGCACGGTCTGCAGCGGGCCCGAGCGCGGCTCGAGCCGCAGCTCGTGCACGCTGCGGCGCACGGGCTCGGCATAGCGGTAGACAGTATGGTGATGGATCTTGTATTTCACGGTATCAGGGCGCGGCGCGGCGGCGGCAGCACATGGTCGCCGCCGGCGTGCCCATGTCAGGCCGCCTGCAGCGGCACCAGGAAGTCCCGGCTGATGCCATTGCCGAGATCGCCGATGCGCTCCAGGAAGCTGGTCAGGTACGCGTGCAGGCCGACGGCAAAGATGTCGTCGATGCGCGCGTACTTCAGGTCGGCGTGGAGTTTACCAGCCTGCCGCTCGGTCTCGGCCGACTGCTGGTTGCGCACCATGGCCAGGATCGTCACCACCTCGTCCATGCTCGACACCAGCGAGCGCGGCATGTCGGGGCGCAGCACCAGCAGCTCGGCCACGCGCTGCGGCGTGACCACCGCGCGATAGACCTTGCGGTAGACCTCGAAGCCGGACACCGAGCGCAGCACCGCTGCCCAATGGTAGAAGTCGTTCTGCTCGCGGTTGGGATTGCTGTCGTCGCTGCCCGAGGCCTGGAACTTGACGTCGAGGATCCGCGCGGTATTGTCGGCGCGCTCCAGGAAGGTGCCCAGCCGCATGAAGTGGAAGGCATCGTCCTTGAGCATGGTGCCGAACTGCACGCCACGCGCCAGATGCGAGCGGAACTTGACCCATTCGAAGAAGCGCGACGGGTCTTCCCTGAGCACGCCGTCGGCGATCATGCGCTGCACGTCGAGCCAGGTGGTGTTGACGGTTTCCCAGACTTCGGTGGTCAGTGAGCCGCGCACCGCGCGCGCGTTCTCGCGCGCTGCGCGCAGGCAGCTCATGATCGACGACACATTGGTCATGTCGCGCACCATGAAATCGATCACGTCGTCGCGCGACAGCAAGCCGTACTTATGGTCGAAGGCTTGCGTCAGCTCGGAGATATCGAGCATGGCCCACCAGCCCTGCTCGGCCACCTCGGCCGATTGCGGCAGCAGCGAGGTCTGGTAGTTGACGTCGAGCATGCGCGCGGTGTTTTCCGCGCGCTCGGTGTAGCGGGCCATCCAGAACAGGTGGTCGGCGGTACGGCTCAGCATGTGGAGTCTCCTCGCATGGCGGCGGCGGTCTTGCTCGCGTGGTGGGTTGTCGTCGTCATCGTTCCAGCACCCAGGTGTCCTTGGTGCCGCCCCCTTGCGAGGAATTGACCACCAGCGAGCCCTCGCGCAGCGCCACGCGCGTCAGTCCGCCGGGCACCATGCGCACCTCCTTGCCCGACAGCACGAACGGGCGCAGGTCGATATGGCGCGGGGCGATGCCCGACTCCACATAGGTCGGGCAGGTCGACAGCGCCAGGGTCGGCTGCGCGATGTACTGCTCGGGCCTGGTCTTGACCACCTCGCGGAAGGCATCGATCTCGGCGCGTGTCGCGGCCGGTCCCACCAGCATGCCGTAGCCGCCCGCGCCGTGGGTTTCCTTGACCACCAGCTCGTCCATATGCTCGAGCACGTACTGCAGATCGTCGGGGCGCCGGCACATGTACGTGGGTACATTATTGAGGATGACCTCCTCGCCGAGGTAGAAGCGGATCATGTCGGGCACGTACGGATAGATCGACTTGTCGTCCGCCACGCCGGTGCCGATCGCATTGCAGATGGTCACGTTGCCGGCGCGGTAGACCGACAGCAGCCCGGCGGCGCCCAGCGCGGAATCGTGCCGGAACACCAGCGGGTCGAGGAAATCGTCGTCGACGCGCCGGTAGATCACGTCGATGCGCTGCGGCCCTTGCGTGGTGCGCATGAACAGGTGGTCGTCCTCGACGAACAGGTCGCTGCCTTCGACCAGCTCGACGCCCATCTGTTGCGCCAGGAAAGCGTGCTCGAAGTACGCGGAGTTGTACATGCCAGGGGTCAGCACCACCACGGTGGGATCGGCGATCGCCTGCGGCGACACGCCGCGCAGCATGTCGAGCAGCAGGTCCGGATAGTGCGCCACCGGCGCGACGCGGTTGCGTGCGAACAGATCCGGGAACAACCGCATCATCATCTTGCGGTTTTCGAGCATGTATGACACGCCGGAGGGCACGCGCAGGTTGTCTTCCAGCACGTAGAACTCGCCCTCGCCGGCGCGCACCACGTCGATGCCGGCGACGTGCGCATAGATGTCGTGCGGCACGCTGACGCCGAGCATCTCGGGCCGGTACTGGGCGTTGTTGTAGATCTGGTCGGGCGGGATCACGCCGGCCCGGATGATGTCCTGGCCGTGGTAGATATCATGGATAAACCGGTTCAGCGCGGCCACGCGCTGGCGCAGGCCTTTTTCCAGCAGCGCCCATTCGCTGGCCGGAAAGATGCGCGGGATCACGTCGAACGGGATGGTGCGTTCGGTGCCGCTGTTGGCCTCGTCCTTGTCGCCATAGACGGCAAAGGTAATCCCCACGCGCCGGAAGATCAGGTCCGCCTCGGCCCGCTTGTTGTCCATGGTGCTGCCGGACTGCCGCGCCAGCCAGTCCGTGAAATGCCGGTAATGCGGGCGTACCGCCCCGTCGGGCAGCGACTGCCCGGCCTGGATGACCATGGGCGCCCCGTCGGCGCGCCAGTCCAGCATCTCGTCGAAAAACCGCCCCGCCATGATGGCCGCTCCTCCATGTAGTGGGCGTCGGGTGCTGCCGCTTCCCCGCATCCGGCCGCCCTGGTTTGACCTGGCTGTCCTGCCACAAGCCCGCCGCGCAATTGCCCCGGGAAGGTCCGGAATGGTCCCCGATGGGATTGGCGCGGCGATACTGTCGAGTCACTGGCCCTTTCAGCATACCTGTACCGGCGAAAGCCGCAAGCTGGCGAATCGCAGCCGGCACGGAAAGTGAATTAGCAAGATGTCTGCCAGCGTACGCAAAAACGGCCGCCAGCGGGGGCTGGCGGCCGTCATGGGATGGAGCGGATGGTCGAGGGCGAAAACCTCAGCGAGCGGGAGCCTGCAGGATGGTTTCCACCAGGACCTCGGGCGGCTGGCGGATATCGAGTTCCAGCGCGTCGCGCGGCGCTTCCAGCGTATCGAACTGGCTCTGCAGCAGCTCGGGGTTGAAGAAGTGGTCGCTGCGAGCGGACAGGCGCCCGGCGATCAGCGCGGCGTCGCCCTTCATGTGGACGAAGGTCACGCCGCCGTCGGGCGGCGTCAGCCGGTCGCGGTATGCCTGGCGCAGGGCCGAGCAGGTGAACACGTGGGTCCGGCCATCGGCGCGCGCCGCGTCAATGGCGGCACGCATCGCCGCCAGCCAGGGCCAGCGGTCCTCGTCGGTCAGCGGGATGCCCGCATGCATCTTGGCCTTGTTGGCTTCACTGTGGAATTCGTCCGCGTCATGGAAGCCGCAGCCCAGGCGCTGCGCCAGCAGCTGGCCGACCGTGGTCTTGCCGCTGCCGGATACGCCCATCAGGATATAGATCATGTCTGCTCCGTCGGTCTTGGTATCGTCTTGCTATCTTGCTGTCTTGCTGTCTTGCTTTCGGATGGGGTCGCGGCTCTGGCCAATGCCTGCGGGCCGCTCCCGCGCGCCGGCGTGCCGGCGGCGGGCATGAGTGTGAGGCTATTGTGCGACGGTTTGCGCCGCCATGGCAGTGGCGGATATAACTGGCGCCGCGTCGGCATCCGCTTCGGACAGGTCGAGTGCGCTGCCCCCCTCTTCCGCGATGCGCGCGTGGCGCCGGAACGAGCCGAACAGCCCGCGCCCGAGGCTGAACCGGGCAAAATCGTCGGCCGGGGCCGGCGCCAGCTCGCGCGCCGCGAACTCGCCCTCGTCGCCCAGCCATTGCAGCACGCCGGCCACCGCGTCGACGCGGATGCGGTCGCCGTCGCGCACGCGGGCCAGCGCGCCGCCGGCCAGTGCTTCAGGGCCGACGTGGATCACCGCAGGCACCTTGCCCGACGCGCCCGACATGCGGCCGTCGGTCACCAGCGCCACCTTGTGCCCGGCGTCCTGCAGCGCGCCCAGCACCGGCGTCAGGCGGTGCAGCTCAGGCATGCCATTGGCGTTCGGGCCCTGGAAGCGGACCACGGCGACCAGGTCACCGTTCAGCTCGCCGGCCTCGAACGCCGCTTGCAGCGCTTCCTGCGCATCGAAGACGCGCACCGGCGCCTCAACCACGCGGTGCTCGGGCGCCACAGCCGAAACCTTGATCACACCGCGGCCCAGGTTGCCCTGCATCAGCCGCAGCCCCCCTTCCGCCGAGAACGGCGCCGCGGCGCTGGCAACGACCTGGGCGTCACCGCTGGCCGTCGCCCCTTCGCGCCATTGCAGCACGCCATCGCGCATCACCGGCTCCTGCGTGTAACGCGCCAGGCCCGGGCCCGCGACGGTCTGCACGTCTTCATGCAGCAGCCCGGCCTGCAGCAGTTCGCGGATGATCAGCCCGGCGCCGCCGGCGGCATGGAAGTGGTTCACGTCGGCAGAGCCGTTCGGGTACACCCGCGCCAGCAGCGGCGTGATGCGCGACAGGTGGTCGAAATCATCCCAGTCGACGATGATGCCGGCGGCACGCGCCATCGCCACCAGATGGATGGTGTGGTTGGTGGAGCCACCCGTCGCCAGCAGGCCGACCATGGCATTGGCCACCGCGCGCTCGTCGACGATGCGCGCCAGCGGCAGGTATTCGCTGCCGCGCGCGCGCAATGCGATCGCGCGCTGAGCCGCCGCGGTCGTCAGCGCGTCGCGCAGGCCGCTATCCGGATGGACGAAGGCCGCGCCGGGCAGGTGCAGACCCATGATTTCCATCAGGAACTGGTTGCTGTTGGCGGTGCCGTAGAAGGTGCAGGTGCCGGCGCCGTGGTAGGCCTGGCATTCTGCCTCGAGCAGCGCATCGCGACCGACCTGCCCGGTGGCGTAGAGCTGGCGCACGCGCGCCTTTTCCTTGTTGGACAGGCCAGTGGCCATCGGGCCCGCCGGCACAAACACTACCGGCAGGTGGCCGAACTGCAGCGCGCCCATCAGCAGGCCCGGCACGATCTTGTCGCACACGCCCAGCATCAGCGCCGCATCAAAGGTGTTATGCGATAACGCGATGGCCGTGCTCATGGCAATCGCATCGCGCGAGAACAGCGACAGCTCCATGCCGGCATTGCCCTGCGTGATGCCATCGCACATCGCCGGCACGCCACCCGCCACCTGCGCCACGGCCCCCACCGCGCGCGCGGCTTCGCGGATCACGCCGGGGTAGCGCTCATAGGGCTGGTGGGCCGACAGCATGTCGTTGTACGCGGTGACGATGCCGAGATTGGGCGCATGGTCGACGCGCAGCTTCAGCTTGTCGCTGGCAGGCAGCGCGGCGAAGCCGTGCGCCAGGTTGGCGCAGGACATGCCGCGCAGCGGCCCCAGTTCGGCTTGCGCACGCTCGCAGCGCGCAAGATAGGCGGCACGGCTGACGCGGCTGCGGGCAACGATGCGTTCGGTGACGGCCAACAGCTCGGCATGGACGGCAATGGGCATGGCGGAGACGTTCCTTGTTGTCGGGGCGTAGCACCAAAGCGGCGCAATCGCATGTAGATTTTCTACATTATACCGATAGCAATGCCACCGTCGACTAGGTCATGCGTCACAATGGCGCCGGAATTCGCTGATTTTCCCGAATTACGGGCAAACCCTGACATCCAGGCATGCACCTTTTCGGGCATGATGCCGCGCCATTGGATGTAGAATATCTACATTCCGCAATCCCGAACAACCTGATCATCCGCCGCCATGCGCGACCGAATCCTTGCCGTCTATGACACGCTCCGCCCCTCCGAACGCCGCCTGGCGGACTACGTCGCCGAGCACGGCGCCGCCGTGATCCGCCTGTCGATGCCCGAACTGGCCGAGCGCGCAGGCGTGTCGCAGCCCACCATCGCACGCTTCTGCGCCGCGCTGGGCTACGACGGCTTCCGCGAGTTCAAGCTGCAGTTCGCGCAGAACGTCGGCGGCGGCATGCCCTTCGTGCACCAGGACGTCGACGCCCACGACCGCCCCGCCGACATCGCCGGCAAGGTGTTCGACCGCACCATCGCCACGCTGATGAGCGTGCGCAACGCGCTGTCGGCCGACCAGATCGAGCACGGCATCCACCTGCTGGCCCGCGCGCGCCGCATCGAGTTCTACGGCTGCGGCAATTCCGGCATCGTCGCGCTCGACATCCAGCACAAGTTCTTCCGTCTCGGCATCCCGACCGTCGCCTACTCCGACCCGCACGTCTTCAGCATGTCGGCCGCACTGCTCGGCGCCGGCGACGTGGCGGTGCTGGTGTCCAACAGCGGTCGCACCTGGGACATGCTGACCGCCGCCACGCTGGCGCGCGGCAGCGGCGCCAGCGTGCTGGCGATCACACACAGCGGCTCGCCGCTGGCCAAGCTCGCCGACGTCTGCGTGTTTTCCGACGTCGAGGAAGACAGCGAGGTCTATACACCGATGACGTCCCGCATCAGCCACCTTGTGCTTGGCGACGTGCTGGCCGCAGGCGTGGCGCTGGAGCGCGCGGAATCGGTCGCCGCCGGCCTGCAGCGCGCCAAGGCCCACCTGCGCGAACGCCGCATCGCAGGCGCCGAACCGGCACGGACGCTGCCGCCTGCCCGAGGCCGCGCCACGGCCCAGCCGGATTCCGGGGACGTGAAGCCTGCCCCGGCAGCCACCCGCGCGCGACGCAAGCCCCGCTAGCGCGGCGCATCCGGCCTGGCGCGCCAATAGCGCGGCTCAGCCTGCCGAAACACCGACAGCGTATAACCCGCCGGCGCTGTGGCCATGGTGACAGCGCCGGTTTCGTCGCTGCGGTAGCGGGCAATGCCGGCGCGCCCATAGCGCTCCCACACGTCGGCACGTGGATGGCGGTAGCGGTTGGCATAGCCCAGCTGGAATACGGCAGCCTGGGGCCGCACCGCTTCCAGCCATACGGCACCGGAAGATGTGCCGCTGCCATGGTGCGGCACCACCATCACGTCGGCATGCAGCGCTTCGGGCGGCAGCCTGTCGATCAGCGCGCGTTCTTCGGCCTCGCCGATATCGCCGGTCAGCAACAAGCGATGCCGCGCGGTTGCCACGTGCAGCACGCAACTGCGGGCATTGCTGGCAATCTCCGCATGCTGCGATTGCGATGGCAGCGGATGCAGCACCGTGAAATGCACGCCGTCCCATTCCCATTGCTGCCCGGCCGCGCACGGCGCCCACCCGGACGGCACCGGCCCGAGCAGGGCATGGCCCGGTGGCGCGCCGGTACTGCGCGCCGCGACGGCCACCGCCGCTTCCACGTCGGCCACGCCGCCGGCATGGTCGGCGTCTTCATGACTGACCATCAAGTGGTCGATCCGGCCCAGGCCCAGGCCACGCAGCAGCGGCACCACCACCTGTGCACCGGCGCTGGCGCCAGATGCATAGCCCGGCCCCGCGTCGTACAGCAGCGCATGCGCGCGCGTCTGCACCAGCACCGCCGTCCCCTGCCCCACATCGAGCATCACCGCGCGGAACTCGCCATGCGCCACCGACGGCCCGCGCGCCAACACCAGCGGCAGCACCAGCAGGCCGCCGTGCAGGCGCACCACAGCACTGGCCAGCGGGGCCAGCGACAGCGCAATCCCGAGTCCGGCCAGCAGCAAAGGCAACGGCCCGGATCCCGGTGCTTCCCACATGGCCCAAGGCAGGCCGGACAGCCAGCCCAGCAGGGCTGCCAGCCACACCATCGCCTGATGCGCGACGGCCAGCAACGGCGCTGCCAGCACGGCCGGCACGGCGGCGGCGGCCAGCGACAGCGGCGTCACCAGCAGGCTGACCACGGGGATGGCAAGCGCATTGGCCAGCGGCGACACCACCGACACCTGCTGGAACATCAGCAGCGTCAGCGGCACCAGCCCGGCTGTCACCGCCCATTGCGTGCGCGCGGCGGCGGCAAGCGTGGCACGCATGCGTTGCCATCGGGTTTCAAGCTCGCCATGTTCGGACCGGGCAGCGTAAAAGATCACCGCCACCGCGCCGAAAGACAGCCAGAAGCCCGGCGACATCACCGCCCACGGGTCCAGCAGCAATGCGGCCAGTGCCGCGCAGGCCAGCACCACCGACGCCGGCGGTGCCCGCCCGCCCCATACCGCCAGCGCGGCAACGCATAGCATCGCCACCGTGCGCAACGCGGGGATCTGCATCCCGGCCAGCAGTCCATATGCCACCGCACCGGCTACCGCCGTCACCAGGGCCGCATACCTGGCCGGCAGCCACAGTGGCAGCGGCCGGCGCAGCCTGCGCCCCAGCCCGAACGAATACCGCCACAGCATGCCGACGAACGACCCCGCCATGCCGGCAATCATGGTGATGTGCAGCCCTGAAATACTGACCAGGTGACTGATGCCGGTGCGCCGGAACAACTGCCAGTCTTCCGTATCGATGCCGCGCTGGTCGCCGATCACCAGCGCGATCAGCACGGGACCATAGCGCGCATCGGCCGGCAGCGCGGCGCGCAGGCGATCACGCACGGCCGCGCGCCACGCTTCGATGCGCCATGCGAGCCGTTCCCGTCTTGCCTCCTGCGGTGGACCGTGTGCACGCCGTACGTAGCCCGTCGCACCATAGCCCTGCGCCAATAGCCAGAAGGCATAGTCGAAGCCGAAGGGATTGGCCAGTCCGCGTGGGCGCCGCAGGCGTACGGTCAGGGTGTAGCGCTGGCCGGGATACAGGTCAGGCGGCGCATCGCGCCAGTGGAGAAGCAGCCTGCCAGGTAACGTCGGCGCAGGTTCGCCCGGCCCATCCGCCCCATCCGGCACGGCCCGCTCGACGGTCAAGGCAAAGCGGACACCGCCCGCTGATTCAGACGGCAACCCGGAAACCACACCGCGCACATCGAGATCGCGCGATTCATGCGAGTCAGGCAGCCAGTCGCGCAAGCGCATGTCGGCGCGCCATGCCGCCCAGCAGATCGCGGCGGCAAAGGCCAGCACGGCCAGCACCAGGCCCCGCCAAGCGGGACGCAGGCGCCCGCCCCACACCAGCATCGCCATGCCGGCCAGCGCCAGTCCGGCTGCGGCAATGCGCACGACGTCCTGCCGCGGCAGCGTTGCCTGCTGCTGCAGCACCCAGCATCCCGCGACGAACGCCACCACGAACACGCGCACGGCACCTCCCCGGCTGATTGCACACAGCCAGAGTTGTAACCGCGCGACGCGGCGGAAAGCTTGTCAGCCTGTCAGGAACTCGTGGAAGTTATGTGTCTGGCCGGTGCCATGGTTCCGGCGAAGGCCGCCAACCGAGGCAGCGCGTCGACGGCATTGCGCCAGGTCGCCTGCGCCAGCGCCGCGGCATCGATGCCGCGCAGCTCGCCCAGCACGCGCGCCACGCCGGCAACTTCCGCGGGGGTGTTGCGCACCTTGTGCTGCTCGCCGAACTGGTCATCGGCAAGCCAGGCGGGTGCGATATCGGGCGCGTCGGTTTCCAGCACCAGGGCCTCCAGTGGCATGTCTGCAGCCAGCCGGCGGATCTGGCGCGAGCGGCTGAAGGTCAGGTTGCCGCCGAAGCCAAGCTTGAGGCCCTGCTCGACAAAGCGCCGCGCCTGCTCATGGCTGCCGTTGAACGCATGCGCAATGCCGCGCTTCACGCCCGCCTTGCGCAACTGCGCGCCGACCTGGTCCTGCGACTTGCGCACATGCAGCAGCACCGGCAGGTCGAACTCGCGCGCGATCTTCAGCTGCTCGGCATAGAGCCAGGTCTGGTGATTGGCATCGAGACCGGCGACAAAGAAATCGAGCCCGATCTCGCCGATGCCGACGAAACGCGGATCGCCCATGCTGGCCGCGACCTCGCGCCGGAGCGCATCGATATCGGCCTGCCCTGTACCGGCCGAGCAGAGCGGATGGATGCCGAGCGCGTAGACACAGCGCGAATCCTCGTGCGCCAGCGTGCGCACCGCCTCGAAATTCCACACCGCCACCGCCGGCACGACGATGCCGCGCACGCCGGCGGCCTCGGCCGCGTCGGCGACCTGGCGCCGGTCAGCGTCGAATTCGCGCGCGTCGAGATGGCAGTGGGTGTCGATCCACATGGTGCAATGCCGGGGGCCTGGCCTAGCGTTCCTGATGCAGGTGGCCGTCGCGCAATCGCAGCACGCGGTCGCAGCGGCCGGCCAGGTCGAGGTCGTGGGTGACGATGACGAAGCTGGTGCCGAGCGTGCGCGACAGTTCGAGCATCAGATCGTAGACGCCGCCGGCGGTGTGGTCGTCGAGGTTGCCGGTCGGTTCATCGGCCAGCACGCAGGCAGGTTGCCCCACCAGCGCGCGCGCGATCGCCACGCGCTGGCGCTCGCCGCCGGAAAGCTCGCCCGGCCGGTGTTTGGAGCGGCCGCCCAGCCCCACGCGTTCCAGCATGGCCTGCGCCGTGCCGCGTGCATCGTGCTGCGTCAGGCCGCGAATGCGCATCGGCATCGCCACGTTGTCGAGCGCGGTGAATTCCGGCAGCAGGTGATGGAACTGGTAGACAAAGCCCAGCGAGCGGTTGCGCACCACATTGCGCTCGTGCTCGCGCAGCGCCGTGAACGGCTTGCCGAGCAGCGCAACGCGGCCCGAGTCGGGATTGTCGAGCCCGCCCAGCACATGCAGCAGCGTGCTCTTGCCCGAGCCGGACGCGCCGACGATGGCGACCTTCTCGCCGGCATTGACGCGCACGTCCACGCCGCGCAGCACTTCGACATCGAGTCCGCCCTGGCGAAAACGCTTGGTCAGCCCCTCCGCAACCAGTACCGGCGAACCGGTGCCCGGCTGGCCCGCCGCATTGGCGGTGGTATCCGCTTGCAGCACGGCTTCACTCATAGCGCAGCGCCTCCGCGGGGTTGACGCGGGCGGCACGCCAGCTGGGATAGAGCGTGGCCAGCGTGGCCAGCACGAAGGAAATGATGCCGATGGTGACGATGTCGTTCACGCGGGGATCCGAGGGTAATTCACTGATGAAATAAATGTCGCGCGGCAGGAACTGCACGTGCAGCACCCGTTCGATGAAAGGCACGATCACATCGATATTGGTCGCGATCAGCGTACCGCCGCCCACGCCAAGGAGAGTGCCGATAAAGCCGATGGCCACGCCCTGCACGATAAAGATCTTCATGATCGAGCGCGGCTGCGCGCCCATGGTGCGCAGGATGGCGATATCGGCCTGCTTGTCGGTCACGGTCATCACCAGCGTCGACACCAGGTTGAATGCCGCCACCGCGATGATCAGAGTCAGGATGATGAACATCATGCGCTTCTCGGTCTGCACCGCGGCGAACCAGTTGCGGTTCTGCTTGGACCAGTCGCGCAGGTACAGCTCGCCCGACATGGTGCCGGCGAGCTGCTGCGCCACCTGCGGCGCGCGCTGCATGTCCTGCAGCTTCAGCCGCACGCCGGTAGGGCCGCTCAGGCGGAACAGCGTCTCGGCATCGTGCATGTTGACCAGCGCCAGCGCGCTGTCGAACTCGAAGTGACCAGACGAGAAGATGCCGGTCACGGTGAACTGCTTGAGCCGCGGCAGCACGCCGGCTGGCGTGATGGTGCCCTGCGGCGCAACCAGCGTGACCTTGTCGCCTACCTGCACGCCCATGGCATTGGCCAGCTCGTTGCCCAGCGCGATGCCGAATTCGCCCGGCACCAGCGCCTTCATGCTGCCGGACTTGAACTGGCTGCCGATGTCCGAGACCTTGGGCTCCTGCGACGGCTCGACGCCGCGCAGCAGCACGCCGCGCACGGCGTCGTCGCGGGTCAGCATGGCCTGCGCGGCCACGTAGGGCGCGGCGCCGACCACTTCCTTGTTCTGCATCGCCTCGGCCGCGGTGTGCTGCCAGTCGGGCAGCGACGACGGGCCGATGACCTCGATATGCGCCAGCACTGACAGCATGCGGTCGCGCACCTCTTTCTGGAAGCCGTTCATCACCGACAGCACCACGATCAGCGCGGCCACGCCCAGGGCGATCCCGAACATCGAGATCATCGAGATGAATGAAATGAAGGTGTTGCGGCTGGCGCGCTTGCTTGCGCGGGTGTATCGCCAGCCGATCTGCCACTCGTAGGGAAAGTTCAAGAGGATTCCTGTTGTTTCGGGACATCGCCGCCGCCCTTGCGAGGGGCGCCGGCGGCACTCGTGCGAGCCTTGGCGGGCGCCGTCCAGGATGCTCTGGAGCGGCGCGGGACTGGCATCGGCCAGCCGGAAGTTTACAATCTCGCCACCATGATGACGCACCTGACCCTGATTGTGCCCTTTTCCGTCCCGCCGGGCGCCGGCGACGACGGCCGCGACGACGTCATTCCCGGCGCGCTGCTGCGGCAGTTGGAGCTGCCGGCGCTCGGAAAGTTGCTGACGCGGGCCACGCCCGGCCCACGCGAGCGGCATGACGACCCGTTCCTGCGCAGCCTGCCGCAGGAGCGATGGCTGGCCGGCAAGACGGGACTGGACACCGGCCGGGTGCCGTCGGCGCCTTATATGCGGCTGGCCGACAGCAGCGCAGCCGCCCCGGACCCGGACGGCCAGTCCTGGGCCTGCCTGCAGCCGGTGCACATCCACGCCGCGCGCGACCACCTGGTGCTGATGCCGCCAGCGCATCTCGGCATCCGGCCGGAAGAGGCTGCCGCCCTGCACGCCGCCATCGATCCGCTGCTGCAGGAATCCGGCATTGCGCTGGAGACGCCCTGCCCGTCGCGCTGGTACCTGCCCGAAGCCGTGTTCGGCCCGCTGGAAGCCACCACCCCCCTGCGCGCGGCCGGGCGCAACATCGACATCTGGATGCAGGCCGGCGAGCGTGCGCGCGACTGGCGCCGGGTACAGAACGAGATCCAGATGACCTGGTTCGACCACCCGGTCAACCAGGCCCGCGAGGCGCGCGGCGAGCTGCCGGTGAACTCGGTCTGGCTGTACGGCGGCGGCAGGCTGCAGGCCGTGCCACGCCTGGCCGACACGGTACTGAGCGACGACCCGTTCCTGGCCGGGCTGGCGCTGGCCGCCGGCAGCCGCGTGCTGCCGGTGCCGGCGGGACTGGCTGGCGTGGCGGCGCCCGGGGGATCGGTGCTGGCGATGCTGGAACTTGCCACCGAAGCCCATATCACGGAGGACTGGGGCCTGTGGATCGAGCGCATGCATGCGCTCGATGCCGACTGGTTCGCGCCGGCGCTGGAGGCGCTGGCCGCAGGTGGCATCGGCGGCATCGGCGCCGTGACGCTGGTGCTGGGCAGCGAGAACCACTTTGCCGAGTTCACCGTGACCCGTGCCGACCTGCGCAAGTTCTGGCGCGGCATGGGCCAGCGCGGCGACTGGCGCGCCCTGCTGTCCGACCTCGCCTTTGCCGCCTGAAGGTCGCACAACCCGCCTGCCGCCGCCCGACTGCCGCCCCCTACCGCAAAACAAGAACGCCCCGCCATGACCCGGATCGCCATCCGCACCTACGCCCCCGAACACGTCACCGCACTGGCCGCCGCCGGCCTGCATCCCACGCTCGCCCGCATCCTGGCCGCGCGCGGCGTGGCCCGCACCGCCGAGCTGGCGACCGACCTGCCTGAACTGGTGCCGCCGGGCGCCATGAAAGGCATCGGCCATGCCGCCGCCTACCTCGCCGACGCCATCGCCGCCGGCAAGCGCCTGCTGATCGTCGCCGACTATGACTGCGACGGCGCCACCGCCTGCGCGGTGGGGGTGCGCGGGTTGCGCATGCTGGGCGCACGGGTCGAGTACATCGTGCCCAACCGCTTCGAGTACGGCTACGGCCTGACGCCGGAAATCGTAGCGCTGGCGGCCAGGCAGCAGCCGGACGTGATCGTCACGGTCGACAACGGCATTGCCAGCGTCGACGGCGTGGCCGCGGCCAATGCGCTGGGGATCGACGTGGTGGTGACCGACCACCACCTGCCGGGCGCCGAGCTGCCCGAGGCGGCGGTGATCGTCAACCCGAACCAGCCGGGCTGCGAATTCCCGAGCAAAAACCTGGCTGGCGTGGGCGTGATGTTCTACGTGCTGCTGGGGCTGCGCGCCGAGCTGCGCCGGCGCGGCGTCTACACCCAGGCCACCCAGCCGCCGCTACAGACACTGCTCGACCTGGTGGCGCTGGGCACGGTCGCCGATGTGGTCAAGCTCGACACCAACAACCGCATTCTGGTGGCGCAGGGGCTGCGCCGGATGCGCGCGGGACGCATGCAGCCGGGCGTGGCGGCGCTGTTCCGCGCCGCGGGACGCGAGGCGTCGCGCGCCAATACCTTCGACCTCGGTTTCGGGCTGGGGCCACGGCTGAACGCGGCAGGCAGGCTGGCGGACATGTCGCTGGGCATCGAATGCCTGCTGACCGATGATGCCAACCGCGCCTGGGAAATCGCGCAGGAACTCGACGGCATGAACCGCGAGCGGCGCGATATCGAAGCGGGCATGCAGCAGGAGGCCCTGCAGATCCTGGAGCAGCCGCTGGCTGGCCCGGACCCGTCGGCGCGCTTTACCGTCAGCGTGTTCAACGACACCTGGCACCAGGGCGTGATCGGCATCGTCGCGTCGCGGCTCAAGGACAAGTTCCACCGCCCCACCATCACCTTCGCGCCCGGCGACGAAGCCACCTTCAAGGGCTCGGGCCGCTCGATCCCGGGCTTCCACCTGCGCGACGCCCTCGACCTGGTGTCCAAGCGCTGCCCCGGCATGATGGTCAAGTTCGGGGGCCATGCCATGGCGGCCGGCCTGACCGTGCGCGCCGAGCGCTTTGCCGAGTTCCAGGAAGCCTTCGAAGCGGTCGGCAAGGAATGGCTGACCGACGACCAGCTTGCGCGCGTGATCGAGACCGACGGCGATATCGAGGACCACTGCTTCAGCCCGGAATTCGTCACCCTGCTGGAGCAGCAGGTGTGGGGCCAGGGCTTCCCGGCACCGACCTTTTGCGGCGAGTTCGACGTGCTGCGCCAGAGCGTGCTCAAGGGCAAGCACCTGAAGCTGCAGCTGGGGCGCGGCAGCCAGCGCTTCGACGCAATCTGGTTCAACCACGCCGAATCGCTCGGGGCCAGCGCGCAGGTGGCCTACCGGCTCGACAACAACACGTTCAACGGCGTCACGCGCGTGCAGCTGGTGATCGAGCACGCGCAGTAGCGCGCCGGGGCCCTGGGGCTTGTCCCCCGGTCTTAGCCGCGCGACGGCAGGTACGCCATCGGATCAACCGGCTTGCCGTTGCCCCGCACCTCGAAGTGCAGCTCGCTGGCGCTGGCGCCCATGCGGCCCACGTCCTGTCCGGCCGAGATCGTGGCGCCCTCGCTGACCAGCGGCTGGTCCAGGTTGCCGTAGACCGTCAGCCAGTCGTCGTTGTGCTTGACGATCACCAGCATGCCGTAGCCGCGCAGGTTGCCCACATGGATGGCCCGGCCAGCGGCGGCCGCGCGCACCGTGCCGTTGGCCGGCACCGCGATGGTCAGGCCCTTGCTGCCCGGCGGCGAGTAGCCCGCGGTGACGCGGCCGTCGGCTGGCCATTGCAGGCGGATACCGCCAGCGGGCGGCCGCGAACTGCCGCTGTCGACACGCGGCGTGTCGGTCACGGCCTGGCCGGTGCCGGTGGATGCCGTCGCGCCGGCGCCGCCGGCAGGCCGCACGCGGATCAACTGGCCCACCTCGATCTGGCTGGGGCTGGTGATGTCGCTGTTCCAGCGGGTCAGGTCGCGCACGGTGCGGCCGTGCTTGCGGGCGATCGAATAGAGCGTATCGCCCCGTTCCACGCGGTAATAGCCATCCGGCACGGGGCCGCCGGTGGTGCCGCAGCCGGAAGCGACCGCGGCGGCCGTGGCGGCAATCAGCAGGCCCAGCGCGCGGCGCCGGCCTGGCTCGATGTCATGTCTGGTTTTCGTCATGCGTCCCTGTTTGTCTTCATGCCGCGGGCGGCTTGCGAGTGCGTATTATCGCCGCGTGCGCTGCCCGGCACCGCCGGATAGACCATCGCACGCGCTTTCCGTTCGCCGCGCGCCCACGCCGGGGGCGGCCGCAATCCCCGAATCCGCGACCGGTTCCGGGCACCAATCCGCTATAATTCACGGTTTTCGAAGCGCAGGAACATCATGGAAGCAGAACGCCTCAACGCCATCTCCGGTGCCATCTCCGATCTCCGTTCCCGGACGGAAGATCTACGGGGGTATCTTTGACTACGATGTCAAAGTAGGAAGGCTGGACGAAGTCAACGGCCTGCTGGAAGACCCGGACGTCTGGAACAACCCCAAGCGCGCCCAGGACCTCGGCAAGGAAAAGAAGAGCCTCGAGGGCGTCGTAGGCGTCCTGGGCAAGCTCACTGACGACCTTGGCGGCGCCGAGGAGCTGTTCGAACTCGCCAGGGAAGAAGGCGACGACGAGACCCTCGAATCGATCGAAAGCGACGTCAAGGGCTTCGAGGAGATTGTGGCGGACATGGAATTCCGCCGCATGTTCTCCGGGGAGATGGACCAGGCCAACGCCTTCATCGACATCCAGGCCGGCGCCGGCGGCACCGAAGCGTGCGACTGGGCCTCGATGCTGCTGCGCCAGTACCTGAAGTACTGCGAGCGCAAGGGCTTCAAGGCCGAGGTGCTGGAAGAGTCCGAAGGCGACGTGGCCGGCATCAAGAGCGCGACCATCAAGATCGAGGGCGAATACGCCTTCGGCTACCTGCGTACCGAGACCGGCGTGCACCGCCTGGTGCGCAAGTCGCCGTTCGATTCGTCGGGCGGGCGCCATACCTCGTTCTCATCGGTGTTCGTCTATCCCGAGGTGGACGACTCGTTCGAAGTGGAAGTCAACCCGGCTGACCTGCGCGTGGATACCTACCGCGCCTCTGGCGCCGGCGGCCAGCACATCAACAAGACCGACTCGGCTGTGCGGATCACGCACATCCCGACCGGCATCGTGGTGCAGTGCCAGAATGACCGCTCGCAGCACCGCAACCGTGCCGAGGCCATGTCGATGCTGAAGTCGCGCCTGTACGAGCACGAGATGCGCAAGCGCCAGGCCGAGGCCGACAAGCTCGAAGCCGGCAAGACCGACGTGGGCTGGGGCCACCAGATCCGCTCCTACGTGCTGGACCAGAGCCGTATCAAGGACCTGCGCACCAACGTGGAAATGTCCAACACCCAGAAGGTGCTGGACGGCGACCTGGACCCGTTCATCGAGGCCAGCCTCAAGCAGGGACTGTAAGGCCGTGCCGGGCTGCACGTCCCGCGCCCTTTGGCGCGGCGGCGGCACCCGCGGCGGCACAGCAGCATCACCGCTTTCGCTGTATCGACAGCTGTACCTCACTGCTGTACCGCCGCACCTGCGGCCTTTCCGACCGGGGCACCATGAGCGAAGCCAATCACCTCTACATCATCACCGGCGCCTCGCGCGGGCTGGGCGCGGCATTGACCAACGCCCTGCTCGTGCCGGGCAACCGCCTGATCTGCGTCGCGCGCAGCCGCAACAACGAGCTGGAGCGCATCGCCACCATGAGCGGCGTGCCGGTGGCCTGGCACCTGCAGGACCTGTCCCAGGCCGGCCCCGCGGCCACCTGGCTGGCCAGCGTGATCGATACCCTCGACCAGCCGCCGGCCAGTGCCACGCTGATCCTGAACGCCGGCGTGGTCGAACCGATCGGCCCGGTCTCGCGCCTGCAGGAAAGCACGCTGGTGCCGCACCTGCTGACCAACCTGGCGGCGCCGATGACGATGACCGCGGCCTTCCTGGAGCGCACCGAGAAGTTCGACTGCCCGCGCAAGGTGCTGGCGATCTCTTCCGGCGCGGCGCGCCGCCCGATCGAGGGCTGGAGCGCCTACTGCGCCGGCAAGGCAGGCCTGGACATGTTCATGCGCTCGGTCAACGCCGAGTACGCGCAGGCACCGGCGCCCCGCACCGTGCGCGCGGTGGCGCTGGCGCCGGGCGTGATCGATACCGGCATGCAGGACGTGATCCGCAACGCCGAGTTTGCCCAGGTGCAGCGTTTCCGCGACCTGAAGGCGAACCAGCAGCTCGCTTCCGCCGAGGAAACCGCGGGCCGCATCGTCGCCTACCTGCACCGCCCGGATTTCGGCAGCACCGAGCTGGACGATCTCCGCAATTACTGAAGCCATACTGAACCCGCGCGCGGCCCGCCGCGTGCGACGCTACAAGACATCATGACCGAACCGAATCACGCCCAGGCCAAGTCGCAGGCCAAGCCAGCCGCCGCGGATACGCCCGCCGTCGACGAGAACAAGATCATCGCGGAGCGGCGCGAGAAACTGGCCGCGCTGCGCCAGCAAGGCGTGGCCTTCCCCAACGATTTCCGCCCCACCCACCAGGCCGCCGCGCTGCATGCGCAATATGGCGAGACCGACCAGGCCGCGCTCGAAGCCAGCCCGGTCGAGGTCGCCATCGCCGGCCGCATGATGCTCAAGCGCGTGATGGGCAAGGCCAGCTTCGCCACCGTGCAGGACGGCAGCGGCCAGATCCAGTTCTACATCACGCGCGACAAGGTCGGCGAAGAGGTCTACGCCGCCTTCAAGCACTGGGACCTGGGCGACATCATCAGCGCCCGCGGCGAGCTGTTCCGCACCAACAAGGGCGAACTGTCGGTGCAGGTGCGCGAGCTGCGCCTGCTGTCCAAGTCGCTGCGCCCGCTGCCGGACAAGTTCCACGGGCTGGCCGACCAGGAGATGAAGTACCGCCAGCGCTATGTGGACCTGATCGTCTCGCCGGAAACGCGCAACACCTTCCGCGCCCGCACCAACGCGATCTCGTCGCTGCGCCGCCTTATGGCCGACGCCGGCTTCATGGAGGTGGAAACGCCGATGCTGCACCCGATCCCGGGCGGCGCCGCGGCCAAGCCCTTCATCACGCACCACAATGCGCTGGACATGCAGATGTTCATGCGCATCGCGCCCGAGCTGTACCTGAAGCGGCTGATCGTCGGCGGCTTCGAGCGCGTGTTCGAGATCAACCGCAACTTCCGCAACGAGGGGGTGAGCCCGCGCCACAACCCCGAGTTCACCATGATGGAGTTCTACGCGGCCTACACGGACTACCGCTGGCTGATGGACTTCACTGAAGACCTGATCCGCAAGGCCGCGATCGACGCGCGCGGCAGCGCCGTGCTGACGTACCAGGACCGCGAGCTGGACCTGTCGAAGCCGTTCCACCGCCTGACCATCTGCCAGGCGATCCAGAAGTTCGCGCCGCAGTACACCGACGCGCAACTGGCCGATGCAGAATTCCTGCGTGTTGAGCTGAAGAAGTTCGGCGTCAACACCAACGCGCCGCAGTTCCTCAATGCCGGGCTGGGCACGCTGCAGCTGGTGCTGTTCGAGGAAACCGCCGAGAGCCAGCTGTGGGAGCCGACCTTTATCGTCGACTACCCGGTCGAGGTCTCGCCGCTGGCGCGCGCTTCGGACACGGTGCCGGGCATCACCGAGCGTTTCGAGCTGTTCATCACCGGCCGCGAGATCGCCAACGGCTTCTCGGAGCTGAATGATGCCGAGGACCAGGCCGACCGCTTCCGCAAGCAGGTCGAGCAGAAGGATGCCGGCGACGAGGAGGCGATGTATTTCGACGCCGACTATATCCGCGCGCTGGAATACGGCATGCCCCCGACGGGCGGCTGCGGTATCGGCATCGACCGCCTGGTGATGCTGCTGACCGATAGCCCGAATATCCGCGACGTCATCCTGTTCCCGCACCTGCGCAAGGAAGACTGACGCTTTGCTCGCGCCCCTCTTCCGTGTGCGGAAGAGGGGCGCGAGCGTGTACTTCAAGTCCCTTCCCTTCGGTCGCCGTTTTGTTACAGCGCCGCCTCTCCTCTTCCCCAAACCCCTCGTAACCCACTGACACAAAAGGCCTTTTCCGCCTACATAAATTTACAAAAACAAACGGAAAACACCCCCCGCTTCCGCCAAACTGGTTCCATCCCATCGCGGCCATCGCCGCACCGGAGCCACAATGCAGAGCCAAGCCACTTCGCACGACCACACCCCCGCCCCGCTGCCGTCGCAACGCCGGCTGCATCCGCTGATAGGCGCGGCAGCCGTGGCGGTGGTCATTGCCAGCCTGACCGCCGTCGCCGCCGTCACCGGCGTGCTGCCGCTCAGCAAGGCTAGCCCTGAGCTGAACGCACAGCAAAGCCAGCAAGGTGCACAGGCGCCGCAAGGGCCTTTGCCTGTTACCACGCAGACCGCGCCGCCGGGCAGTACGACCCGCCCGCCAGTCTATGATGACGGCCAGCCAGCGCAATCGCGCCAGAACACCTCCAACTCACAACCGACGCAAGCGGCGCCGCGTACCACTCCCGCGCGCCAGGCCGCACCGCGCGATAGTGAGTCCCGCGCCAGCCAGCGCGCCGACACCGGGCGCCCGGCCGCCAAGGGCAGCCCGTATGCCGGCCGCATCGTCGCCGTCACGCCGATACAGACCCAGAAGCCCAACACCAGCGGCCTGGGCGCGCTCGGCGGCGCGGTGGTCGGCGGCCTGCTTGGCAACCAGGTCGGCAAGGGCAATGGCCGTATCGTCGGCACTGTAGTCGGTGCGGTGGGCGGCGGGGTCGCGGGTAACCAGATCGAGAAGGCCGTGAGCAAGGATACCCACTATGAAGTGCGCGTCCGCATGGATGACGGCAGCCAGCGAACCTTCACCTATGAAAAGGATCCCGCGGTACAGGTCGGCGAGCGCGTGCACATGGAGAACGGTGCGCTGGTCAGAGGCTGACACCGACGCTCGCGCAGTACCAACGGAAAAGGCCGGCGAATCACGCCGGCCTTTCTGCTTCTTCCCGATACAGAGCGCTTACTCCGCTTCCTGGATCCATGCTTGCTGGATCGCTTCCAGGATCTTCTCTCCCGAACGCGCCGGATCGTCGGCGAAGCCGTCGAGCTCCAGCACCCAGCTGCGCAGTTCCGTAAAGCGCACGCCGGCGGGGTCGACATCAGGATATTTGTCGTACAGCGCTGCGGCGATATCGTAGGTATCGGTCCACTTCATGGGTTCGTTCTCCGCTGAGATCTGTGCCGGCGGCTCAGTGGCCTTCCTTGGCGTGGTTGATGGTGTACTTGGGAATCTCGACGGTCAGGTCTTCCTCATCGACGATGGCCTGGCACGACAGGCGCGAATTCGGCTCCAGGCCCCAGGCCTTGTCGAGCAGGTCCTCTTCCTTCTCCTCGGCCTCGTTGAGCGAGTCGAAGCCTTCGCGCACGATCACATGGCAAGTGGTGCAGGCACAGGATTTCTCGCACGCGTGTTCGAGATCGATCCCGTGGGAAAGCAGGGAGTCGAGGACGCTGACGCCCTTCTCGGCCTCGATCACCTTCCCTTCCGGGCAGTATTCGACGTGGGGCAAAACAATGATCTGTGGCATGTCGTTTCCTGGGTTCTGTAGTGCGGTGCAGGCGCGGTGATCAGCCCAGTTCCTGCACCTTGCGCCCGGCCAGCGCGCTCTTGATCGAGCGGTCCATGCGGCGGGCGGCAAATTCATCGGTGCCGTGCGACAGCTTTTCCACCGTGGCGCGGATCGCCAGGTGGTCTTCACCCCTGGCGATCTCGCGCACGCCGGCGATCAGCGCTTCGACCTGCGCGCGCTCTTCGGCCGACAGCAGGTCGCCATCGGTTTCCAGCGCACGCTCGGTGGCCTCGACCAGGCGGTCGGCCTCGACACGTTCTTCTGCCAGCGCGCGGCTCTTCATATCGTGCTCGGCCTCGCGGAAGCTGTCCTGCAGCATGCGCGCGATATCGTCGTCGGCCAGCCCGTACGACGGCTTGACCGTCACCGAGGCTTCCACGCCCGAATGCGTCTCGCGCGCGGTCACGGACAGCAGCCCGTCCGCATCGACCTGGTAGGTCACGCGGATGCGCGCCGCGCCCGCCACCATCGGCGGGATCCCGCGCAGCTCGAAGCGCGCCAGCGAGCGGCAGTCGCTGGCCAGCTCGCGCTCGCCCTGCAGCACGTGGATCGCCATCGCGGTCTGGCCGTCCTTGAAGGTGGTGAATTCCTGCGCGCGCGCCACCGGGATGGTGCTGTTGCGCGGGATGATCTTCTCGACCAGGCCGCCCATGGTCTCGACGCCCAGCGACAGCGGGATCACGTCGAGCAGCAGCCAGTCTTCGCCCGGCGCATGGTTGCCGGCCAGCAGGTTGGCCTGCATCGCGGCGCCCAGCGCCACCACGCGGTCGGGGTCGAGGTTGGTCAGCGGAGTCTGGCCAAAGTAATCGCCCACCGCCTTGCGGATCGACGGCATGCGCGTGGCGCCGCCGACCAGCACCACACCCTTGACGTCGTCGGGCGTCACGCCGGCGTCGCGCAGCGCCTTGCGCACAGGCGCCAGGGTCTTCTGCACCAGATGCGCGGTGATCTTCTCGAAAGTCTCGTCAGTCAGCGTCAGGTGGACGATCTCGCCGGAGTCAAGCACTGCGTCGATCACGGTGCTGTCCGCTTCCGACAGGGCTTCCTTGGCGGCGCGCGCGCGCACCATCAGCAGGCGCATGTCCTGCGCCGACAGCGGCTGCAGATTGGCCTGCTCGACGATCCAGCACAGCAGGCGCTGGTCGAAGTCATCGCCGCCCAGCGCGGAATCGCCGCCGGTGGCCATCACCTCGAACACGCCGCGTGTGAGCTTTAGCACCGAGATATCGAAGGTGCCGCCGCCCAGGTCATAGACCGCGTAGACGCCTTCGGCCGCGTTGTCGAGGCCATAGGCAATGGCCGCGGCGGTGGGCTCGTTGAGCAGGCGCAGCACTTCCAGGCCGGCCAGGCGCGCGGCGTCCTTGGTCGCCTGGCGCTGCGCCTCATCGAAATATGCCGGCACGGTGATGACCGCGCCGACAAGGTCGTCGCCCAGCGTGTCTTCGGCGCGCTGGCGCAGCGTGGCCAGGATTTCTGCCGAGATTTCCACCGGGCTCTTCACGCCGGCGGCGGTCTTGATCTGCACCATGCCGGGCGCATCGACGAAGTCGTACGGGCTGTGCTCGATATTGGCCACGTCGCGCAGGCCGCGGCCCATGAAGCGCTTGACCGAGACGATGGTGTTCTTGGGATCGCGCACCGCTTCGTCCTGGGCCCGATAGCCGATATGCGCGGTACGGTCCGGCAGGTAGCGCACGACCGACGGCAGCAGCGCACGGCCGCGCTCGTCGCCCAGCACCTCGGGGATGCTGCTGCGCACCGCGGCCACCAGAGAGTTGGTGGTGCCGAGGTCGATGCCGACGGCCAGGCGGCGTTGGTGGGGCGCCGGCGACATGCCGGGTTCGGAAATCTGGAGCAGTGCCATGGTAATTCTTCGCTGTCTTGTACGGCAGGGGAAACCGCCATGCGGGCGGTTTTCAAGCCGGGCGCCATTGTGTCACGGCCCCGGCAATCGTGCCGGTCAGTCTTCCAGCCGGTCGATGGCCTCGCTGGTATCGTGCTCGATCTTCTCGATAAACATCAGTTGGCGCACCGCGCCGCCGGCTGCATCGTTGTCGCCGGCGTCAAGCAGCGCGCCCAGTGCGGCGTGGGCCTCGCGCTTTTCCTGGCGCAGCTCGCGCAGCAGCGCATCGAGGCGGCCCACGTCGCGCGCTTCCGCCGCTTCCTGCAGCGCTTCGCGCCACTCCATCTGCTGCATCAGGAAGGCGGGCGACATGGCGGTGTTGTTCTCCGCCTGCACATCCACGCCGCGCAGCTTCAGCAGGTAGGTCGCGCGCCGCAGCGGCTGGCGCAGCGTGCGATAGGCTTCATTGGCATGCGCGGCCCACTGCATGGCCACGCGGCGCTCGGCATCGCCGGCGTTGGCGAAGCGGTCCGGATGCGCCTGCGACTGCACGGTGCGATAGGCCGCATCCAGCGCGGCCTCGTCGACGCCGAACTGCGCCGGCAGGCCGAACAGCGCAAAAAAATCGTCTTTCAACTGCTTCCCCAAGAAAAAAGAGCGGCCGCGCCGCCCCTTCGTCCATTTGCCGCCATTAGCGGCCGTTAGCGGCCGGCAGGCTGGCTGGCCCGCGCCAGGGCCCACTCCGCCGGCGGTTCGTTGCGGTCGCACTTCAGGCAGTTCACCCGCGTGCCGATCATGCCGGCGCGGCCCTGCTCGCTCTGCGTCCACGGCCGCAACTGCCACGGCGGATCGTGCCGGACGTGCTGGCCATGGCCGCAATCGAGTTCGGCCACCCAATGGCCTTCCTCGTCCCGGTGGAACCCGGTGATGCTGCGCTCCACCGACGCTACCGCAATGCTGCTCAGACCGTGAACGACTCGCCGCAGCCGCACTCGTCCTTGACGTTGGGGTTGTTGAAGCGGAACCCTTCGTTCAACCCTTCGCGCGCATAGTCAAGTTCGGTGCCATCGATGTACGGCAGGCTCTTGGCGTCAACGATGACCTTGATGCCGTGCGACTCGAACACCGCGTCTTCCGGCAGCAGCTCATCCACGTATTCCAGCTTGTAGGCCAGGCCCGAGCAGCCGGTGGTCTTCACGCCCAGGCGCAGGCCCACGCCCTTGCCGCGGCGCTCCAGGTAACGGGCGACGTGCTTGGCCGCCTTCTCGGTCATCGTGATCATCGTTGCGTCTTCCTTCGTGCTTCGCTTGTCGATCGACAGGATCAGGCGGCCTTCTGCTCCGCGCCGTGCTTCTTCTTGTAGTCTTCGACAGCGGCCTTGATCGCGTCTTCAGCCAGGATCGAGCAGTGGATCTTCACCGGCGGCAGGGCCAGTTCCTCGGCGATCTGGGTGTTCTTGATCTCCAGCGCCTGGTCAACGGTCTTGCCCTTGACCCACTCGGTCACCAGCGACGACGAGGCGATGGCCGAGCCGCAGCCATAGGTCTTGAACTTGGCGTCTTCGATCACGCCAGCCTCGTTGACCTTGATCTGCAGCTTCATCACGTCGCCGCAAGCCGGGGCGCCGACCATGCCGGTGCCGACCGCATCGTCATTCTTGTCGAACGAACCGACGTTGCGGGGGTTTTCATAGTGGTCGAGAACCTTCGTGCTGTATGACATTTTGCTTACCTCTTGCGTATCTTTTGCGGGGGTATTGCTGTTATCTTTGCTGGATCCTGCAGGTACCCAAGGCGCTTAGTGCGCGGCCCACTGGATCGAATTCAGGTCGACGCCGTCCTTGAACATTTCCCACAGCGGCGACAGGTCGCGCAGCTTGCCGATCTTGGACTTGAGCAGCTGGACGGTGAAGTCGATCTCCTGCTCGGTGGTGAAGCGGCCCACCGTGAAGCGGATCGAGCTGTGCGCCAGTTCATCGTTGCGGCCCAGCGCGCGCAGCACGTACGACGGCTCCAGCGAAGCCGAGGTGCAGGCCGAACCGGACGACACCGCCACGTCCTTGATCGCCATGATCAGCGACTCGCCTTCGACGAAGTTGAAGCTGACGTTCAGGTTGTGCGGTACGCGGTGCTCCAGGTCACCGTTCAGGTAGACCTCTTCCATGTCCGACAGGCCGTTCCACAGGCGGTCGCGCAGCATGCGGATGCGTTCGTTTTCGGTGGCCATCTCTTCGCGGGCGATGCGGAAGGCTTCGCCCATGCCGACGATCTGGTGCGTGGCCAGCGTGCCCGAGCGCATGCCGCGCTCATGGCCGCCGCCGTGCATCTGCGCCTCGATGCGCACGCGCGGCTTGCGGCGCACATACAGCGCGCCGATGCCCTTCGGGCCATAGGTCTTGTGGGCCGAGAACGACATCAGGTCGCACTTCAGCTTGCTCAAGTCGATCGCCACCTTGCCGGTCGCCTGAGCGGCGTCGCAGTGGAAGATAATGCCCTTTTCGCGGCAAATCTCGCCGATCTGCTCGACGTCCTGGATCACGCCGATCTCGTTGTTGACCAGCATCACCGACACCAGGATCGTGTCCGGGCGCAGCGCCTGCTTGAACACATCCATGTCGAGCAGGCCGTTTTCCTTCACGTCCAGGTAGGTCACCTCGAAGCCCTGGCGCTCCAGTTCGCGCGTGGTGTCGAGCACGGCCTTGTGCTCGGTCTTCACGGTGATGATGTGCTTGCCCTTGCCCGAATAGAAGTTCGCGGCACCCTTGATGGCCAGGTTGTCCGATTCGGTCGCACCCGACGTCCACACGATCTCGCGCGGGTCGGCGCCGACCAGTGCGGCGACCTGCTCGCGCGCTTCTTCCACCGCGCGCTCCGCGTCCCAGCCGTACGCATGGCTGCGCGAGGCGGGGTTGCCGAACTGCTCGCGCAGGTACGGAATCATCTTGTCCGCCACGCGCGGGTCCACCGGCGTGGTGGCCGAGTAATCCATGTAGATGGGGAAATGTGGGGTGCTCATCGTTATGACTGCCTTTTAGGGACCGCTGTATCGCTGATTACTGTCGTTGCCTGCCGCGTGCCTTGGTAGACGCTCAGGATTGCGCCAGGCTGAATACTGAATTCACCACCCTCGCCCGAACCGGCTTTTCCTGCTTGTCGGCCTTGCCGCGCCCTGCGGCAGGGGCCGGCTGCGCGGCTTCCTCGCGCATGTCGTGCAGCACCGCCGGCTGGCGTTCGCGCTGCTGGTCCACCAGGTTCTTGAGGGAGACGGAGTCGAGGTACTCGACCATCTTCTGGTTCAGCGTTGCCCACAGTTCGTGGGTCATGCAACGCCCGGAGCCGTCATCTCCGTTACAATTGCCTTTTCCACCGCACTGGGTGGCGTCAAGCGGCTCGTCGACGGCGATGATGATGTCCGCCACCGTGACGTCTTCGGCCTTGCGCGCCAGGCTGTAGCCACCGCCCGGACCGCGCACGCTTTCGACGATCTCATGCCGGCGCAGCTTGCCAAACAGCTGTTCCAGGTAGGATAGCGAGATCTTCTGGCGCTGGCTGATGCCGGCGAGCGTCACCGGTCCCTGGTCCTGGCGCATCGCCAGGTCGATCATCGCAGTGACCGCGAAGCGGCCTTTGGTGGTCAGTCTCATGGTGCAGGGCTCTGGGGGTAAAGCGAATACTTGATCATTTCCGTCAAGTATAAAGGTACCCGACTAATTCAGTCAACTACCCCTACCGCAGCGCATCAAGCGCCGCGCTCCCCGGCAGCCCTCGCCGGGCTTGCCGCCTCGCACGGCAAGGCCAGCGCCAACGCAATTTCAGGATGCGGCGCCGCACCGCGGATCAGTCTGCGGGATGCTGCAGCCGCTGCCGCAGCATCGCGACCAGGCCGTCGCAAGCGTCCTCGACGTAGTCCAGCACGCGCTCGAAGCCGTCGCCCTCGCCGTAGTACGGATCCGGCACTTCGTCGGCGTCGTGGCGGGTAGCGAAGCTCATCAGCAGGCGCACCTTGTCGCCGGCATCGGGATGCAGGCGCGCCAGGCCGTCGAGATTGTCGCGGTCCATCGCCAGGATCAGATCGAAGCGGTCGAAATCGGGCAGGCCGACCTTGCGGGCGCGCAGCGCGGACAGATCGTAGCCACGCCGCAGCGCTGCGCGCTGCGTACGCGGGTCGGGCGCCCGGCCCAGATGGTATTCGTGGGTGCCGGCCGAATCCAGCTCGACCAGCAGTTCCAGTCCGGCGGCCGCCAATTTGGCGCGCAGCACGCCTTCCGCCGTCGGCGAGCGGCAGATGTTGCCCATGCAACACATCAGGATGGCGTATTTCTTCATCGGTCGATCAAGGCGCAAGCGCGGCCGAGGCGGGGCGCCCAAGGCTTCCTGCCAACGTGCCCCGCGTCTGGAGAGGTGCAAATTCTAGCCGTCCGTGCGGAACGGCCGCCAAGCGTGGTCGGCCCGCCCCGGGACGCCAGGCTACGCGAGCTGTTTGGCCAGGCGCTCTCCGTGTGCAAAACCGGCCACTGTAGCGGCTTCGGCGGACTTGAAATGGTCGGTGATGCGCGAGGTCTCGGTCAGCGTGCCGGCGGCGCGGATATTGGTCCCCGGGCGGCAGACGCGCACGGTGTACGACCATTCGCTTTGCGAGCGTTGCTTGACCTGGACCTGCACTTCGTGGGTTTCATAGACCTTTTTCTTCCAGTCGCCGATCTCGGTCATTGTGTGTTCTCCTCGGGAAATGGGACAGGGTGGGCGGCTAGTTGACCTCGCCGGCATCGATGGCCCGCATCGCCGCAGCCTCGGCCAGCGCTACGGCCGCTTCCTGCGTCGGCGCATCGCCGGCGATGGCCTCGTAGGTCGGGCCGGCCGGCTCGCCAAAGGCGTCGGCAATGCGCATCTGCCCGGCGAAGCCGCCTGCGGCATTGGGCACCGCGCTGGCCACGACCAGATAGCCCCCGTACTCGAATTGGCGTTCCATGGCAGCTCCTTACGCCCGGTTCACGCCGGCAGCTTGGCCGCCAGCACCTCCAGCTTCTGGATCGGCGGCGTAGCCATGAACAACTCCGGCGCCTTGGCCATCAGCGCGGCGGCAACCTTGCCGGCCAGGTGCGCCTCGCGCGCGGATTCATCGGCAAAGGCATCGAAGATGCCGAACATCGACGGCCCCACGCGCAGCGCGAACCAGGCCGTGGTACCGGTCTCCTGCTGCACCAGCGCCAGACCGTCGCGCAGGAACTGCTCGACTTCCTGCTCCTTGCCGGGCCGCGCCTCCAGCGGGACCCACAGGCCAAGCTTTACCATGATGCGCCTCCGGATCGATTCTGACGCATTTCACTATAGGCCAGCCACGGCGCACACCCGCCCCGCGGCGCAGGTTCAGGCAGGCGGCAGCGCGCCCTCGCCGCTGGCGCCGAACACCTGCGCCTTGAGCTTGGCCAGCTGGTCGCGCACCTGTGCCGCCTGCTCGAACTCCAGGTTGCGGGCATGGTCGAGCATGAGCTTTTCCAGCCGCTTGATTTCCTTCGACACCTGCTTCTCGCTCATGTCTTCGTAGCGCGCCTGCTCCTGCGCGGCCTGCAGCTCGGCCTTGGCATCGCTGGCGTTGTACACGCCGTCGATGATGTCCTTGATGCGCTTGACCACGCCGCGCGGAATGATGCCGTTGGCCTCGTTGAAGGCCATCTGCTTGGCGCGGCGTCGCTCGGTCTCGCTGATGGCCTTCTGCATCGAGTCGGTCATGCGGTCGCCATACAGGATGGCGGTGCCATTGACGTTGCGCGCGGCGCGGCCGATGGTCTGGATCAGCGAGCGCTCAGCGCGCAGGAAGCCTTCCTTGTCGGCATCCAGGATCGCCACCAGCGAGACCTCGGGGATATCCAGGCCCTCGCGCAGCAGGTTGATGCCGACCAGCACGTCGAAGGTGCCCAGGCGCAGGTCGCGGATGATCTCGACGCGCTCCACGGTGTCGATGTCCGAGTGCAGGTAGCGCACCTTGACGCCGTTCTCGGACAGGAACTCGGTCAGCTGCTCGGCCATGCGCTTGGTCAGCGTGGTCACCAGCACGCGCTCGTTGACCTCCACGCGCGCGTGGATTTCCGATAGCAGGTCATCCACCTGCGTGGTCGCCGGACGCACGATGATAGTCGGGTCGACCAGCCCGGTCGGGCGCACCACCTGCTCCACCACCTGCCCCGCATGCTCCTGCTCGAACTGCGCGGGCGTCGCGCTGACGAACATCACCTGCCGCATCTTGCGCTCGAACTCGTCGAACTTGAGCGGCCGGTTGTCCAGTGCCGACGGCAGCCGGAAACCGTACTCGACCAGCGTGGTCTTGCGCGCGCGGTCGCCGTTGTACATGCCGTTGAGCTGGCCGATCAGCACGTGCGACTCGTCCAGGAACATCAGCGCATCGGACGGCAGGTAGTCAACCAGCGTCGGCGGCGGCTCGCCGGGGCGCGCGCCGGACAGATGGCGCGAATAGTTCTCGATGCCCTTGCAGAAGCCCAGCTCCGAAAGCATTTCGAGATCGAAGCGGGTACGCTGCTCCAGCCGCTGCGCTTCGACCAGCCGGTTTTCCTTGTGGAAGAACTCCAGCCGGTCGCGCAGCTCGTCCTTGATCGCCTCGATCGCGCGCAGCACGGTCTCGCGCGGCGTCACATAGTGGCTCGACGGATAGACCGTAAAGCGCGGGATCTTCTGTTTCACGCGGCCGGTCAGCGGATCGAAGAATTGCAGGGATTCCACTTCGTCGTCGAACATCTCCAGCCGCACCGCCATCTCGGCATGCTCCGCCGGGAAGATGTCGATGGTGTCGCCGCGCACGCGGAACGTGCCGCGCTGGAAATCGGTCTCGTTGCGGGTGTACTGCATGGCAATCAGGCGCGCGATCACGTCGCGCTGGCTGATCTTGTCGCCGGCCCGCAAAGTGAGAATCATCTGGTGGTATTCGTTCGGGTTGCCGATACCATAGATCGCCGAGACCGTCGCCACGATCACCGTGTCGCGGCGCTCCAGCAGGCTTTTGGTCGCCGACAGCCGCATCTGCTCGATATGCTCGTTGATCGACGAGTCCTTCTCGATGAACAGGTCGCGTTGTGGGACGTAGGCCTCAGGCTGGTAGTAGTCGTAGTAGCTGACGAAATACTCGACCGCGTTGCGCGGAAAGAACTCGCGGAACTCGGCATACAGCTGTGCCGCCAGCGTCTTGTTGGGCGCGAACACGATCGCCGGCCGCCCCAGGCGGGCGATCGTGTTGGCCATGGTGAAGGTCTTGCCCGACCCGGTCACGCCCAGCAATGTCTGGTAAGACAGGCCGTCCTCCACCCCCTCCACCAGCTGGCGGATCGCCTCCGGCTGGTCCCCGGCGGGCGGGAACGGCTGGTACAGCTGGAACGGGGAGCCGGGAAATGTGACGAATTTGCTTTCGTCCAGGGCCGGCGCGGCTTCTGCAAGGTTCGACATAGGGGGCGGAATAGCGGGAAGAGGTAATAAAGAAGTAACGAAAGAAGTGAGGGCGAGATTAGGGAAAAACCTCAGGAAAACGGGCGGATACGCTAGAATCTTGGGGTTGACAGCCCCCGGTTCAAGCCGCCTCAAGCCGTTCCCAACGGCGTGGGGCCGATTCCGCCCAGAACGGAATGGGGGCCTGCCAGCCGCCAGCGCAGTCCGGAGCATTCTACGCCTTCCCGTTTTCTTTCATTGCCGACCACGAGATTCCAAATGAGTTTGTTTTCTGCCGTCGAGATGGCCCCGCGTGACCCAATCCTGGGCCTCAACGAAGCCTTCAATGCCGACACCCGCGCCACCAAGGTCAACCTGGGCGTTGGCGTGTACTTCACCGACGAAGGGAAAATCCCCCTGCTGCGCGCCGTCCAGGAGGCAGAAAAAGCCCGTCTGACCACCGCCACCCCGCGTGGCTACCTGCCGATCGAAGGCATCGCCGCCTATGACCAGGCCGTGCAGACGCTGCTGTTCGGCAAGGAATCGCCGCTGATCACCGAAGGCCGCGTGGTGACGGCCCAGGCACTGGGCGGCACCGGCGCGCTGAAGATCGGCGCCGACTTCCTGAAGCGCCTGTACCCGGACGCCAAGGTCGCCATCAGCGACCCGAGCTGGGAAAACCACCGCGCCCTGTTCGAGGCCGCCGGCTTCCCGGTCGTCAACTACGCCTACTACGACGCTGCCAGCCACGGCCTGAACTTTGCCGGCATGGTGGAATCGCTGAAGTCGTACCCGGCCAACACCATCGTCGTGCTGCACGCCTGCTGCCATAACCCGACCGGTGTCGACCTGTCGCCCGAGCAGTGGAAGCAAGTGGTGGAACTGGTCAAGGAACGCAACCTGATCCCGTTCCTGGACATGGCCTACCAGGGCTTCGCCGACGGCATCGACGCCGACGGCGCCGCCGTGCGCCTGTTCGCCGACTCCGGCCTGCCCTTCTTCGTGTCGAGCTCGTTCTCGAAGAGCTTCTCGCTGTACGGCGAGCGCGTGGGCGCGCTGTCGATCGTCACCACCGGCAAGGAAGAAGCCCAGCGCGTGATGTCGCAGGTCAAGCGCGTGATCCGCACCAACTACTCCAACCCGCCGACGCACGGCGGCACTGTGGTCGCCACCGTGCTGAACAGCCCGGAACTGCGCGCCATGTGGGAAGAGGAGCTGGCCGAGATGCGCGACCGCATCAAGCTGATGCGCCATGCGCTGGTGGACAAGCTGGCCGCCAAGGGCGTACCGGGCGACTTCTCCTTCGTCAAGGCCCAGCGCGGCATGTTCTCGTACTCGGGCCTGACCTCGGCCCAGGTGGACCGGCTGCGCAACGAACACGGCATCTACGCCGTCGGCACCGGCCGCATCTGCGTGGCGGCGCTGAACAGCCGCAATATCGATGCGGTTGTCGATGCGATCGCAGCGGTGATGTAACGCTGCCGGCGTTGCTGCAGGGCAACGCACCGTGACTGGCGTCAGGATCACATGGCGTCCCAAAAAAAGCGGCCTCGGCCGCTTTTTGCATTTGTTTTCAGTCTTGTAGGACAGTGTCATCCAAAAATCAGGCGAATGCCTTATTGTGTTCCGCAGATGGGGAAGTACCTTAAGGTATATGCTGCAAAGCAAGATCGTTAGCACGGTCGTTCGAGAACGGGCATAATCCGCGACGATCCCCAGGTGTATTGTCAGTACATTAGTACTTGGTGGTACGTGACCCAAAGTAAGACCAGGCAGAAACGGCATGCTCTACCAACTGCATGAGTTCCAGCGCTCGATCCTCCACCCGCTGACCGCGTGGGCCCAGGCGACCGCCAAGACTTTCACCAATCCCCTCAGCCCGATGTCGCTGGTGCCCGGAGCCCCCCGACTTGCGGCGGGCTACGAGTTGCTGTACCGGCTCGGCAAGGAATACGAAAAGCCCGCGTTCGACATCAAGTCGGTCCGCTCCAACGGGCGCGACATCCCCATCGTCGAGCAGTCCGTGCTGGAAAAGCCGTTCTGCAAGCTGCTGCGCTTCAAGCGCTATGCCGACGACCCGGAGACCATCAAGCTGCTGAAGGACGAGCCGGTGGTGCTGGTGTGCGCGCCCCTGTCGGGCCACCATGCCACGCTGCTGCGGGACACCGTGCGCACGCTGCTGCAGGACCACAAGGTCTACGTGACCGACTGGATCGACGCGCGCATGGTGCCGGCTGAAGACGGCGCCTTCCACCTGTCGGACTACATCTACTACATCCAGGATTTCATCCGCCATATCGGCGCCGAGAACCTGCACGTGATTTCGGTGTGCCAGCCGACCGTGCCGGTGCTGGCCGCGATCTCGCTGATGGCTTCCGCCGGCGAGACGACGCCGCGCACCATGACGATGATGGGTGGCCCGATCGATGCCCGCAAGAGCCCGACCGCGGTCAACTCGCTGGCCATCAACAAGTCGTTCGAGTGGTTCGAGAACAACGTCATCTACACCGTGCCAGCCAACTACCCCGGCCACGGCCGCCGTGTGTACCCGGGCTTCCTGCAGCATGCCGGCTTCGTGGCGATGAACCCGGACCGGCACCTGTCCTCGCACTATGACTATTACCTGAGCCTGATCGAGGGCGACGCCGACGACGCCGAGGCGCATGTGCGCTTCTACGACGAATACAACGCGGTGCTGGACATGGCCGCCGAGTATTACCTCGACACCATCCGCGAAGTGTTCCAGGAATTCCGCCTGGCCAACGGCACGTGGGCCATCGATGGCAAGCCGGTGCGGCCGCAGGATATCAAGGACACCGCGCTGATGACGGTGGAGGGTGAACTGGACGATATCTCGGGCGCGGGCCAGACCGCCGCCGCCCACGACCTGTGCAGCGGCATCCCGGAAAACCGCAAGCAGCATGTAACCGCGCCGCATTGCGGCCACTACGGGATTTTCTCGGGCCGGCGCTGGCGCGAGGACATCTATCCGGACCTGCGCGATTTCATCCGCAAGTACCACCAGCCCGCGGCGAAATAACGCTGCCGCAGACAGGACAACGCCCGCAATCGCGGGCGTTTCTGTTTATGGCGCGCTCTCGGGACAGCAGGAGCGCTTCAGGTAGCAGAGCAGCATCTCGGTATGCAGCTCGGCAAAGCGCTCATGCTCGTGCTGCGAAGCCACATCGCGGCCGGTCACGGCGCTGATGGTGTAGCGGTTGGACAGCACGTAGTAACCCAGCGCCGAGATCGTCAGGTAGAACTGCGGCACGTCGATGTTGTCGCGGAACACGCCCTGCTGCTGCCCCCTGTGGATCACATCGGCCAGCACGTCCACAACCGGGTTGATCAGTTGCTGCAGCTGCGCGGATTTCTTCAGGTGGCGGGCTTCGTGCAGGTTCTCGCTGTTGATCAGGCGGATGAACTCGGGGTGCTGGTAGTACCAGTCCCAGACAAAACGGGCCAGCGCACGCACGCCCGCGATCGGATCTTCGTCGACCAGGTGCAGCTTCTCTTCGGCGGCGCGGAATTCGGCGTACTGTTTTTCCAGCACGGCCAGGAACAGCCCTTCCTTGCTGCCGTAGTAGTAATACAGCATGCGTTCGTTGGTTTCCGCGCGCCGGGCAATCTGGTCGACGCGGGCGCCGGCCAGACCACCCTTGGCGAATTCCTCGGTGGCCGCAGCGAGGATGCGTCGGCGCGTCCCTTCGGGGTCGCGTTTGGTCTTGGTCTCTGTTGACATGGATGGCAGGTCGATCGTTGCGCGGATTATGGCACACGCCGGAATGCGGCAGTCCGGCTGCGCGACGCGCATCATCCCCGTTTCTGTCCATTGGCGAAATCGGGGATAATCCTTGCGGCGCGAGGGCTCGAAGAAGCCCGACCGGCCCGCTGACGCCTGCCGGTGATGGGTTTCGCGGGACTATTGTGCCCGCCCTGGGTGTTTCCCGGGCCGCGACTATGTCGCCAAGCACGCACAACGCCGCATGTGTCCCATAAATGTCCAGTTCTGTTCTGATCCGGTTTGTCTCCTGAATTCCAGCCTGTTGTCGTGAACACCGCCGTCAAGTCCCTTGCCGACCGCATCGAGGCGCTGCTACCCCAGACCCAGTGCACCAAATGCGGATTCAACGGCTGCCGCCCGTACGCCGAGGCCATGGCCGCCGGCACAGCGGCCAGCAATCGCTGCCCGCCAGGTGGCGCGGAGGGGGTGCGCCGGCTGGCCGGGGCGCTCGGCGTCGAACCCATGCCGCTCGACCCCGAACGCGGCACCGAACAACCACGCGCGCTTGCGCTGATCGACGAGAGCCTGTGCATTGGATGCACTCTTTGCATCCAGGCATGCCCGGTCGACGCCATCGCCGGTGCTGCCAAGCAGATGCACACGGTGATTCCCGAACTGTGCACTGGATGCGACCTGTGCGTGGCGCCCTGCCCGGTCGACTGCATCGCCATGGTCCCGGTCAGCGGTGACCGCACCGGCTGGGACGCGTGGTCGCAGGACCAGGCCGATGCGGCCCACGAACGCTACCTGGCGCGCCGGGCCCGGCTGGTGCGCGAGCGCGAGGAAAACGACGCGCGCCTGGCTGCCAAGGCTGCGGCCAAGCTGGCCGCGGTGCAGGCCGAAGCCCCGCAGGACGACGCCGAGCGCGCCGCGCAGGAACGCAAGCGCGCCATCATCCAGGCCGCGATCGAGCGCGCTCGCCAGAAGCAGCAGGCCGCGCGGCCGCGCAATACGGAAAACGTCTCCCCCGCCGTTCAGGCGCAGATCGATGCCGCCGAAGCACGCCGCGCGCGCGCCGGCCTGACCGAGCCGGCCGTCGGCCCCGACGCCAAACCCGACCCGGAACAACAACAATGAACGCCGCCAAGTGCCGTGCCATTTTCGAGACGCTGCACGAAGTCAACCCGGCCCCGACCACTGAGCTGGAATACAGCTCGCCGTTCGAGCTGCTGATTGCCGTGCTGCTGTCGGCGCAGGCTACCGACGTCGGTGTCAACAAGGCTACGCGCCGGCTGTTCCCGGTCGCGCACACGCCGCGGCAGATGCTCGACCTCGGCGAAGCCGGGCTGGGCGAATACATCAAGACCATCGGCCTGTACAAGACCAAGGCGAAGCATGTCATCGAGACCTGCCGCATCCTGGTCGAGCGGCACGGCGGCAAGGTGCCGCCCGACCGCCAAGCGCTTGAAGCGCTGCCGGGCGTGGGCCGCAAGACCGCCAACGTGGTGCTCAACACAGCTTTCGGCGAGCCCACCATCGCTGTGGATACGCATATCTTCCGGGTCGCGAACCGCACCGGGCTGGCACCCGGCAAGAACGTGCAGGTGGTCGAGCAGAAGCTGCTCACGTGCGTGCCGCATGAATTCCTGCACGATGCGCACCACTGGCTGATCCTGCACGGCCGCTACGTGTGCAAGGCGCGCAAGCCGGAATGCTGGCACTGCGTGATCGAGCCGCTGTGCGAATTCAGGGAAAAGACGGAAGCGCCGCAGTTGTAAGCGACTTGGCGGCGCGCCTTAGTCCGGCTCGCGCGCCAGCACCATGGCCAGTTGCAGCGCCGTGCGTGCCACCACCTCGACGTCGGGCGTGTAGCCCTGTCCGATCCAGCGCAGCGCGACGTGGATCACCCCGCCCGCCACGCCCGCGGTCAGCAGCGGATCGAGCTGCCGGCCCGGCGGCAGCAGCGCTTGCGCCAGCAGGCCGCCAAATTCGCTCAGCGAATCCGCCAGCGCGCCATCGACCAGCTTGCTGACGCCGCGGATCTCCACCAGGAACACCCGCGCCGAACGCGGCTCGCACTGCAGGGCCCCGAAATAGGCGCGCAGCATCGCCAGCGCCCGGTTGGCGCCGTCGCCGCCTGCCACCTCCCCGGCGCGGGCCAGTGTCTGCAGCAAGCGGTGGGTGACAGCCTGGAACGACGCCAGCAGCAACGCCTCGCTGTTGGGGAATGACTCGTAGAAATAGCGCTCAGTCAGGCCGGCGGCTTCGCACACGGCCTTGACCGTGGCGTTCTGGTAGCCACGCTCGCCATAGACCTGCACCGCCGCGGCAATCAGCTGGCCCCGGCGCTGGGTGCGCCGTTCTTCGGCTGCGGCGCCGCGGTAGCGGCGTGCGGGAGTGAGGTCGGTGGTCATGCGCGCCATTATGACATTCCCTATTGTCAGATGCCTTGTCATATCGCTTCTGACAATCTATGTTGTCAGAAGCGCCACTCGCCCGGATGCCCGACATGACCGCCCCCCGTCCCGATGATGTCGTCCTGGATGTCCTGATCGTAGGCGCCGGCCTGTCCGGCATCGGCGCCGCGCGCCACCTGCAGATGCGCTGCCCCGGCAAGCGCTACGCCATCCTGGAAGCCCGCGACGCCATCGGCGGCACCTGGGACCTGTTCCGCTACCCCGGCATCCGCTCCGACTCGGACATGTACACGCTGGGCTACCGCTTCAAGCCCTGGCGCGGCGCCAAGGCCATCGCCGACGGCCCGTCGATCCGGGCCTATATCCACGAGACCGCCGACGAAGCCGGCATCACGCCGCATATCCGCTTCGGCCACAAGGTCGTCAGTGCCGCGTGGGACAGCACCGCGGGCTGCTGGACGGTGGAGGCCGAGCGCACGGCGGATCACAGCCGGTTGCGCCTGCGCGCCCGCTTGCTCTATATCTGCGCGGGCTATTACAGCTATGCCGAAGGCCATCGCCCGGCCTTTGCCAACGAGGAAAAGTTCCGCGGCCGCATCGTGCATCCGCAGTTCTGGGACGAATCGCTCGACTACAGCGGCAAGCGCGTGGTGGTGATCGGCAGCGGCGCCACCGCCGTGACGCTGGTGCCGGAGATGGCAAAGCGCGCCGGGCACGTGACCATGCTGCAACGCTCGCCCACCTACATCGTGACGCGCCCCGCCGAGGACGCGATCGCCCACAAGCTGCGCCGCCTGCTGCCCGAGCGGCTGGCCTACGGCGCCACGCGCTGGAAGAACGTGCTCCTCGGCATGATGTTCTTCCAGCTGGCGCGGCGGCGGCCGGAGCGCACCAGGGCACGGCTGATCGGGATGGCCGCGGCACAGCTGGAGCCGGATTTCGATGTCGCGACGCATCTCACGCCCCGCTACAACCCGTGGGACCAGCGCCTGTGCCTGGTGCCCGATGGCGACCTGTTCGGCGCGATCCGCGACGGCCGTGCCACGGTGGAGACCGATACCATCGAACGGTTCACCGAAGACGGCATCGTGCTGGCCGGCGGCAAGACGCTCGCCGCGGATATCGTGGTCGTGGCCACCGGGTTGAAGCTGAACATGCTGGGCGACATCGCGGTCAGCGTCGACGGCGAGCCGCGCCGCCCCGCCGAGTCGTTCGCGTACAAGGGAATGATGCTGAGCGGCGTGCCCAACCTGGTACTCGCGTTCGGCTATACCAACGCCTCGTGGACCCTCAAGGCCGATCTCACCGCCGAGTACGTCTGCCGCCTGCTGCGCCATATGGACCGGCATGGCCACCGCGCGGCCATGCCGCGCGCGCCCGCCGGCATGCAACCCACACCGTTCCTGGATTTCACTTCGGGCTATGTGCAACGCGCCGCCACCGTGCTGCCCCGTCAAGGCGACCGCAAGCCATGGCGCGTCTATCAGAACTACCTGAAAGACATGCTGACGATCCGGCACGGGCGCATCGCCGACGGCGTGCTGCAGTTCGATGTCCCGACTTCCTCCGCCCATGCTGGCCATCCTCATCGCGACAGCCAGGGCGCCACCGAAACCAATGCCGTGCCGGCCGTTGCCGCCAGCGAGGTGCAATCGTGACCATCGCCCTGACCATCGCCGGCTTGCTGGTCGGGCTGCTTGTGGTACTGGGCACCGCGCTATGGCTGTACACGCTGCGCACCGTCCGGCGCATCGAGGCGGCAATGCCGCCGCGTGGACGCTTTGTCGATGTGCCCGGCGCGCGGCTGCACGTGGTCGAGCGCGGCCAGGGGCCCGCCGTGCTGCTGGTGCACGGCCTGTCGGGACAGCTGGAGAACTTCGGCTACGGCATGATCGAACCGCTCGCCCGCCACTTCCGCGTGATCGCCGTCGACCGCCCAGGCGCGGGCCACTCGACGCGCGTGGCAGGCACCGCGGCGGATTTGCCGGCACAGGCCAATGCGCTCGCAGCGCTGTGCGACCAGCTTGGATTGGAGAAACCGCTGGTGGTTGGCCACTCGCTCGGCGGCGCGATCGCGCTGGCACTGGCCATCCACCATCCCGGGCGCGTCGGCGGCCTGGCGCTGATCGCGCCGCTCACCCATCCGCCCAAGGCGATTTCGCCGGTATTCCAGGCGATGACCGTGCCGGGCGCATTGCGCCGGCTGCTGGCGTGGACACTGGTGGTGCCGATGTCGGAACGTCGCCGCGAAGAAGTCATGGATATCGTGTTCGGTCCCGACCCGTTCCCGCTCGACTTCCCGACGCGGGGTGGCGGCCTGCTGGCGCTGCGGCCGTCCCATTTCCTCGCCGCTGCCGAAGACCTGACCGGTGCCGCCCGAAGCCTGCCGGCAATGCTTCCGCATTATGGCTCGCTGCGCGTGCCGGTGAGCGTGCTGTACGGCCGCGATGACCGCATCCTTGATTTTGCCGAACATGGCGAAGCGCTGGTTGCCAGGGTGCCTGGCGCCACGCTGGCGCTGGTAGACGGCGGCCATATGCTGCCGGTGACCGCCATCGACACCTGCATCGACTTTGTGCGCGACGCCGCCGCGCGGCTGCATGCCCCGGCCGCCGCCCCGACGCAGTTCGCCTGACTCACGCTGACTCACGGATCCCTGCCATGGCCACCCCGACCGCCTCCAATCCCTACAAACAGGATTTCATCACCGCGTTCCGGGCCGTCCGCAAGCTGCTGGCGAACGGCAACGACACCGAGCAGGTGTTCCGCATCATGCGCGCGCTGAACGGCCCGTCGATGCCGCGCAACTTCGGCCGCCTGCTGTCCACGCCCGATGGCAGGCGCATGGTCTACCAGCGCATCGAACTGGCGGAGCGCCTGTCCGATCCCACCTATATCGCCGGCTTCGGTCCGGGCACCGTCGGCGCGGCATATCGCGCGTTCCTGGAAAAGACCGGCTACAGCGCGGACGGGCTGGCCAAGGTTTCCAACCTCGACCAGGAGCCGGTCATCGAGGACGCATACATGTGGTTTGGCCGGCGTACCCGCGATATCCACGACATCTGGCATGTGCTCACCGGCTACCGCGCCGACGAAAGCCTTGGCGAAGCCGCGCTGGTGGCGTTCAGCTACGCGCAGACCGGCGGCAAGGGATGGGCGTTCATCGCCATCGCGGCGTCGCTGAAAAGCCTGCGCGTGACCGGCAGCCTGGCGTTTGCGCGCGCCGTGCTGGAGGGTTACCGGCTGGGACGCCGCGCCGGCTGGCTGCTCGGCGAGGACTACGAAAGACTGTTGCACGAACCGCTCGACGCTGCCCGTGCACGGCTCGGCATTGCCGAGCCCGGACGTTACCTCGCCTGCAATCCCGTCCAGGAATGGACTGCCTGAGATTGCGGCGCACCAAAAAAAAAGCGACCTCATGGGTCGCTTTTTCTATTCCCGGCGCCACTGGCGCGCGGCATCTTCAGACGATGCGGCAGGCTTCGTCGAACGACAGGCGCGGCAGGCGCGGATGCAGCTTGTCGGCAATGCCGTAGCCCAGGTTGACCAGGAAGTTGACCGACCACTTGCCATCGGGGAAGAAGGCCGCGTTGACCTTGTCGGCGTCAAAACCGCCCATCGGGCCGCAATCCAGGCCCAGCGCACGTGCGGCCAGGATGAAATAGCCGCCTTGCAGCGAGCTGTTCATCAGGGCGTCGCGGGCGATCTTCTCATCGTTGCCGGCATACCAGGCACGCGCGTCGGCATGCGGGAACAGGCGCGGGAGCTGGTCGTGGAAGGCCTTGTCGAAGGCGATGATCGCGGTGACCGGCGCGGAGCGGGTCTTCTCGACGTTGCCGGCCGACATGCATTCCACCAGGCGCGCCTTCTCGGCCGCGCTCTTGACGAAGACGATGCGGGCCGGGCCGCTGTTGGCGGCGGTGGGGCCGAACTTCATCGCGTCATAGATCTGGTGCAGGACGGCGTCTTCCACGTGCCGGTCCTGCCACACGTTGTGGGTACGGGCCTCGGTGAACAGTTGCGCCAGTGCGGCTTGGTCGATCTGGGACATGCGGCTCTTTCCTATCCAAGAAATGTCAGAAGCCGCGATTCTACCCAAGGGCCAGGATGTGCCGCGCCAGCGTCTTTGACCGACCCGTTCAATTCTCTTGCATGTCGCCGCGGGCCGGCGCCGGCGCGCTGCTGCGCCGCGTGAGCCATAGCACGCCGACCAGGATCAACCCGCCGCCCAGCGCCTGCGTACCGCCGATATGCTCGCCCAGCAGCAACGCCGCCAGCATCACCGTGACCACCGGCTCGAGCGTCGACAGCATCGAGGCCTGCGCCGCGCCGAGCCGTTGCAGCCCGGCGAAGAAGGTCAGGATTGCCAGCACCGTCGACAGCAGCGCGATCGCCGCCAGTGCCAGCCAGCCGCCAGCGCTGGCGGGGAACTGCGGCGGCACGCCCGCGCCAAGGCGCAGCAGGCCAACCGCGCCGTAAACCAGCGCGGCCGCAGTGCAGATCACCGTGGTCGTGGCAATCGGGTTGACGCCGGCGGTCACGCGCGCGCCGACGATGATGTAGACGGAATAAATCACCGCCGCCGCCAGCCCCAGCGCGACGCCCAGGGGCGAACCCTCGCCCCCGCCCACCGTCAGCCCTGCGCCCGCCGAGCACAGCACCAGCGCGATCACGGCCGCCGTGGTCAGCCGCTCTTTCAGGAACACCGCGGCCAGGATCGTCACGAACAGCGGGTACAGGTACAGCAGCAGCGCCACCAGGCTGGCCTGCGCATGGTTCAGCGCGCTGAAAAAGCAGAACGACTGGCCGACATAGCCGATGCCGCCCATCGCCGCCAGCGCCAGCACACGCCGCCACGGCGGCAGTCCGATGCCGCGCGTGCGCATCACCCACGCCAGCGCCACCGCCGCCAGCACGAAACGTACGAACAGCAGGCCGTAGACGTCGGCACCGGCCGCATAGGCAAAGCGCGCAAAGATCGCCATGGCGCCGAAGGCGCTGGCCGACACCGCGATCAGCAGCACCCCGGCGAGCTTGGCGCGGGCCTGTTCCTGGGCGGTGGTGGAGACGGAAGCGGTCATGAAGGCTGCGAGAAGTCGGCGATCCCGCATTTTACTTGGCGCCGCCGGTGCGGCAGCGCTCGCCGCGGCCCTCGTTTACAATGGCGCCACCATGTTTAATCCCTCACGAGAAGAAGTCCGCCGTTTCTTCTGCGAAGCCTGGCAGAAGCAGATCGCGGGCAGCGTGCTGACGCCGCTGGAAGTCATTGCCGCCGACTGGATCGGCGAGCATCCCGAGTACCACGACCTGCTGCGCGACACCGAAGGCGCGCTGGCGCAGGACTACACCCCCGAGCAAGGCCAGACCAACCCGTTCCTGCACCTGGCGATGCACCTTTCGATCTCGGAACAGGTCTCGGTAGACCAGCCACGCGGCATCCGCGAGGCTTACGAGGCGCTTGCGCGCCGGCTCGATTCGCCGCACGAGGCCCAGCACCAGGTGATGGAATGCCTGGGCGAGATGCTGTGGCAGGCACAGCGCAGCGGCCTGCCACCGGACGGCGACCAATACGTCGACAGCGTGCGCCGGCGCGCGATGCGCTGAGCGCGTCACTCCAGCCGGCTGCCAATCGTCTGCGTGCCGGCTGCGTACATTTCGTCACAACCCGTTTTCTACCGCATGGTAGGCTTTGCGGGTTCCGAAATTTCCCAATGCCGCGCGCGCCGATCAAGCCGCGCCCGCGGTGCCCTGGCATCATGTCCCGATTGACCCTGCCCCGCCGGCTGCTGGCTGCCAGCCGCGCCGTCGCCCCCCTCTGCCTGTCCCTGGCACTGGCCTGGCCCTTGGCCGGCCACGCTGGCGTGGCGCTGCTGCAGCCGCCGCGCGTGATCGACGGCAACCAGCCGCTGACGCTGACGCTGGTGGTCAGCGCCGACGGCGCGACGCGCCGTTACCGGATCCCCGATACGCTGGAAGTCAGCGCGTCGAGCGAAATGCAGGCGCCGGTACGGCTGGTGCTGTGGCGCGAGGTATCCGGACCCGCCATGGTCAACCTGCGCCGCGGCGAACACCGCGCCATCCGCTACACCGCGACCCTGCCGCCGCAATTGCGCGGCCAGGTGCGGCTGGATGCGACCGGCATCGACGCCGCGCCGGTGCTGGTCACGCTGAACCGGCTGCCACAGCCGGGCGAGGCGGTCACCGCCGCCCCGCCCGCGGTAGCCGCTACGCCGGGGTCGGCCGGCGAAGCCGCGGAGGCGACCCCGGTTCCCGTCACGCCGGTGACCAGCGCAAGCGCCACCGCCCCGGCGCCGGCGGACCTGCGCGACAGCGCGCGCCTGTCGTTCTACGATCCGATGTACTTCACCGTCGGCGCGCACGATGGCGCCAACGCGAAGTTCCAGTTCAGCTTCAAGTACCGGATCTTCCAGGGCGAAGACCCGGCATCCAAAAGCCTGTTCGACAACCTCTATCTCGGCTTCACCCAGTTCTCGCTGTGGGACCTGTCGGAACAGTCCAAGCCGTTCCGCGATACCAACTACCGGCCGAGCCTGTTTTACTACCTGTCGGACACCGGCGTGCGCAATCGGGCCATCAGCCGGCTGTCGCTGGCCGCCGGCGTGGAGCACGAATCCAACGGCCGCAGCGGCGACGAGTCGCGCAGCATCAACACCGTGTTCGTCAAGCCGACGTTCTACTTCGGCGACCAGAACGACTGGCACTGGCGCGTCGCGCCCAAGCTCTATGCCTACGTGGAAAAGGGCGACAACCCGGACATCGCCCACTACCGTGGCTATATGGACCTGGGCATCGCCTATGGGCGTCCGGATTCCTGGGAGTTCTCCGCCACGCTGCGCAAGGGCACACGCAAGTGGTACGGCAGCGTCGATGCGCAGGTCACCTATCCGTTGGCGCGGCTGCTGCCGGGCACCGCGGGTTACCTGATGGCGGGTTACTTCGTCGGCTACGGCGAAAGCCTGCTCGACTACAACCACAAGCTGCCCTGGCAGTTCCGCATCGGCTACGCGCTGTCGCGCTAATGCCCCTGCCGCCGCTGGCTTGCCAGTTCAGCCCGCCAGCGGCTTGCCGTCCGCCTTCAGCCGTGCATTGGCGACGGCGGCAGCAAACTGGCCGTGGCCATGCCAGCCGGTGGCACGGCCCAGCTTCTTGCCGCTCTGGAAGAACATGAACACCGGGATGCCGTGCAGGCCGAAGCGTTTGCCCAGCGCGGGATGCGCATAGACGTTGGCGTGCAGCCAGTGCAGGCCAAGCGCCCGGATCGGCTCGGGATTGGCGAGCATGGCCTTCTTTGCCATCTCGCAATTGAAGCAATCCACGCCCCAGAAGAACACGCACACCAGCGCATCGCCGGCCTGAGCAATCGCGGCGTCGATGCTCGCATCGTCGACCTGGCGCATGCCGAAGGCCTCGAAGGCGCGGTGGTCGAGGTGTGGTGCCGCGGCCTGGCCCGCGGATGACACGCCGGCGGGCGATTCGCCTGACATGGGTTGGCTCCCGCAAAGGCAAAAAAAGCAAAACGCCCGGGCCTGAATGGCACCGGGCGCAACGTCAGCAGCCAAGAGCAGTCCGGCTTACTTCGGTGCCGCCACCGTCACCAGCGCCGGGCGCAGCACGCGGTCGGCAATGGTGTAGCCGCGCTGCAGCACGGTGACGACGGTGTTGGGTTCCTGGTCGGCCGGCACCATCGAGATGGCCTGGTGGCGGTGCGGGTCGAACTTCTCGCCGACCGGGTTCAGTTCCACGATCTTGCCGCGCTCGAACGCGGCAGCCAGCTGGCGCGCGGTCAGTTCGACGCCTTCGCGCAGCTTGGCGATGTCGCCGGAGCCGTCAGCCAGCGCGGCCTGCAGGCTGTCCATCACCGGCAGCAGGTTGTCGGCGAAGTTCTCGATGGCGAATTTGTGGGCCTTGGTGACGTCTTCCTGCGCCCGGCGGCGGATGTTCTCGCCTTCCGCGACCGCGCGCATGTACAGGTCGTAATGCTCACGCGCCTTGGCTTCCAGGGCGGCCAGCTGGGCCGCCACGTCTTCCACGGCGGCAGCCTCCGGCGCAGCGTTCTCCTGCGCGGCGGCAGTGCTGGCTTCGTCGTTGGGCGTCGGGGTGGATGGCGTCTGCTTCTGTTCTTCCATGTCGGTCCGTATCAATGCATTGGCGCGGCCGTCCGTGGGCACGGCCGCGGTGGGTCAATCGGCGTGTTTAGCGGCAATTGGTGGCATCGCGCCGGATTTCAAGAGTGGCGCCGGCGAGACGCTGAAACAAGCGGTTACAAAGGCGGGAGTTATGCAATTGAGGCCTTATTGCCTTGCTGCACTGCACTCACTAACATTCACAAGAAGAAAAATGACAAAAATGCCGGGAGCCGGAGATGGTTCATTTTTGTGCCTCTTCCGAAAGGTTGGCCATGCACAAGCTGCCAGTCGTGACGCTCTGCCTCGTGGCCGCCCTGGCGGTCATGACCGCCTTTATCTGCCTGTCCGGCGCCTTCACGCCGCGCGATACCGAGTATGGCAGTGGCAAGGCGGTGTTCAAGCACTACATCATTCCTATCGTCAGCCAGGAAGTCTCGCAGGAATAGGCGCCCGCGCAACTTTCCGGCACACACGCCCGCACCGCGGCGGCCCCGGCATCCTGCCGGCGCCGCCGCGTGTCATTCCTGCCCTCGTCAGTGCCGGAAATCATCGATGCGGCGGCGGTCGCGCTTGGTCGGGCGGCCCTGCAACTGCGCGGCGGGCTCCGGCTGCAGGCGGCGGCGCTCTGCCTCGGCCTGCCGGCGCGCCTGGCTGTCGACGCTTTCTTCATACAGCGTCTGCGCCACCGGTGCAGGGCCGCGCGCCGGGGCAATGCCCTTCACCTGCAGTTCCCAGCGCTGCTGGTGTGCCTCGAGCGCGACCTTGTCGCCTGGCCGCACTTCGCGCGAGTTCTTGACCAGTTGACCGTTGACGGTCACCTTGCCGCGCTCCACCGCCTCGGCCGCAAGCGAGCGCGTCTTGAAGAAGCGCGCGCACCATAGCCATTTGTCGATGCGCTGGCGCGCATGCGCTTCGAAATCCACGTTCATGCTGCGGCTCCCCGGGTCTGCGCGCGCGCGCGGCGCGCTTCCAGTTCATGCGGGTGCGGCGATTTGAGCGGCCATCCCTGCAGATGCTGCAGGGCAATCTCCGCCATCGCGGCCACCCACGGCGCGGAGTCGTTCATGCAAGGAATAAAGTGGAAATCCTTGCCGCCCGCGACCTTGAATTCGGTCTGCCCTTCCATCGCGATTTCCTCCAGCGTCTCGATGCAGTCCGCCGGGAAGCCCGGGCAGAACACGTCGACCCGGCCGGCGCCGACCTTGCCGAGCTCCGCCAGCGTCGGGGCGGTGTACGGCTGCAGCCACTCCGCCTTGCCGAAACGAGACTGGAACGTCACCTGATACTGTCCCGGCTGCAAGCCCAGCGCGTCGCCAAGCAGCCGCCCCGTCTTCAGGCACTCGCAGTGATACGGGTCGCCCAGCTCGAGCGTGCGCCGCGGCACGCCGTGGAACGACAGGATCAGCTTGTCGCCGCGCGCGAAGTCGGGCATGCCATGCCGTGACCAGTAGCCGCCGACCTGCTGGTGCAGCGCCGAGATATAAGCCGGATGGTCATGGAAATGTTTGACCAGCCGCAGCTCGGGCTGGTTGCGCCATTGGGCCAGCACGCGGAAGACCTCGTCAAACGCGGTCGCGGTAGTGGTGCCCGAGTACTGCGGGTACATCGGCAGCACCAGCACCTGTTCGCAGCCCTGGCGGCGCAGCGCCTCCATGACCGAGGCGATCGACGGGTTGCCGTAGCGCATGGCGCACGCCACCGTCACCTCGTGGCCGTTCTGGTTCAGCAGCCGTTGCAGCGCATGCGCCTGGCGCTCGCTGTAGACCAGCAGCGGCGAACCGGTCATGTGCGCCTCGCGCAGCCAGATCGACTCGTACTTCAGCGCCGACGCACGCGAGCGCAGCGGCAGGATCACGCCATGCAGCAGCGGCAGCCAGGCTGCACGCGGGATCTCGACCACGCGCGGGTCGGACAGGAATTCCTTCAGGTAACGCCCCACCGCCTTGGGCGTGGGCGCATCCGGGGTCCCCAGGTTGACCAGCAGGAGCGCCGTGCGTGGCGCCTGACCGTGCTGGTAGACCGGTTCAGGTGAAAACGTCATGTCGCTTCCGGGTTGGGGCACTGCCGGGAGCGCGCCATGGCGGCGCGCCGGCGCTGGCGGCGCTCGGTAGGAATGGGGCAGCTTGTCAGACCGGCCAGCCGCGTCACTGGTTCTGGCTCAGTGCGCTGGACAGCAGCCGCGCGGTGATGTCGACGATCGGGATCACGCGCTCATACGCCATGCGTGTCGGGCCGATCACGCCGAGGGTGCCGACGATCTGCCCGTCGACCTCATACGGCGCGGTGATGACCGCCATGTCTTCCAGCGGCACCAGCTGGCTTTCGCCGCCGATGAAGATCTGCACGCCCTGCGCGTGGCTGGAGACGTCGAGCAGCTGCAGCAGGCTGGTCTTGTGCTCGAACACGTCGAACAGACGGCGCAGCTTGTCCATGCTGGAAGACAGGTCTTCCACTTCCAGCAGCTTGCGCTCGCCGCTGATATAGACGTGGTCGTCTTCCTCGTCCTCGGCCACGCTGCCGGCCTCGACCGCAGCCTGCATCAGCTGCGACATGTCGCGGCGCAGGTCCTGCAGCTCGAGGCGCAGGTGGCCGCGCACGGTGTCGAAGCTCATGCCGGCGTAGTGCGAGTTGAAGTAGTTGGCCGCCTCGATCAGCTGGGCCGGGGTGTATGACAGCTCGGTCTGGATGATCCGGTTCTGCACATCGCCCTCGGGACTGACAATGATCAGCAGGATGCGCTTGTCGGACAGGCGCATGAATTCGATCTGCCGGAACGCCTGCGCGCGCCGGGGCGTCATCACGACGCCGGCGAAGTGCGACAGGTTGGACAGCGTGCGTGCTGCCGTCGTGATCATGCGCTGCGGCCCCAGCTGCTGGGCGCCAAGCTGGCCCTGGATCTGGCCGGTCAGCTCGGCCAGGTCGGCGTTGTGCTCCAGCGGCTTGGCCGTCAGCATGGAATCGACGAACAGCCGGTACCCGCGCGGCGTCGGGATGCGGCCGGCCGACGTGTGCGGGCTGGCGATAAAGCCCATTTCTTCCAGGTCGGACATCACATTGCGGATGGTCGCGGGCGACAGGTCCAGCCCCGAGTACTTCGACAGGGTGCGGGACCCGACCGGCTGGCCTTCGGCGATGTAGCGCTCGATCAGGGTCTTGAGCAGCGTTTTGGAACGTTCATCCATGATGTCCCGATTTTACGCAAGTTTTAGACCTTCTGGCGCTCCGCCTGGGTTGCGGCGGCGCCGCCTGCTGGCAACGTCAGCGGCGGTATGGTCTAATCCCGGCATGTCCGCGCCCCAGAGAGCCAGCGCCTTGCGCACTTCGTTCAACACCGTCGCCCTGGTGGGCCGCTACTCGACTGCCGGCATCGAAGGACCGCTGGAGGAAATCGCCTCTTATATCCTGCGCAACGGCCAGGATGTGGTGTTCGAGCGCGAGACCGCGCTGGCCACCGGGCTGACCGCCTACCCTGCCCTGTCGGCCGAGGAAATCGGCCAGCACGCCGACGTGGCGGTGGTGCTGGGCGGCGACGGCACACTGCTGGGCATCGCCCGCCAGCTGGCGGGCTACGACGTGCCGCTGATCGGGGTCAACCACGGGCGGCTCGGCTTCATGACCGACATCGCGCTGGAAGAAGTGCACACGGTGCTGCCCGACATGCTCGACGGCCGCTACGAGGCCGAGAACCGGCTGCTGCTCGAGTCGCGCGTGGTACGCGACGACAGCGTCATTTTTTCCGCGCTGGCGCTGAACGACGTGGTGGTGAACCGCTCTGGCATTTCCGGCATGGTCGAGCTGGCGGTGTCCGTGGACGGCTACTTTATGTACAACCAGCGTTCGGACGGCCTGATCGTGTCGACCGCGACCGGCTCGACCGCCTACGCGCTGTCCGCCGGCGGCCCGATCCTGCATCCGACGCTGTCGGGCGTGGTGCTGGTGCCGATCGCCCCGCACGCGCTGTCGAACCGGCCTATCGTGCTGCCGCACGATGCCGAGGTCACCATCGAGGTCGCCAGCGCGCGCGACGCCAGCGTCAACTTCGACATGCAGTCGCTGACGTCTCTGCTGCCCGGCGACCGCATCGTGGTGCGGCGCTCGGAGAAGAGCATCAACCTGCTGCACCCGGTGGGCTACAACTACTACGCCACGCTGCGCAAGAAGCTGCACTGGCACGAGTACCCGTCCGAAGACAACCGCCTCTGAGCCGCCCCCAGAGCCCGAGCTAGCCACCCCATCCGACGCCAGCCCGCCCTTCCGGACCGATCCTACTTCCCGCCACGATGCTGCGCAGCCTGTCCATCCGCGATTTCGTCATCGTCGACACGCTCGACCTGGATTTCACCTCCGGCTTCACCGTCTTTACCGGCGAGACCGGCGCCGGCAAGTCGATCCTGATCGACGCCCTGGCCCTGGTGCTGGGCGAGCGTGCTGACGCCGGCATCGTACGCGAAGGCGCCGCGCGCGCCAGCATCAGCGCCACCTTCTCGACCCACCCGGCGCTGGACGCCTGGCTGGCCGAGCGCGAACTCAACGCCGAGGACGATGACGGCGCCGGCTCGGTGCTGCTGCGCCGCACGGTCGATGCCGGCGGCCGCAGCAAGGCCTTTATCAACGGCGCCGCTGCCACGCTGGCGCAGTTGCGCGAAGTGGGCGACCAGCTGGTCGACATCCACGGGCAGCACGCACACCAGTTGCTGCTGCGCCCGGATGCGCAGCGCCTGCTGTTCGACGCCCACGCCGGGCTGACCCAGCAGGCCGGCGCGGTGGCCGAGGCCTGGCGCGCGTGGCGCGCCTGCGTGCGCCAGCGCGAGGCCGTCGAGCACCAGTCGCGCGAGATGCAGCTCGAACGGGAGCGGCTGGAGTGGCAGGTGGGCGAGCTCGACAAGCTCAACCCGCAGCCTGGCGAATGGGAAGAGATCCAGGCCGAGTACAACCGCCTGTCGCACGCCGCCGGGCTGATCGACGGCAGCCGCGCGGCGCTGGACGCGCTGTCCGAGGCCGACGGCTCGGTACTGTCGGCGCTGAACACGATCGTGCACCGGCTGCAGCAGCTGGCCGACGTCGACCCGGCGCTGCGCGACGTGCTGGCCGCGCTCGAGCCGGCCCAGGTGCAGGCCGAGGAAGCCGCGCACTCGCTGACCCGCTACGTCGACCGGCTCGAACTGGATCCGGAACGGCTGCAGGCCGTCGAGGAACGCATGCAGGCGCTGCACGCCACCGCGCGCAAGTACCGCCTGCCTCCCGAGCAGCTGCCCGATGAGCTGCTGGCGCGCCGCCAGCAGCTCGACGACCTGCAGGCCGCGCAGGACCTGAACAAGGTGATGGCGCGCGAAGCCGCTGCCAAGGCCGCCTACCTGACGCTGGCGCAACACCTGAGCCATGCGCGCTCGCAGGCGGCGCAGGCGCTGTCGGCCGCGGTCACCGACGCCATGCAGGGCCTGTCGATGGCGGGCGGCAGCTTCGTCGCCGCGCTGAACACGCTGGAAGAAGGCCAGAGCTACGGCCTGGAGCAGGTCGAGTTCCTGGTGGCCGGCCATGCCGGCGTCAGCGCGCGGCCGCTGGCGCGCGTCGCCTCCGGCGGCGAGCTGGCGCGCATCAGCCTGGCGATCTCCGTGATCACCAGCGAGGCCTCGCCCACGCCGACGCTGATCTTCGACGAAGTCGACACCGGCATCGGCGGCGCCGTCGCCGAAGTGGTCGGCCGGCGCTTGCAGGAACTGGGCCGCGCGCGCCAGGTGCTGTGCGTGACCCACTTGCCGCAGGTCGCCGCGCAGGCCGGCACGCACCTGCTCGTCAGCAAGGAAACCACCGATGGCGGCGATGGCTCGGTCACGCGTTCGCGCATCCGCATGCTCGACCCGGCCGGGCGCGTGGTCGAGACCGCGCGCATGCTGGGCGGCGCCACCGTCACCGCGACCACGTTGCAGCATGCCGAAGAGATGCTGGCGCAAGGCGCCGAAGCCCAGGCCGGCGCCGCGGTGCGCGGCACGGCAAAGGAAAGCCGGCGCGGCCGCCGCGCCGCCGGCTGACGCCTCCCGCGCCTCGCACGTCGCGCCCGCATCGGCCTACCGAACCAACTTTCACAGGAGTCCCACCATGACCCGCCACGCGCCGCCGGCAGGCCGCCGCCACCGCCCCTTGCGCGCCGTACTGGCCCTGGCCACCGCGGCCACGGCAGCACTGCTGGCACTGTCCGCTTGCCAGGCGCAGTCCGGGGCCTCTGCCCCGCCGCCCGGCAGCATCACTGACGACCGCGCGCTCGGCGACATCATGGTCAAGTTCAAGCCGCCCGCGGTCGACATGTCCGAGGATGCCGGCAAGCTGCTCGCCGGGATCAAGGGTCCGATCCGCTACGTGGTCAAGCGCCCCATGTCGGGTGGAGTCTGGCTGGTCACGGCGATCTCCGCCGCGCCCGGCACCACGCTCGACCAGGCGGTCGATACGCTGCGCGCAACCCCGCGCATCGAGACCGCCGAACCGGACCGGCTGATCCAGCCCAACCGCACCATGCCGACCAGCAGGGACATGCCCAAGAGCTGAGCCGGCGCCCCGCCTTGTCCGCAAGCGGCGGGTTCTAGACCTTCGGCAGGCCTTGCGCAACCGCGGCGGATCGTATTCCCTACATAACACCCCCTTGCGCGGCCCATGCCTCGCAGAGTGCACCTGGAGGAATACATGCCGCATCCCGCGCAGTCTGTCTTCCGTCGCTGCATCCCGGTTTATCGATGGCGGGCATCCGTGATCGCCATCGCCGCAATGTGCGCCGCGGCACCCACCAACGCGGCATTCGCGGCCAGCGCCTCCACCGCGGCATCCACCGCGGCATCCACATACACCGGCCAGATCATCGTGCGCTGGCGCGATGGCACGGCCTCCATCGTCACGCCTGACGCCGCCAGCAAGGCACCGGCCGCGTCGACCGAGCCGGCGCAGGCAACAAGCCGGCTGCAGCAGTTGCGCGAGGGCACCGGCATTGCCGCCACGCTGCGCCGGCCCATGGGCGGCAACATGGACCTGCTGCAGGTGCCGGACGAACTCGCCACGGATCCGGAAGCCGCCGCCGCGCGCCTGCGCCAGGATCCGCGCGTGGCCGACGCCGTGCCGGACCGCTGGCTGCGGCTGCATGACACCCTGCCCAACGACCCGGAATTCCGCGCCAACCAGCCGTACCTGATGGGCACCGGCACCACAGTCGGCGGCGTCAACCTGCCGCGCGCCTGGGACCGCACGCGCGGCAGCAGCGGCATCGTGATCGCGGTGGTCGATACCGGCACGCTGCCCCATCCCGACCTGGCCGCGCGGCTGCTGCCGGGCTATGACTTCATCAGCACCACCACCGTCTCCAACGACTACGATGGGCGCGACGGCGACGCCACCGACTCTGGCGACAATGTCCCGGTCGGCTTCACCTGCCCGGGCAGTTCCTCGCCGACCACTGAAGCCACCACCAACAGCTGGCACGGCACGCGTGTGGCAAGCGTGATGGGCGCGATCACCAACAACGGCGAAGGCATCGCCGCAGTGGACTGGAGCACGCGCATCCTGCCGGTGCGGGTTTCGGGGCGGTGCGGTGCGCTGCTGTCCGATACCGTCGATGGCATGCGCTGGGCCGGCGGCCTGCCGGTGCCTGATGTGCCGGCAAATCCCACGCCGGCGCGCGTGGTCAATATCAGCCTCGGCGGCGGCAAGTGCAGCAGCATCGAGCAGCAGGCGGTCAACGACCTGAACGCGCGCGGCGTGGTGGTGGTGGCGGCGGCGGGCAACAACCGCAGCGCGGTCGAGGCGCCGGCCGACTGCAGCGGCGTGATCGCGGTTACGGCCCATGCCAACGACGGAGAGAACGCGACCTATGCCAATGTCGGCCCGCAGGTGGCGATCAGCGCGCCGGGCGGCGGCTGCGGCAACTCGCGCGTACAGGACGGTGCATGCACGTCGACGCTGTCGGTGATCCGCACGCTCGGCAACAATGGTGAAACGTCGCTCGGCGCATACACGGTAGCGTCGTCGCAGGGCACCAGCTTCGCGGCGCCGATGGTGTCGGGCGTGGTCGCGATGATGTTTGCGCTGAACGGCTCGCTGTCGCCGGCGCAGGTGACCGCGGCACTGAAGTCCTCGGCGCGGCCGCATCCATCCGGCACCTTCTGCACCACCAATCCAGGCGTGTGCGGCGCCGGCCTGCTGGATGCCGACAACGCGCTGGCCGCGGCAGTGTCGGCCCCGCCGGCGGCCGCGCCGGCACCGTCCGGCGGTGGCGGCGCGGTGCCACGCTGGCTCGCGCTCGTGCTGGCCTGCACGGGCTTGTTCGGCTTCGCGCTGCGCCGGCGCGCGTGACGCCTGTCGCGCCGCGGACGCGGCTCAGCCGCCGTCGGCGCTGCGCAGCGGCCGCCGTGCCAGCCACCACTCCTGCGCCACCCAGCACAGCAGCCCGGCCACCGCGCCGGCTGCGTGCGCGGCGCGCACCACGCCGAAGCCCCAGGACGGATCAAGGATAACCGGCGCCAGCCAGGATTGTTCCAGCCACACCTTGACCAGCACACCCAGGCACAGCAGCACGCCGAGCACGCGCGACAACCCGGGCGCGCGCAACAGGCTGAGCCCGCCCCATAGCGCCAGCCCGTGCAAGGCACCGGACAAGCCGCCATACCAGCCGACCGCTGGCACGCGCAGCAGCGCGGCCTGCACGGCAAGGCCGCAAGCCACCAGCACCAGCAGCATGGCGCGCGCCCGCGCGGAGCGTCCGGCCAGCGCCAGCAGGCCCGCGGCCGCAAGTGCGTTGGCCAGCCAGTGCCTCGCGTCCAGGTGCACCCACATGGCGGTCGCCAGCCGCCACCACTGGCCGTCAAGCCGCACCGCATCGCGCAGGTAGAGGCCGTGCGCGTGCCACCACGGCAGGAAGGTGAAGCAGGCCGACAGCGCCCAGACCAGCGTGATCGCCGCCAGCAGCCCCGGCCACGAGGCCCCGGCGGGACGGCTCGGGGCCACCGCGGCCTCAGTCCTCACCGAATACGGCCTGCCACAGCGTGCGCACCTGCGCGGTCTGCTCGGCAACCGATTCCGCCGTCACGCGCGCCTGCGCCTGGCCGTCGAGCCGCAGCTGGTGCTGGCGCGCACGGAACAGCCGGTAGGCGTCGCCCACCGCCACCGCCAGCGCCGCATCGATCAGCCCGATTTCGCCGGCTTCGCGCAGCAGCGCGATATTGCCCGCATTACGCGTCAGTTGCGGATGCGCGCGGCTGTGCAGCAGCACCAGGTACTGCACCGTGAACTCGATGTCGACCATGCCGCCACGGTCGTGCTTGAGGTCGAACAGGCTGCTGGGATTGGGATGGCCCTCGGCCACCTTGCGGCGCATCTGCACGATCTCGTCGCGCAGCACCGCGGCATCGCGGTCCTGGCGCAGCACCTCGTCGCGCAGCGCCTCGAAGCGATCGCCGATGGCTGCATCGCCGGCACAGAAACGCGCGCGCGTAAGCGCCTGGTGTTCCCAGACCCATGCGGTGTTGTCGCCCTCGCGCAGCTGGTAGCGGCGGAAGGCGTCGAAGCTGGTGACCAGCAGGCCGGCGGCGCCGTTGGGACGCAGCCGCGTATCGACGTCGAACAGCGCGCCGGCCGCGGTATGGCTGGTGAGCCAGGTGATCAGCCGGCGCGCGAAGGCGGCGTAGACATCGGGCGCGCGCTCGTGCTCGTCGTCATACAGGAAGATGATGTCGAGGTCCGAGGCATAGCCCAGTTCCTTGCCGCCGAGCCGGCCGTAGGCGATCACCGCGAAGCGCGGCGTGTCGCGATGGCGCGTGGCGAGCTGGCGCCACACCGTCTGCAGCGTGGCATCGAGCATGGCGTCGGCCAGGTCCGACAGGCGGTCGGCCACCTGCTCCACCGTCAGCATGCCGTGCAGGTCCTGCAGCAGTACGCGGAAGGTCTCGGCATGGTGCTCGCGGCGCAGGATATCCATCTGGTGCTCGACCTGCCCTTCGGCAGCCAGCAGCCGCTCGTGCAGCCGCTTGCGGAACGCGGGCCAGTCGGGCGCGCCGGCCAGCGCATCGCTGTCGAGCAGTTCATCCAGCAACTGCGGGTGGCGCGTCAGGTAGGCCGCGGCCCAGCGCGAGGCGTGCAGCGTCTGCGCGACGCGGTCCATCGCCTGCGGATACTCGGACAGCAGCGACAGGTAAGAGGCACGCCGGCTGATGGCCTCGAGGAAGTCGATAAAGCGCGCGATGGTGCTGTCGGCGTCGTCCTGGCGCGCGGCCAGGTCGAGCGCGCGGTTCACCAGCTGGTCGAAGCGGGCGCGGCTGGATTCGGACAGCGCGCGGTAGCGCAGCGACGACGCGGTCGCGCGCAGCCGGTCGATCAGGCCGGTGCAGTCGGTGAAGCCGGCTGCCTGCAGGCGCCGGCATGGCGTGGCATCGTCGTCGCACCCTGCCTGCGCGCCTCGCTCGGCCTGTGCCGGCTCGGCGCCGTCCTGCTGCGGGTTGTCCTGCGCGCGCGCGGCGTTGTCGTCGAGCACGATGTCGGGCCACAACGCTTCGCAGGGCGCGGCGTCGGGATCGGAGAAGGTGGCCTCGAACTGCTGCGCCACCGGCTCCTGCAGCGCCGCCAGGCGCGCCAGCAGCTCGTTCCAGCTGGCGCAGCCCATCATCCGCGCCACCGCCAGCTGCTCGTCTTCCGAGGTCGGCAGGTGGTGGGTCTGGGCGTCGTCGCGGTACTGCAGGCGGTGCTCCAGCTGGCGCAGGAAGCGGTAGGCGTCGCCCAATTGTCCGGCCTGGCCGGAAGGCAGCAGGCCGCGCTCGACCGCCACCGCCAGCACTTCCAGCGTGGGCCGCACGCGCAGCGCGGGATCCTGGCCGCCGCGGATCAGCTGGAACACCTGCGCCATGAATTCGATCTCGCGGATACCGCCGCGGCCGAGCTTGATATTGAAGGAGCGCTGGTTGACACCATGGCCCGCCAGCCCGCCGCTGCGCTTGGCGGCCTCGCTGCGGATCTGCGCATGCAGCGAGCGGATCGCCGCGATCACGCCGTAGTCCAGGTAGCGTCGGAACACGAACGGCGTGGTCAGGCGCGCCAGCAGGCCGGCGGTGCGCTGCGCGTGCGGCGTGTCGAGCGCCGACACCACGCGGCCCTTGATCCAGGCATAGCGCTCCCACTCGCGCCCCTGCACCACCAGGTATTCCTCCAGCATGCCGAGGCTGCACGCCAGCGGACCGGCATCGCCATTGGGCCGCAGCCGCATGTCGACGCGGAACACGTAACCGTCGGCGGTCACTTCGGCAAGCAGGTTGATCAGGCGGCGGCCGAGGCGGATGAAATACTCGTGGTTGGACAGGCTGCGCGTGCCGCCCTTCGTGTCGCCGTCTTCCTCATACAGGAAGATCAGGTCGATGTCGGACGAGACGTTCAGCTCGCGCCCGCCGAGCTTGCCCATGCCGACCACCACCAGCTCCTGCACCTCGCCGCTTTGCTCTCCGACCGGGCGGCCGAAGGTAGCGGCGAGATCAGCCCCGAGCACCGCCAGGCCATGCTGGATCGCCAGTTCGGCCAGGTCGGTCATGGCGCCGGTGATTTCGCCCAGCGCGGCCAGGCCGCGCAGGTCGCGCTCGATCACCGCGCACATGACCTCGGCGCGCAGCCGGCGCAAGGTGCGCTTGGTGGCTTCCTCGGCATCGGCCGAGGGTTCGTGCAGCGCCTGCAGCCGCGCCTCCATCCACGCGCGCGTCAGCGGTTGTCCGGCCGCCGCCGCGATCACCGCGGGAAGTTCGGGGCGCGCCTGCAGCACCCGCCGCGCGTAGTGCGAATACGCCGCCGAGTACAATACGTGGCCGCCGCAATCGGCCGCCTGCAGACCCTGCGGCAATGACTGCGCCGCGGTGACGGCAAAGGCGCCGGCGGTCATGGTGCCGGGGCCCTCGCCAGGGCCAAGCGCCGCCGCCGGATCCGCCAAATCGGCTGGTACCGGTGTGGCGCCCGCGCCATGTTGGTCTGAGGCATCGCCAGCGGCGGAACTCGTCGGGTCAGAGGCAGTCATTCCAGTAATTTGAAATGCGAAAGAAGGTGCGGCCGGTACCGGCGCCAGATCGGGCGTGCCCGGACCATGCTGCCCCGGTTCGCGCCGCGCGCGGTGCGCGCATTCTTGTTGTAGCCGGCCGGGCACCAGATTGGAGAGCGGCTAGTATTGTCGGATAATCTGCGCATGTCCAGCCGCGCCCCACAACCCGCTGACGGTTCTCCCCCCAATGGCGGCGCGGGTGGGCATGTGGCCGCCGCTGCGCTGCCAGCGCCGGCCAACGACACTTTTAAAAGTCCAGCCAACAGCTCCTCGAACAATCCCGCGAACCACCCCGCTTCGCCACCACCTGCTCATTCCTTGGCTGCTCCAGGTATCGATTCCCCTGCCCTGCCGCGCCCTGCGCAGGGCCTGGCGCGTTTGCGCCGCATCGCCGGCGCCGGCGCGCGCGCGGCCATTGGCATGGTGCACCATCCATTCTGGCGCGGCCTGGGACGCGCGCTGGTACGGCTGGCGCTGGTGCTGGGCGTGCTGGCGCTGGTGGCGGGCCTGCTGATCCGCTTCGTGCTGTGGCCGCAGGCGTCGGCCGCGCGCGAATGGCTTGAGGAGCGCGGCTCGGTCGCGCTCTCGGCACAGGTGACCATCGGCGCTCTCGATACCTACTGGGATGGCTGGCATCCCGCCTTCCGCGCCCGCGACCTGCGCGCCGTGGACGATGGCAAGCGCGTGCTGCTGTCGACCGCCACGCTCGACGGCAAGCTGTCGTGGCGCTCGCTGTTCAGCATGGACCTGCAGTTCGTCAGCCTGGGCGCCACCGGCACCGACATCCTGGTGCGCCGCACGCCCGAGGGCAAGCTGCTGGTCGGCGGCATGCCGGTCGATGCCACCGGCGGCCAGCAGGAGGACGACCGTTTCCTGGGCTGGCTGATGTCGCAGGGCCGCGTGTCGCTGTCCGACGGCAAGCTTCGCTGGCGCGACGAGAAGGCCGGGCTGCCGCAGCTCGATATCGGCGAAATCCGCCTCGACACCCGTCGCGACGGCTCGCGCCATACGGTGACGCTGGAAGCGCGCTCGCCGGCGCTGGGCCCGCGCCCGCTGGTGGTCAAGTCCGGCTTCAGCAACGATTACCTGCACAGCGCCGGCAACTGGCGCTACTGGAGCGGCCAGGCCAGCTGGGACCTGGCCCAGCTGGAGTTGCCGGTGCTGCAGCGCTACCTGGCCATGTTCGAGGGCGTGGCCAGCGGCACCTTCAGCACCGACGGCAGCATCGAGTTCCGCCAGGGCCGCATCGTGCGCAGCCAGACCCGTCTGCGCGCCAGCAGCGTCGACCTGCAGCTGGCCGGCGCCGCCGCCCCGCTGCGGCTGGCCAATGCACAGGCCTTCCTGCTGCACCGGACCGAACGCGACGGCAGCAACCTGCTCACCGTCGACACGCTGCTGTGGCAGCCGCAGCCCGCCGACGGCCAGGCCGCGTCCGCCGACGGCAGCTGGCGCGAAGGCATGCGCAAGGTCGAGCTCGGCTGGGCCTATGCCAAGGACGGCAACCTGCGCAAGTTCACGCTGAAGGCGCCCACGCTGGACCTGAACACGGTGCGCGCGCTGGCCAGCTCGATGCCGCTTGAGACCGCGGTGCTGCGCCGGCTGCGCGCGCTGCAGCCGGCCGGCCACATCGACAACCTCAACGTCAGCTGGAGCCGCGAGCGCGCCGGCATGCTCGACCGCAGCGGCGGCAAGCCCCACTACAGCGTGCAGGGCACGCTGCGCGACGTCTCGCTCAATGGCCAGCCGGCGGTGCCGGCCCTGGATGCCAGGGGCCGTCCGCGGCTGGGCACGCCTGGTTTCTCGCGCCTGTCGGGCACGTTCTCGTTCGACGACCAGCAAGGCAATGCGCGCTTCGAAGGCAATGGCGCGTCGCTGGTGGTGCCCGGGCTGTTCGAGGAGCCGCGCGTGCCGTTCGACCAGATCGGCGGCGACGTGCGCTGGCACCACGCCGGCGGCAAGCTGGTGGTCACACTGGACGGCATCCGCTTTGCCAACGCGGATGCTGCGGGCTCTGTGCGCGGCACCTGGCGCGCCGGCGGCGACGGCACTTCCGGCATCGCCGACCTGAGCGGCGAGATGACCCGCGCCCAGGTCGCGCGCGTGCCGCGCTACCTGCCGCTGACCATCCCGGCGGGCACGCGGCACTACCTGGCTGGCGCGCTGGTGCGTGGCGACGCAGCCGGCGTCGGCTTCGTGCTCAAGGGCGATCTGGAGCATTTCCCGTTCCACGCGCCGTTCGAGAAGGCGGGCGAGTTCCGCGTCGACGTGCCGATCGAGCGCGTCAGCTACCAGATTGCGCCGCACGAGACTGGCGCGGGGGGCGCGCCGCTGTGGCCGGCGTTCACCGACATCGCCGGACAGGTCACCTTCGACCGCGGTGGCATGACTTTCCTGGCAAAGCGCGCCACGGTGCACGACATCCCGGGTGTAGTGCTGCAGGACGTCAGCGGCCGCATCGACGACCTCAGCGCACATGGCCGCCTCGCCATCGACGGCGGCGCCAGCGGGCCGGTCCAGGGCTTCCTGCGCTATATCGCCGCCTCGCCGGTGCGCGAATGGACCGCGCGCGTGGCCGACGCGGCGCGTGCGCATGGCAACGGCGAGCTCAGGCTCAAGCTCGACATGCCGCTGGAGCACGCCAACGCGGCCAGAGTGGAGGGACGTTTCCGCTTCCCCGGCAACGACGTCGTGCTCAGCCCGCAGCTGCCGGCCTTTGGCAATGCCAGCGGGGACATCACATTCAACGAGCACGGCTTCGGGCTGGAGAACCTGCGCGCGCGCTTCCTGGGCGGAGAAGTGAAGCTCGGCGGCGGCACCCAGCCGGAAGGGGGCACGCGCATCACCGCAAGCGGCACCGCCTCAGCGGCAGGCCTGCGCGAGTTCACGGCAGGCTCGGCCCTGGCGCCGCTGGCGGCCAGGCTGGAAGGCAGCACCGGCTACAACACCGTGATCGCGATGCGCGAACGCGAACTGCAGGTGCAGTTGAATTCCTCGCTCAACGGCATGGCCATCGGCTTGCCGGCGCCGCTGGCAAAGGCGGCGCCGCACGACCTGCCGCTGCGCGTCGAGCTGCGCCCCGCGCCCGGCCGCGCCGGCATCGACGAACTGACGCTGCAGCTGGGCAACGCCCTCAACGCACGCTACCTGTTGCGCCGCGAGCAGAGCGGCGGCAATGGCATCGAAGTGGTCGCCGGCGGCATCGGCGTGCAGCAGGCGGCGCCGGCGCCGACGGCCAGCGTCAGCGCCGCGGCAACCTTCGACCGGCTCGACATCGACGCCTGGCGCGAGGCCTTCGCCGGCCCGGCGACTTCGGGTGATGGCACGCGTCCCTCGCCGTTCCTGCCGGGCCGCATTGCGCTGCGCGCCGGCACGCTCCATGGCATGGGCCGCACGCTCGACGACGTGGCGCTCGACGCCATGCGCGAAGCCGACGGCTGGAACGCCAGGATCGAGTCGCGCCAGATCGCCGGCGCCGTGCAGTGGCAGCCGGCCGCGACCGGTGCTGGTGCTGGTGCCGGTGCCGGTGCCAACGCCACGGGCGCGCTGCAGCTGCGCCTGTCGCGCCTGAACGTGCCAGATGCCAGCGACGAGCGCAACGTGGTCGACGCCCTCGCCAGCAGCATCGACGAACTGCCCGCCATCGACCTGGTCGCCGAGCAGTTCGTGCTGCGCGGCCACGACTTCGGCAGGCTCGAAGTCAAGGCGCATACCGGCACCAGCGGCACCGACCCGGTCTGGACCCTGGACAAGCTGAAAATCGAACAGCCCGATGCCACGCTGACCGGCCACGGCAGCTGGCGCGTGCCGCGCCGGCTGCGTGCCGATGGCAATGCCGAACGCCGCACCCTGCTGTCGTTCGTCATCGACATCGGCGACGCCGGCGCCACGCTGGACCGGCTGGGGCTGCCGCACACGCTGCGCGACGGCAAGGGCAAGCTGGAAGGCCGCGTGGCCTGGCGCGGCTCGCCGCTGTCGATCGACTACCCGACGTTGTCCGGCAAGCTGTCGCTCGACCTGGAGAATGGCCAGATCCTGAGCGTCGAGCCGGGCGCGGCGCGGCTGCTGGGCGTGCTCAGCCTGCAGGGGCTGCTGCGCTTTGCCACGCTGGACTTCCGCAGCCTGTCGGGCCGCGGACTGCTGTTCGACCGCGTTTCCGGCTCCGGCACGATCGAGAACGGCGTCGGCACCATCCAGGATTTCGAACTCAGGAGCCCGCAGATCATCGCCAGCATGAGCGGCACCGCCAACCTGCTGCGCGAGACCCAGGATCTGCGCGTGGAGGTGGTGCCGCGCATCAATGCCACCTCGACCTCGGTGGCAGCCGCCTTTATCAACCCGGTGCTGGGCATCGGCACGCTCGCCGCGCAGCTGCTGTTTGCCGACGAGTTCTCCAAGGTGTTCACCCAGCACTACCGCATCACCGGCAGCTGGGCCAACCCGCAGATCGGCAAAGTGGAGGAGAATAAGGCGCAAGCCCCCAGTTTCCAGAACCGCACCGACCCCGCGTTCCCGCGCTGAAGCCAGCGCCCAAGACAGTCCGAGAGAGCCCAAGAGGAAACCAACGCCCATGACCGCCCCCGCCCCGTTCCGCGTGGCCGCCGTGCAGACCGTCACCGGCACCTCGCTCGATGCCAACCTGGCGCGCGCCGAGGCGCTGATCGCCGAGGCCGCCGCAGGCGGCGCGCAACTAGTGCTGCTGCCCGAGTACTTCTGCATGATGGGCCGCTCCGAAGCGGACAAGGTGGCGGTGCGCGAGCACGACGGCGATGGACCGGTGCAGCAGTTCCTGGCCGGCGCCGCGCGCCGCCACGGCATCTGGCTGGTGGGCGGCACGCTGCCGATGTGGTGTGACGACCCGGCGCGCGTGTACAACACCTCGCTCGCCTTCGACCCGCGCGGCGAGCGCGTGGCGCGCTACGACAAGATCCACCTGTTCGGCTTCACGCGCGGGACCGAGAACTATGACGAATCGCGCACTATCCTGGCCGGCCGCACCCCGGTCAGCTTCGACGCGCCGTGCGGCCGCGTGGCCATGTCGGTGTGCTACGACCTGCGCTTTCCCGAGCTGTACCGCGGCCTGGCATCCGGCGCCGGCACCAGCCTGATCCTGATGCCGGCCGCGTTCACCTACACCACGGGCCAGGCGCACTGGGAGATCCTGCTGCGCGCCCGCGCCATCGAAAACCAGTGCTATGTGCTGGCCGCCGCACAGGGTGGCAAGCATGAGAACGGACGCCGCACGTGGGGCCATTCGATGCTGGTCGACCCCTGGGGCGAAGTGCTGGCCATGCTGCCCGAAGGCGAAGGCGTGGTGGCCGGCACCATCGACCCGGCGCGGCTGGAAGAAGTCAGGCAAAACCTGCCGGCACTGCGACACCGGGTGCTGTAGCATGTACGCAACCGCGGGGCCGCATGTGGTTTGCACGTGCCACCCGCACCAGGCATTTCACGCCACCGGCAAGATCCATGACCTGCCGGGGCGGCAAACAGAAGAAAGGACATCTCATGAACGCCGGCGATCTCGGAATCCGCAACCTGGCCACCGCGCAGCAACTGCTGCTGGCGCCGTATGGCCTGGACGAGGCCAAGCTGCAGCGCGTGCTGGCCGATATCTTCACGCACAAGGTCGACTATGCCGACCTGTACTTCCAGTACACCCGCAACGAGGCGTGGAGCCTGGAAGAAGGCATTGTCAAGTCGGGCAGCTTCAGCATCGACCAGGGCGTGGGCGTGCGCGCCGTGTCGGGCGACAAGACGGCCTTTGCCTATTCGGACGACATCAGCCTGGCCGCGCTGTCGCAGGCGGCAGCCGCCACCCGCACCATCGGCCGCGCCGGCAACGGCCGCGTCAAGGTGGCGGGCGAGCTGGCCTCGCACGCGGGGCGCAACCTGTACGCGCCCAACGACCCGCTCGATTCGATGGCCGCCGCCGAAAAGGTGGCACTGCTCGAGCGCATCGAACGCATGGCGCGCGCCAAGGATCCGCGCGTGGTGCAGGTGATGGCAGGCCTGGCCGGCGAGTACGACGTGGTGCTGGTGGCGCGCAGCGACGGCGTGATCGCCGCCGATGTGCGTCCGCTGGTGCGCGTGTCGGTGACGGTGATTGCCGAACAGGGCGGGCGCCGCGAGATCGGCTCGTCGGGCGGCGGCGGCCGCTATGCCTACGGGTATTTCACCGACGACCTGCTGCAGAAGTACGTGGACGAAGCCGTGTCGTCGGCGCTGGTCAACCTTGACGCCCGCCCCGCCCCGGCCGGCGCGATGACCGTCGTGCTGGGGCCGGGCTGGCCCGGCGTGCTGCTGCACGAGGCCGTCGGCCACGGCCTGGAAGGCGATTTCAACCGCAAGGGCTCGTCGGCCTTCGCCGGCCGCATGGGCGAGCGCGTCGCGGCCAAGGGCGTGACCGTGGTCGACGACGGCACGCTGGCCAACCGCCGTGGCTCGCTCAACCTCGACGACGAAGGCAACCCGACCCAGTGCACCACGCTGATCGAGGACGGCATCCTGCGCGGCTATATCCAGGACACGCTCAACGCGCGCCTGATGAAGATGCCGGTCACCGGCAACGCCCGCCGCGAAAGCTATGCCGCGCTGCCGATGCCGCGCATGACCAACACCTACATGCTCAACGGCGACAAGGATCCGCAGGAAATCATCGCCAGCGTCAAGAAGGGGCTGTATGCGGTCAACTTCGGCGGCGGCCAGGTCGACATCACCAACGGCAAGTTCGTGTTCTCGGCAAGCGAGGCATACATGATCGAGGACGGCAAGATCACGCATCCGGTCAAAGGCGCGACGCTGGTCGGCAACGGCCCGGAATCGCTGAAGGACGTGACCATGATCGGCAACGACATGCGCCTGGATTCGGGCGTTGGCGTGTGCGGCAAGGAAGGACAGAGCGTGCCGGTCGGCGTGGGCCAGCCGACGCTGCGCATTGAAAACATGACGGTGGGCGGCACGGCCTGACCGTACATCGCCTCAAGGAAACGGGACCCGCGGGTCCCGTTTTTCATGGTGCTTCCGGTGCAACGGGCCGCGCCTCGTACACCAGGTTGAACGGTGTCTGGGCCGCCCTCCGGAAGCTGCCGAAGCCCGCCTGTTCGGCCACGCCGCGCAGGCGCACCTCGCCTGCCTGCGCGCCCAGGCACAGCCCCACTTCCTGCGAACGCGACGCCGGCGTGCAAATGAAGGTCGACGCGGAATAGAACACGCGCCCCACCGGATTGAGGTTGTCTTCCAGCTTGTCATTGGCAAACGGCTCGACGATCAGCCACGCGCCGTCCGGCCTCAGCGTCTCGCGCACGTGCCGCGCCGCGCCAACCGGATCGCCTAAGTCGTGCAGGCAGTCGAACACCGCCACCAGGTCGTAGTCCTTGCCGGCATAGTCCTTCGCGCTGGCCACTTCGAAGCGCACGCGGTCGCCCACCCCCGCACGCCGCGCGGCCTCGGCGGCATGGCGTACCGAAGGCTCGTGGTAGTCGAAGCCGACGAAGCGCGAGGCCGGATAGGCCTGCGCCATGATGATGGTCGAGGCGCCATGGCCGCAGCCGACGTCGGCCACGCTGGCGCCGTCCTTGAGCCGCGCCTCGATGCCATCGAGCGCGGGAATCCATTCCGAGACCAGGTGCGCGGCATAGCCCGGCCGGAAAAAGCGTTCGGTGCCATGGAACAGCGCCGGGTCGTGTTCATGCCAGCCCAGCCCGCGCCCGTTGCGGAAGATATCGATCATCCTGGGAATGGCGCGGAATTGCGCCACGGCAATCTGGAACGCGCCGGGAATGAATGCCGGGCTGCCTTCTTGCGCCAGCGCGAAGGCCTGCTCTTCGTTCAGGCTGAACTCCGCGCTGTCGGGATCGTAGTCGACATAGCCGCTGGCTGCCTGGGCCGCCAGCCATTCGCGCAGGTAACGCGGGTCGGTATGGGTTTTCTGCGCCAGCACGTCGGCGGTCATCGGCTTTTCCGCCATGGCCTTGTACAGGCCCAGTTCATCGCCGACCACCACCGTGGCGGCGTGCATCACCGCGCCGATATCGTGGACGAATTTCTCCATGAAGGCATTCAGCCTCGCCTCGTCGACGCTCATGATGCACCTCCCCGTGCGCTCCCCCGTTCAATATAGGCTGCGGCCCTTAGCCGATACAGCAGGAAATGGCGCGCGGCGAAGCGCCGGGGGCGGCGTCGCGGACACTTGCCAACCCTGTCAAAACGCGCTATAAAGATGCTTCGTCGCACCACAGGCAATCAAGGCGCCTCGAAGTTTTACGGATCTGCGCGCAATTTCCTGCCCTTCTGCAACGCAGCGCAGCATGAATCCAGCGCCTTTCCATAAAATCGAATCAAGCTGACCTCAGCCAACATCCTTTTCCGCCATGTCCGCTAAGTTTTACTTTTACTTCTTTAGCGATCTCACACCGCTGGCGGATAGGGAGGGACGGCTGTAAGCGCCCCGAATACAAAAAAAACCGCCAGCGACCCTGGCGGTTTTTTTATACCCAATTGTTTCCCCACTCTCACGACCTCACAAGAATCCCGGAGCCATCATGCTGAAGAACACCGACGACCTGCGCATTCGCGAACTCAAGGAGCTGCTGCCGCCGGCTCACCTGATCCGCGAATTTGGCTGCTCTGAAGCGGCTTCGGACGTGATCTACGGCGCGCGCCAGGCCATGCACCGCATCCTGCATGGCATGGATGACCGGCTCATCGTCATCATCGGCCCGTGTTCCATCCACGATACCCGCGCCGCGCTGGAATACGCCAAGCTGCTCAAGGTGCAGCGCGACCGCTTCGCCAACGAGCTGGAAGTGGTGATGCGCGTCTACTTCGAGAAGCCGCGCACCACGGTGGGCTGGAAGGGCCTGATCAACGACCCGTACATGGACGGCAGCTTCAAGATCAACGACGGCCTGCGCACCGCGCGCGAGTTGCTGCTGAACATCAGCGAGATGGGCGTGCCGACCGGCACCGAGTACCTCGACATGATCAGCCCGCAATACATCGCCGACCTGGTCAGCTGGGGCGCGATCGGCGCGCGCACCACCGAGTCGCAGGTACACCGGGAGCTGGCGTCGGGACTGTCGTGCCCGGTGGGCTTCAAGAACGGCACCGACGGCAACGTCAAGATCGCGGTGGACGCGATCAAGGCCGCATCGCAGCCGCACCATTTCCTGTCGGTGACCAAGGGCGGCCACTCGGCGATCGTGTCGACCTCGGGCAACGAGGACTGCCACGTGATCCTGCGCGGCGGCAAGGCGCCCAATTACGATGCCGCCAGCGTGCAGGAAGCGTGTGACGCCATCTCCAAGGCCGGACTGGCCTCGCGCCTGATGATCGATGCCTCGCATGCCAACAGCAGCAAGAAGCATGAGAACCAGATCCCGGTGTGCGAAGACATCGGCCGCCAGATCGCCGGCGGCGACCAGCGCATCATCGGCGTGATGGTCGAATCGCACCTGGTGGCGGGCCGCCAGGACCACGTGCAGGGCACGCCGGTGGAGACCCTGACCTACGGCCAGTCGGTCACCGATGCGTGCATCGGCTGGGATGAATCTGTCAAGGTGCTGGAAGGCCTGGCGGAATCGGTGCGCCAGCGCCGCCTGGTGCCGGGCAGCGGCAACTGAGCCATCGCGCGCGCGCCTTGCATGACCACCGCCTACATCCGGCTGTCGTGCATGGCGCCGCCGCTGAGATCCGCCAGTTCCGGCGTCACCTCGGCGTAGCGCAGCAGCTTGCCGCCATGGCGGGCGATAAAGGCGCTGGCATCGGTTTCGGCGCGGAAGCTCGCCAGCGTCGGCCCCATCGATCCGTGGCGCCCACTGCCGGCAACATACACGCCGGTGGTGGCATCGAACCAGTGGCCGCGCGGCCGCTCCCAGTCAGCCCGCGCCATGTCCTGCACGAACACCGCGCGCACCGGCCTGACCTGCTCGGGCCGCAGCAATGCGTGGAACATTTCCACTGTGTCGCAAAACCATTGCGGTCGGGCTTCTCCAGCGTAGAAGATCTGCGCCTTGGGGCCGGGATAGTCGGCCAGCAGCATGCCATCGAGCACGCAGGCGGTGGCGGATTCGATCTCATTCGGTTGCACGGCGCCCTCCGGCTTCTTGCCGCAGGCGGCAACGAAGACCGTGGCTCCGGCCATGGCGAGCATCAGGTGGCGGCGACGCAAAGACGATGGGGAACACATCAGCGGAATCTCCTGGCAGCAAGGACCAGCGGCACGGCAATCCACGCCAGCAGTGCCGCGCCGGTGGGCCAGGGGCTGGCCAGCGCCGGCGGCACGATGCTGGCAACGCCGCCGGCGCTGCGCAACTGGTCGAGTGAAAAGGCATTGACGATGCGGAACAGGTCCGCGGGGTTCAGCAGCAGCAGCCACGCGATCCAATCGGTGCCGGATCCGCTGGCGCCGCCCTCGCCGGCGCCGGCGACCAGCAGCCCGAGCAGCAGCAGGTCGAACACCAGCACGAAAAAGAACCACAGGCCGATCGCCAGGCCCGATGCCTGCGCGCGGTCGCGCGACAGCACCGACAGCCACAGCGCCAGACTCAGGAACGCAAGGCCCAGCAGCCCGGCGCTGGCGACAAAGCCGAGGTAGTGGTACAGGCCCGGCCAGCCGAACTGGCGCGCCAGCAGCACCGCCATCAACGCAAAACCGCCGGCGGTGGCAAGCAGCAATGCGGCGGCCAGCCCCAGGTACTTGCCCAGCAGCAGCTCGCCGCGCGTCAGCGGCAACGACAGCAGCAGGTCCAGCGAGCCGCGCTCGCGTTCGCCCACCACGGCATCGAAGCCGAGCAGCAGCGCGATCATCGGCACCAGGTAGATCACCAGGCTCGCCAGGCTGGTGATGACGAACTCCAGCGAGCGCGGCCCGAGCACCCCCTGCTCGGCGCCACCGAAATAGCCGATCGCCAGCGACAGCGCGGTGAAGACGGCAGCCACGGCGAGAACCCAGCGGTTGCGCATGCGGTCGCGGAATTCCTTGGCTGCGATCGCGGCCACTTGCCTCGCATCGATGCGCGCGTTCATGCCTGCCCCCGCATGCCGAGGAACAGGTCTTCGAGCGAAGGCTCGTGGATCTGCAGGTCCAGCAGGCGCCCCGCCAGCGGCTGCAACGCAGCCAGCACCGGCATCTTGGCCGCAACGGGACAGCGCACGGTCAGTTCCCCCGGCACCCCTTCCACCACTTCGATCCTGTCCCACGCATGCGTTTGCAGCCGGCGCAGCGCGTCTTCGCGCGCACCCGGTTCGAGCCGCAGCGCCAGCGTCAGCGGCAGCCCCGCCTGCGCGCGCAGCGACTCCAGGCTGCCGGTGGCCTGCAAGCGGCCGGCGGCAAGAATGGCGAAGCGGTCGATGCGCTGCTGCAGCTCGGCCAGGATGTGCGAGGTAATGACGATGGTCACGCCACCCTCGCGCAGCGCGTTGAGCATCAGGTAGAAATCGCGGATTGCCGCCGGGTCCAGCCCGTTGGTCGGCTCGTCGAGGAACAGCACGCGCGGTGCGCCGAGCAGCGCCTGCGCGAAGCCGAGCCGTTGGCGCATGCCTTTCGAATACTCGCGCACCGGGCGCGCGGCGGCGTCGGACAGGCCGACCTGGTCGAGCATCGGCGCGCACGCATCCGCCTTCACGCCCTTCAGCCGCGCGAAGAAGCGCAGCGTCTCCAGGCCGCTCAGGTTGTCATAGAGCACCAGATGTTCGGGCAGGTAGCCGATGCCGCGTCGCGCGGCGCGAAATGCGCGGCTGCCCACGTCTGCGCCGGCGACGCGCAACGTGCCATGCGTGGCCGGCAACAGTCCCAGCATCATCCTGAACAGCGTGCTCTTGCCCGCGCCGTTGTGCCCGATCAGCCCGAGCAGTTCGCCTTGCCCCACGCTGAGGCTGATGTCGTCTACGGCGCGCAACGCGCCGAAATGCCGGCTGACGCCGGCGAGCACGATGGCGTCGTGCATATCAATGGCCGCTGGCCTGAGCATCCCAGTCCCTCCAGTTGGCGCGCACCGGGCGCATCCTCGGATAAGCATCGACCACGCCCGGCGCCCGGATCACCGGGAACTGCCGTCCCGCCAGCCGCAGCGCCTGCAGCGCCGGACTGCCCAGCAGCAGCGTCACGCCCGGGTAGCGCCAGCCGAGCCTGTCGACGAGGTCGTTGGCCTGGTATGGCACGTCGCCCACGCCATCGCCGTCGCGATCCCATCCCAGGTAGTTGCTCCAGTAGTTGCCCTGCCCCCGGCCGCCCCACGGCTCGTCGCGCGCGCCCACATAGCGCACCGGCTCGCGATTGGCGATGAAGTCGTTGCCCTGCACCACGTTGCGCGTCGAGCCGGCGGACAGGTGCACGCCGGTCGCGTTGCCCAGCACCAGATTGCCTCGCAGCGTCACGTACTCGACGTCATAGATAAAGAAGCCGCGCTGGTTGCCGGCGACAACGTTGCCTTCGATCGCCGAGTCCTGCAGCGTGCGCAGCATGATGCCGTGGTCGGTATTGCCCCAGGTTCGGTTGTTGCGCACGACCTGGTCGCGCACTTCCATCAGCGCCAGCCCGCCGCGGTTGCGGTAGCTGTCGTTGCCTTCCCACAGGTTGTGGTACGAGTTCATGTAATGGGTGCCGTAGCGGCTGTGGTGCAGCCGGTTGCCGCGAAAGATGGCGTGATGCGAGACATCGACATAAAGCGCGTCGCGCACGAAACTGATGTTGTTGTCGAGGATGCGTGCGCCGCGCGTGTTGTAGAGCTGCACTCCGTTGCCGCGCTGCGCCGAGTTGTAATCGCGCTTGCCGGTGATGGTGTTGTGCTCGATGCGGACATCGTCGGCCTTCTCGATCCACAGCCCGAACAGGTTGTAGGTCAGGTCGCAATCGCGCACCACCGCGCGGTGCGCGCCGGGGCGGATATAGATGCCGGCGTTCTGGTCCTTCAGGCTGTCGCCGGAGTCGCGCACGATCAGGCCTTCGACCACCACGTCGGGCGCGGTGATGCGCAACGTATCGCCGCGCAGTGCGCCGCTGAGCGTGGGCCGCGCGATGCCGCGCAGCACCAGCGGCTTGTCGACGGCGAGGTTGCCGGTGTAGTGGCCGCGCGCGATCTCGATGGTGTCGCCTGCGCCGGCGGCGTCGATCGCCGCCTGCAGCGACTGGCCGGGCTGCACGCGCCAGGTCGCGGCCTGCGCGCAGGTTAGCCATAAGAGCGCAATACCAGGCAGCAGCTTCATGCGGCCAGCATCCCCATCGCCTTCAGCGCCAGGAACAGCACGGCACCGACCAGCAGGTTCTTGAAGCCGACATAGCTGAGCATGTCCATCACGGTGGCGCGCCGGTAGCGGCCGCGCCACCACGGGCCATCCTTGACGTAGCGCTTTCCCGACAGGCGGATCAGCACTTCGTACAGGCTCCAGCCCAGCCACCAGCCGATCACCGCGCCGGCGCGCATTTGTCCGCTGGCGGCCAGCGCCCACGCGACGGTGGCCGCCAGCGCGACCGCGAGCCCCGCCAGCTGCAGCGCGGCGGCGGAGCGCCAGCCCTGGCCGCTCCATGGCCACAAGTGGTCCCACAGCTCGGCGAACCAGCGCGCGGCGCCAGCCGTTGCCGCGTACGGCGGCGCCACCGGGTCGGTCGGCATTCGCGGGTCTGGGCCCGAAGGCTGTGCCGCATCGGCCGGCACCGGCACCAGCGGGATGAAATATCCGTTGCGACCCAGCGGTGTCAGCGGCAGCCCGTCGCGCTCGCGCCGCTTGCGCTCGCGCGCCAGCGGCGGGCAGCCGCGCGTGTCGGTATAGAGCACCATGCAGTCGAGGCAATGCAGGCATTCGCGATGGTCGATGCGGCCGTCGGCATCGATCGCCTGTGAGCCGCAGCCCACCGCGCACGCCTTGCAGTGGTTGCAGTCAGACTTGCGCCGCAGGCCAAACCAGCGGAACGTGCTCGGCATCGCCAGTGCTGCGCCGAGCGGGCACAGGTACTTGCAGTAGGGCCGTTCGATAAACAGCGACAGTCCCAGCAGCGTGCACGCGAACAGCCCGTACGGCCATGCTCGGTTCGGGATGCCGACCAGGAAGGTCGTCTTGAACGGCTCGATCTCCGCAAGCATCTCGGCCAGTCCCATCGAAAACACCGACACCGCCAGCAGCCCGAAGAACACACCGTACTTGACCCACTTGAGCCGGTCATGCCAGCGGCGCGGCAACTGCCGCTGCCATCGCTTCAGTCCCAGGAAGCGGCCCAGCTTGTAGATCGCCTCGGACAGCGAGCCGAACGGACACAGCCAGCCGCAGAACAGGCCGCGGCCGAACAGCAGCACGGTGGCGATGATGAAGATCCAGAAGCAGAAGATAAAGGGATCGCTGAGGAACAGCGCCCAGTCCCAGCGCAGCAGCAGCGCGTGGAACCACGTCAGCACCTGCGTGATCGACGGCTGCGCCATCGCCCCGAAGCCGACAAAGACGATGCTGAGCGCCCAGGCCGTGTACTTGAACGCATTGACTGGCCATTTGTTCTTGTGCGTGGCGCGCCGCGTCAGGCGGTCGCGCAGTGCGTAGACCACCGTGACTGCGCCCAGCAGCGCAATAAACAACGCGATGTTGGTGGCCTGTTTGCGCCAGACCTTGCGCCACGGCGCTTCGGGTTCGTCGATCTGCGGCCGGCCGCCCTGCAGCATCGCTGCCGGCAGCCAGTACGGCGCATCGAAGCTGGCGAAGCTGCGCGTGCCGGTGGCACGGTCGACGCGGTTGCCGAGAAACGACAGCTTCCACGGATACGCCGCGGAAAACGCCGGCGACCGGATCACGAAGATCGCCGACTCGGTCACCGCCGGCGCGCCCTGCGCCGCGACACCGTAGAGATTGAGGTAGTCCAGGTCGCGGAAGGTGAACGCGTCGGCGCCCTGGCGCACCTGCACGCGGTCGTAGATGCCGCCGCGCACGAAGCCCGAGCCCTTGAACGACTCCGCGCCCGCGGTGCGGACCACGAAGATGGCATGCTCGCCGGGCTTCAACTGCGCGCGCAGCCCTTGCCAGCCGGCATCGCCCAGCACGCTGCGGCCAATGTCTGGATGGTTTAGGTCGCCAAACCATAGCTCGATAAAGGGCTCGCCGCCGCCGGGCAGCCCGACTTGCGCCGGCTGCACGAGCAGCCGCTGCACCAGCCCGCTCGTCACCATTTGCTGCCAGGCATAGTGCTTGCCGCTTTCGGCGAACCGCGCCGGCGCCCGCTGCGTCGGAGCCAGAATGCCGACCTGCCGCGCCACCGCCGCGCCCGACGTGGTCAGCACCTGGTTCTGGGCGATCACCGTCACGGTGGCGCCGGAAATCGCATCGACGCCGACCACGCCCTCGTCCGGCCGCGACTGGCCGACTTCGATCTTGTCGGCCACCGACTTGCCGACGTACTGGCGGTTGAAGTCGAGCAGCGCCGATTCCGGGATGCCCAGCAACAGGATCGGCTCGGAATGCTTCAGTACCCTGACGCCCGTGTACTGCCCCCGCACATCCATGCCGATCAGCGTCACCACCGGCTTGCCGGAATACGCCGGTGTATCGGTAATGTCGGTGGACAGCATCACGTAGCCGAGCAGTTCGCGCTTGCCGTCCGCGCCGGTGCGATAGCCCTCTACGTAGGGCGGTTGTCCCTTGCGCGTGGAGAAGCTGGTCGCGCCGGGCAGCACTTCGGTGCAGGGCGCCAGCGCGCACAGGTCCGCCGCGGAAGAGAGTTCCGGCGGCAAGGCTGCCTCATATGCGCCGGCGTGTGCCGATGCAGAAAAGCCAAGCGCCAGCAGGAATACGGCGAAGCACGCCGCAAGCCAATCGAGAAATGCGTGGATCATGGAATTGGGGGCAAGCGGATGACCTTGCGCGGCGGCACGCGCCGCGCAAGGTCATCCACGCATGCCGTCTCAGGCCTCGACGATCATGCGGCTGCGCATCTCAAGATGCAGCGCGTGGCAGAAGTGGGTGCAGTAGCACCAGAACACGCCGGGCTTGTCGGCGATGAAGGTCACCGACGCGGTCTCGAGCGGATTGACGATGAAGTTGATGTTGTACTTGGGGATGGCAAACCCGTGCGTCAGGTCTTCGATCTTGTCCAGGTTGGTCAGGATCAGCGTGACTTCGTCGCCCTTCTTCAGCTTGATCTCGCGCAGCGAGAACACCGGCGCCTGCGACGTGATCTTCACCGTCACCTTCCTGCCGTTGCGGAATACGCCCGACTGCTGCGGATCCTTCACCGCCAGCGGGAAATCATCCAGCGCATAGACCTGTTTGGGCCGCAGCAGCTCGCGACGGAAGATGATGAAGTCGTGCGGTTCGCTATGCACCGGGTGGTCCGCCAGCAGCACCATCTTGTCGCCCGAGATATCGATCAGCTGCTCGTTCTCGGCATGCAGCGGCCCCACCGGCAGGAATCGGTCCTTGGAGAACTTGCAGCCCACGGCCAGGAACTTGCCGTCGGCGGCGATCGTCTCGGACTGCGAAGCGTTCAGGTGGCCCGGCTGGTACTGCACGTCGAGCCGGTCGACCACGTACTTGGCGTTCTTGTCGCCCTTGTGGAAGCGGATGGCAGCATCAATGTTCCATTTGACGATCTGGCTGTCGAGGAACAGCGTGGTGTAGGCATTACCACGCCCGTCGAAGGCGGTATGCAGCGGCCCCAGGCCCAGCTCGACCTCGGCGACGATGGCCTCATCGGGCGTCTCCAGCTTGCCGTCGAACCAGTCCAGCACCTTCGCCAGTTCGATCACGGTGCCGGTCGGCGACAACTTGCCGGCGCAGATGAAGTACTTCTGGTCCGGGCTGGCATTGACGCCGTGCGGGTTCTTCGGCACCGAGACGTAGGTGGTCAGCGCGGTCTTCGGGTCGGCGTTGGCCGCGTGCGTGCCGTCGACCACTGGCACCTTCGAGTCGCCGATGGTCTTGAACTTCCCATCCTTGATCGCCGCCTCGATGCGGGCGATATTGAAGAACAGGCAGGCGTCGCGCTCGGCCGACATCATGTCTTCATAGCGCGCGCCCATCTCGACGTTGTACTGATTGGTGGCGGCCAGCTTGCCGTCGTACGAGGTCGCGACGAGGTCGCAATTGCCGTCGATCAGCACCTGCCAGCGTACCGCCATCGTCTCCGCATCGACACAGGTGAAGAGCGAGCGGTACTTGCCGGCGTCCTCGGTCGGCGTATTGGGCAGCGGCAAAGCGAACTCCGCGCCGCAGAACACGCGCGTGGTGTAGTTGATGTTCGCGTCGACGGGATCGCGCTTGTCCGGGAAGATGCCGTGGAAGCCTTGCACGTTGGGCAGGTCCGTGATCTTGTCGCAGACGAAATAGTCGAGCCGGATGCGCGCCAGCCGTGCGTTGATCTTGTCGTTGATCCACGCGTAGCGGCCATCGTAATTGCCGTCCTTGTACGAGGCATGCACATGGTGCGTGTCGCCGACGTTGTACAGCACGTTGCCGTCGGGGCGCGTGCCCATCACGCGCTTGGATTCATTGGTGATGCCCCAGCCGGTCAGCGCATCGGGCACGAAGCACGGGATGCGGTGCAGCTCGCGCCCCGAGGGCAGCCCCAGCACGCGCATGTCGCCCGCATGGCCGCCGCTCCACAGGCCGTAGTAGGTATCAAGCTCGCCCGGCTTCAGGTGCACCGACGCACCGGCATGCGCGCTGCCCTGTCCCGCGTGCGCACCGCTGGCCGGGGTGGCCGCGGTGGGCGCTCCGCCCTTGTCCGTGCACGCCGCCACGCCGGCCAGCCCGGCCAGCGCCGCGGTATTGATAAAGCGCCGTCGTCCCGGTGCCGCCGGTGCATCGGTGTGTGCCAGTGGGTCTTGGGAATGCCTCGTCATCTTCGATCCTCGAACCGTCATTGCAAAGGGCGGAGGGCTCCGCCTGCTCTCTTCGTTGTGTGGGTGGCCTGATGTTGCCGGTTACAGATAGTCGAAGCAGTTGGCGTGAACGAGGTTGACGCTCGTCATGGATCTTTTAAATATTCATTTTTGATGCATGTTTTTTCCGAAGACTGCCCGGAGAATGGCGACACCACAACGTCAACGACTAACGCGGCATGCGCCGCCCATCCTGTCATGCGCGCCAAGACCCTACCGGCTACGCTGTCTTCTTCCTCTCGCATCGACGCCATGCGGCGCAACGTAATGCGCGCCGCCGCGGCCAGCGTGCCGATGCTTGCCACCGCCATGTTCGTCAGTCCCGCGCTGGCCGATGCCACGGTCACACGCGCATCGCGGCGCCTGCTGGGCACGCAGGTCGATATCGTGGTGCAGGACAGTTCTTACCTGGCAGCAAGGTCCGGCATCGCCGCCGCCTTTGCAGAGATGGGCCGACTGGAGCGATTGATGTCGCGCTACCGGCCGGACAGCCAGGTCAGCGCCCTGCAGCGCGCAGCGGGCCGGCAGCCGGTGCCGGTCGCACTGGAACTGATGGCAGTGCTGCAAGCGGCGGCGGCACTGTCGGCGCGCACCGGTGGCGCGTTCGACATCACCGTCGGCGCCTTCGCCGGCTGGCACTTCGGTGAAGACAACACGCGCGTGCCGACTTCCGCCGAGCTGGCACGCGAGCGGACGCTGGTGGACTACCGGCAGGTCATGCTCGACGAACGCCGCGGCGAAGCGATGCTGCTGCGCCCGGGCATGCGCCTGGACCTGGGCGGCATCGCCAAGCTGCCGATCCTGCAGGCGGGAATGCAGGCGCTGCGCAGGCACGGATTGCGTCATGCCATGATCAATGGCGGCGGCGATGTGCTGGCGAGCGGCCAGCTGCAAGGGCGCGACTGGCGCGTGGGCGTGCGCGATCCGCGCTCACCGGCGCGGCTGCTGGGCGTACTGGCGGTATCCGAAGCCGTGGTCGCGTCATCGGGCGACTATGAGCGCTGCTTTGTCGCCAACGGCAAGCGCTACCACCACGTGCTCGACCCTGCCACTGGCATGCCGGCGGCGGGACCGCGTGGCGTGACCCTGGTGGCTTCACAGGCCACCGCGGTCAACGGCCTGGGCGCTGCGTTGATGGTCGCTGGCCAGTCCGCCGCGGCCGGGCTGCTGCACGGTGCAGCCGGCGTCGACGCGCTGGTCGTCGGCGATGCCGAGCCCTGGACCACGGCAGGGATGCGCCGCCGGCTTGCAAGTGTGGCGGCGTAGACGCGCTGGCGCGCTGGCGCGCCGACCCTCCGCCCAATAAGAAAAAGCCGCCTGTACCAAGGCGGCTTTTCCCTCTGCGACGGCGCGGCAGTCACCGCGCCACGGCTTACTTCTTCAGCACCAGGTCGCCCGGCAGCGACTCGATATACGCAGCGATATCCTTCAGCTCCTTGCGCGTGAACGGACGCGGCTTGCCGTCCTTGCCGGTCACCGCCGGATTGGCGTTGACCTGGCCGGCCATGATCGCATTGGAGCGGCCCACCAGCGCGTTACCCGACACCTGGTACGACATCATCGCATGGTACAGGTAGTCGGCATGCTGGCCGGCCAGCTTGGGATAGTCGGGCGAGATCGGCTTGTTCAGGCCCTCGCCGTGGCAGGCCACGCAGGCACCCTTTTGCACCAGCGCCTTGCCATTGGCGAGGTCGGCGGCCGAAGCCGGCAATGTGGCGGCACCCAGCACGAGTGCGCCGAGCGCGATCGAAAGCGTCTTGAGCGTCTTCATGATGGGTCTCTTACTTCAGGGCGTTGTTCTGGGTGTTCGGCTTCTGCTGCGAGTAGTAGGCCGCCACGTTGGCGATGTCCTGCTCGGTCAGCGTGGCGGCGATGCTGCGCATGGTCGGGTGCTTGCGCTCGCCCTTCTGGTACGCCTTCAGCGCATTTTCGATGTACTTGGCGCTCTGGCCGCCCAGCAACGGCACTTCATAGATCTCGGGGAACGACGCACGGTAGCCCGGAATGCCGTGGCATCCGATGCACATTGCAACCTTGTCCTTGGCAGCGTCTCCATTGCCCTTGACTTCCTGTGCCTGCGTGGCCGTTGCAGCCACGCCCAGCACCACCATCGTGAGGAGCTTTTTCATTGTCTTTGCGGATTGGAAATTAAACCGTGCGTGACCTGCCCTGCCGGGCGGAGACGGTTTCAGAATGCTTCTGGGGAAAGCCTGGCTGCCGATGGGGTTGCAAGAGGTGCAACCTGCCAGACCCGCCCAGACATTCGGCATCCGGGATCATTGCCGTGATGTGGAACACCATTCTGGAACCACCTCGCGCAATCGCCGCGACCCGGTCGGGCCGCTGGGACTTCTGAGCGCGGACTGCCGGATACTGGAGAACTGGACGTGGGGGCGCGTCAAACCGGCGCATTGTACCGCAGGCGACACCTGGCAGTCCAGCAACCGCCCGCCGTTGCGTACCGTCTGTCAGCCCCGTCCAACACGAACAGCAAAGGTCTTTTATACTGGCCCATTCCGGTAAAGCGCACGACCGTTCGCAGACGTTCGGCACTGAGTCCGGACGAACCACACCGCCCATAATGAAAGCGCGCGTGACAGCGCGAAGAGACTGCGCCAAACACGCCAACCCGGCCCGAACCGACCAGGACAGGGCCGTCACCTCCAGGTTGCCTCATGTCAAACACCGCCAACGCTTCCGCCCAAGCTTCTTCCGCCCAGCAGGCCCGTTTCGAGGGCAGTGACCAGTATGTCGCCACCGACGACCTCAAGCTGGCCGTCAACGCCGCGCGCACGCTGCAGCGCCCGCTGCTGATCAAGGGCGAGCCCGGCACCGGCAAGACCATGCTGGCCGAGGAAGTGGCCGCCGCGCTGGACATGCCGCTGCTGCAGTGGCATATCAAGTCGACCACCAAGGCACAGCAGGGCCTGTATGAATACGACGCGGTCTCGCGCCTGCGCGACTCGCAGCTCGGCGACGACCGCGTGCACGACATCCGCAACTACATCGTCAAGGGCGTGCTGTGGCAGGCCTTCGAAGCCGACCAGCAAGTGGTGTTGCTGATCGACGAGATCGACAAGGCCGACATTGAATTCCCCAACGACCTGCTGCGCGAACTCGACCGCATGGAGTTCTATGTCTACGAGACGCGTGAACTGGTCAAGGCGAAGCGCCGTCCGCTGGTGATCATCACCTCGAACAACGAGAAGGAACTGCCGGACGCCTTCCTGCGCCGCTGTTTCTTCCACTACATCAAGTTCCCGGACGCCGACACCATGCAGCAGATCGTCGACGTGCACTACCCCGGCATCAAGCGTGAGCTGGTCGCCGCCGCGCTGGAATCGTTCTACGAGATGCGCAACCTGCCGGGCCTGAAGAAGAAGCCCTCCACCTCCGAGCTGATTGACTGGCTCAAGCTGCTGATGTCCGAGGACATCCCGCCCGAGGCGCTGAAGAGCCCGGACAAGAAGGCCGCGATCCCGCCGCTGCACGGCGCGCTGCTGAAGAACGAGCAGGACGTGCACCTGTTCGAGCGCCTGGTATTCATGAACCGCGCCAACCGCTGAGCGAGCTGCCTGTCATGACCGCTTTTGCCAATCCCGTGACCCTGGCCGGCAAGCACGCCACGCTGGAGCCGCTGCGACCCGAGCATGCCGACGGCCTGCGCGCCGCGTGCGCCGACGGCGAGCTGCACAAGCTCTGGTACACCAGCGTGCCCGCGCCCGAGCGCATGGAAGCCGAGATCGCGCGGCGCCTGGGCCTGCAGGACCAGGGCTCGATGCTGCCGTTCGCGGTGCGCGACGCCGCGGGCGAGCTGGCGGGCATGACCACCTACATGAATATCGACGCGGCCAACCGGCGCGTGGAGATCGGCTCCACCTGGTATGCGCGCCGGGTCCAGCGCACGCCGCTGAACACCGAGTGCAAGCTGATGCTGCTCGGCCATGCCTTCGAAAAGCTCGACTGCATCGCCGTGGAATTCCGCACGCACTGGATGAACCAGCAGAGCCGCGCCGCGATCGCAAGGCTGGGCGCCAAGCAGGACGGCGTGCTGCGCAACCACCAGCGCATGCCGGACGGCTCGTTGCGCGACACCGTGGTGTTTTCGATCATCGCCAGCGAGTGGCCGACGGTGCGTCAACACCTGCAATTCCAGCTTGACCGTCCGCGCTGAAGCGGCCGCCTATCACAGAGCAAGGCATCATGCTGATCGACTTCTTCTTCTCGCTGCGCCACGCCAAGCTGCCGGTCTCGGTCAAGGAATACCTGACCATGCTGGAAGCGCTCAAGGCGCAGGTCATCACGCCCTCGATCGACGAGTTCTACTACCTGTCGCGCATGACGCTGGTCAAGGACGAGAAGCACTTCGACAAGTTCGACCAGGCCTTCGCCGCCTACTTCAAGGGCGTGGAAAGCCTGGTCGACTGGAAGTCCGACATCCCGCTCGACTGGCTGCAGAAGACGCTGGAGCGCGAGCTGTCGGCCGAGGAGAAGGCCAAGATCGAGGCCATGGGCGGCCTCGACAAGCTGATGGAGCGCCTCAAGCAGCTGCTCGAGGAGCAGAAGGAAAAGCACGAGGGCGGCAACAAGTGGATCGGCACCGGCGGCACCTCGCCGTTCGGGCACGGCGGCTACAACCCGGAAGGCATCCGCATCGGCGGCCCGAGCAAGGGCAACCGCACTGCGATCAAGGTGTGGGAAGCGCGTACCTACAAGGACTATGATGACCAGGTCGAGCTGGGCACGCGCAACATCAAGGTCGCGCTGCGCCGCCTGCGCCGTTTCGCGCGCGATGGCGCCGACACCGAACTGGACCTGGACGACACCATCCACTCGACCGCGGCCAACGCCGGCCTGCTCGACATCAAGCTGCGGCCCGAGCGCCACAACAAGGTCAAGGTGCTGATGCTGATGGACGTGGGCGGCTCGATGGACGACCACATCAAGCGCGTGGAAGAACTGTTCTCGGCCACCAAGACCGAGTTCAAGCACCTGGAGTACTACTACTTCCACAATTGCCTGTACGACTACGTCTGGAAGAACAACCGCCGCCGCCACGCCGAGAAGCTGGCGACGTGGGATCTGCTGCACAAGTACACGTCCGACTACAAGATCATCTTCGTCGGCGATGCGACCATGAGCCCGTATGAGATCCTGCAGCCCGGCGGCTCGGTCGAGTACAACAACGCCGAGGCCGGCGCGGTGTGGCTGAACCGCATGACCGAGCAGTTCCCGCATTTCGTCTGGCTCAACCCCGAGCCGGAGGGCCTGTGGCAGTACCGCCAGTCGATCACCGTGATCAACCAGCTGATGAAGGGACGCATGTATCCCGTCACGCTGGCGGGCCTGGAGCAGGCGATGAAGGTGCTGTCGAAATAAGAACTGCCTGGTTTGCTCCCTCTCCCGCTTGCGGGAGAGGGAGCAAACCGCCCGCAACCTGGGCATTTCAGTGACCTCCGGCGACCTCAGCCTGGCCGCGCCAGGTCCGCGCCTTCCATGACCCAGGCACGGAAAGTCCGCAGCGCCGGCAAATGCTGCTTCTGCTCCGGGTAGCACAGGTAATAGCCCTTCTTGGCCAGCACCTGCGCCGGATGCGCGACCACCAGCGCGCCGGTATCGAGTTCCTGTTCGATCAGGCAGCGCGGGATCAGCGCGATGCCCAGCCCCGACAGCGCCGCCTGTGTCAGCAGCGAGAACTGGTCGAAGCGCGCGCCGCTCCACGCCTGGCGGGTGGCCACGCCCAGCGTGGCGAACCAGTCGGGCCACGCCTCGGGCACGGTGGTGTGGTGCAGCAGCGGGTAGCGCAGCAGCGCATCTGGCGTGCGCGCGACGCCGTCAGGCTCATCGGCCAGCAGGCCCGGGCGGCAGACCGGCAGCACTTCGCGTCCGGTCATGTAGTCAGCCAGGCTGCCTGGCCAGACGCCATCGCCGAAGCGGATCGCCGCATCGAGATCCGGCTCGGAAAAATCGTAGCCCTGCGCATGCGGCACGAATTCCAGCGTCACCTCCGGATGCCGGGCAAAGAACTGCGGCAAGCGCGGGATCAGCCACTTGGCGCCGAGCGTGGGCATGCTGGCGATGTGCAGCACGCCCCCGCGCCCCTGGCGCGCCATCAGCTCGACCGTGGCCGCCTCCAGTTCGTTAAGGCTGGGGCCGATGCGCTCCAGGTAGCGCGCACCGGCATCGGTCAGCACCAGCCGCTGGCGCACCCGCTCGAACAGTTCGATCCCCAGGTAGGCTTCCAGGCTGCGCACTTGCTTGCTGATAGCACCCTGCGTCACGTGCAATTCGCGCGCCGCCACGGTAAAACTGTTATGTCGGGCCGCAGCTTCGAACGCCTGCAACTCGGTCAGCGACGGGCACATACGCCGCATACATCACCTCGACTTCACGACCAATTGGAATGAGCTAGGGATTTTATTTCGTTTGCGAGGGGCTTGCCTGGACGAGCAGAATCGTGAAACCGCCTTTGTCTCTTTCTCGATACCTTTCCCCACAAGACATCATGCAACGTCGCCACCTGCTCCGCACCCTGGCCGCCGCCTCGGCCGCCCTCGCCACCGGCCTGTCCTTCAGCGCCGCCGCCCAGTCCGGCTATCCGGCCAAGCCGATCACGCTGGTGGTGCCCTTCCCCGCCGGCGGCACCACCGATATCGTCGCGCGCATCGTCGCCGACAAGCTTGGCCAGCAACTGGGCCAGGCCGTGGTGGTCGACAACCGCGGCGGCGCCGGCGGCAGCATCGGCACCACCTTCCTGTCCAAGGCGGCGCCGGACGGCTACACGCTGGGCATTGCCACGGCCTCGACCCATGGCATCAACCCTGCGGTCTACCCGCGCCTGTCCTACGATGCAACCAAGGACTTCACCACCATCACCAACCTGGCCTCGGTGCCGAACGTGATGAGCATCAACCCGGCGGTCAAGGCCACCGACATGAAGTCTTTCATCGCGCTGGCGCAGTCGCAGCCGAACAAGCTGGCCTATGGCTCCGCCGGCAACGGCAGCGTCTCGCACATGATGGGGGAACTGTTCAAGATGAGCAGCAAGACCGAACTGCTGCACGTGCCGTACAAGGGCGTGGGCCCGGCGCTGAACGACGCGCTGGCCGGCCAGGTGCAGGTGCTGTTCGACAACCTGCCGTCGTCGCTGCCGTTCATCGAAGGCGGCAAGCTGCGCGCGCTGGCCGTGGCCGCGCCCAAGCGCGTGGCGGCGCTGCCGAACGTGCCGACCTTCGCCGAGCTGGGCCTGGGCGAGGTCAACGACGCCGCCTGGTTCGGCCTGATCGCGCCCGCCAACCTGCCGGCCGACATCCAGAACAAGCTGCATGCCGCCGCCGTCAAGGTGCTGGCGACGCCGGAGGTCAAGGCCAAGCTGGAAAAGCTGGGCGCGACCCCGGTGGGCGACACCCCGGCCCACTTCGCCGCGCAGATCAAGAGCGAAGTGGCCAAGAACAAGCGTGTGGCCGCGGCCGCCAAGATTTCGCTTGACTGACCCCTGGCGCAGCATCATGACCGATACCGACCGAACCACCGCGGATAGTCCGTTCTTCCTGTACCAGCCGGACGGCGAGCCCGCCCCGCTGTTCCTGGATTCGCCGCACAGCGCGACCACCTACCCGACGGACTTCCGCCCCGATCCCGCCCTGCCGCTGCCGCTGCTGCGGCAGGCCGAGGACACCTTCGTCGATGAACTCTATGCCGGCGCGCCGGCGCGCGGCATCCCGCTGCTGTGCGCGGGCTTCCCGCGCAGCTACATCGACGCCAACCGCGCGCTGGAGGAAATCGACGAAGCGCTGCTCGAGGCCCCCTGGCCCGGCGCGAAGCAGGAAACCTCCAAGACCCGGCTCGGCAAGGGCCTGGTCTGGCGCGTGCTCGACAGCGGCGAGGCGATCTACGACCGCAAGCTCGCCGTGGAAGAAGTGCAGGCGCGCATCAACCGCTGCTACCTGCCCTACTACGCGCAGCTGCAGAAGCTGGCCGATCACGCCGTCTCCAGCCACGGCAGCGCCTGGCACATCAACTGCCATTCGATGCCGAGCCGCGCCGCGCAATACGCGACCGAGTTCCCTGGCCTGGAGCATCCCGACTTCGTCGTCGGCGACCGCGACGGCACCACCTGCGACAAGCGCTTTACCGACCGCATCGAAGGCGTGCTCAAGGACATGGGCTACGAGGTCTGGCGCAACCACCCGTACAAGGGCGTGGAAATCGTGCGCGTGGTCGGCCAGCCGCAGGCCGGGCGCCACAGCCTGCAACTCGAGGTCAACCGCAAGCTGTACATGGATGAAGTGGGCCTGACCCACACCGCCGGCTTCGCCAAGCTGCGCCATGACCTGAACGCACTGCTGGACGATTTGCTGCGCTTTACGCGCGCGATGCCTTCGCGCGTGGCCTGAGGCGTTTGCCAACGCACCACGGCCGGGCCGCGCGGATCACCGCGGACCGGTCGTGCGGGTTCCCCGCAATTGTGCAGCGTGGGAAATATCTGCTAGAAAGCAGGCCGCTTCCTGCGCGTCGTCATTGCGTTAGAAGAATAGGTAACAAGATTTAGGAACTTTGCCGGATAGGTTTCCTCTATCATGGCATTCCTTTGCGAAGCTACCCGGCCTGCCGGCCCCGCGCCGGCAAGCCAATCCCAGAACGCAAACACCGCAAACACTGTGATCCGACGAATTTCCGAACTGCTCGGCAGCCGGCTCCGCATGGTGGCTGCCGCGGTGGCCGGTGCGATCGGGCTGGCGGGCTGCGCCAACATGCCGGCCGACGAGGCCGCCGCCCAGGCCCCTGCCGCTGCCCCGACGGGCGCTCCCGCCAGACCTGCCGCTCCCGCTCCCGCGGCCACTTCCACGCCGCCCACCAAGACCATCACCCTGCCCGACCGCGGCCGAGTCAGTCTGTCCGAGTACCGCGCACGCATGCGCGAGCAGCTGATGAAGACCGAGAACGCCAGCAGCGACGTGGCCGATTGCGCCGCACACGCCAGCTGGGTGGTGCCGCGCTCGGCCACCTACGATGCCCTGAAAATCCCCACCGGCGCGCTCGCCGCCGGGCAGGCCATGACCGAGCCCTGGAGCGGACGCTTCTCGCCCGGCAAGCAGGCCGTGCCGGTCAGCACCGTGGTGACGTTCAACGCCACCGCGCACAAGCGCCGCGGCGACGACTGGCAGCCCGTGCGCGTGCGCTGCGGCTACGACGACGGCATGATGCTGGCGTACGAGCTGCAGGACCCCAGCGGCGCCACCATCAGCGAACCCGCTGCCGCGCCGGCCGTGCCCATGTCGAGCCAGGCCACGTCGTCCGGCAAGAGCCGCAAGGGTGCAAAGGGCAAGAGCACGGCGGCGTCGAAGTCGAGCAAGTCATCGGCGGCCAAGTCGACGAAGTCGGCATCCGGGTCGGCGAAGACAAGCAGCAAGACCAAGAAGAAGCAGTAAGCGCTCGGGCGCTTGTGCGTGCGCTTGTTCTCTCCCCTCTCCCATTCATGGGAGAGGGGCGGGGGTGAGGGCAGGCCTCTCCACGAAGCGAGACGTCACGATGCTTGCCATGCGCCGGCCCTCACCCCGGCCCCTCTCCCGCAGGCGGGAGAGGGGAGCAAACCTGCAACAGCCAAAGGCCTCAGCCCAGATAATCCAGGATCGCCTGCAGCATCGCCGTGCCCAGCAGCGCACTGCGCGCGCCGTTCCAGCCCACCGCCGCATCGGGCAGATCGGCGTTGTCCTTGAACGGCATTTCCAGCGTCAGCGCCAGGCAGCCGAAGGTATGGCCGATGTACTTGGACGCGAGCTTGAGCGCGTCGGCGTTGTACTTGCTGGCGGCGTAGCCGTGTACGTCCTGGAAGTCCGGTGAAGCGCGCTTGAAGGCTTCGATGAAGCGCTGCTGCTCGCGCCGGCGCGCCTCGGTAAAGCCGGGCAGCATCTCGCTGCCGGCGACGAAGTTGTACGGCAAGCCCTCGTCGCCGTGGATATCGAAGAACATGTCACACCCCGTGGCCTCGATGGCGCGGCGTACATGGTAGACCTCCGGACTGATATCCGCGCTGGGCGACATCCATTCGCGGTTCAGGTTGGCGCCAGCGGCATTGGTGCGCAGGTTGCCGCGCGCCGAGCCATCCGGGTTCATGTTCGGCACGATATGTAACACGGCGCGCTCGAGCAGCTTGCGCGCCACCGGATCGCCGGCCCAGCTGCCGGTACCTGTCAGCCGCTGCAGCACGCCCTCGACAAACCATTCGGCCATGCTCTCGCCCGGATGCTGGCGCGCAATCATCCAGATGGTCTTCTTGCCGGGCCCGGGCTGGCCCAGCGTGACGCGGGTCATGTCGCGCCCGTCGACAGTGCTGCCCAGATGTGACAGTTGCGCCAGCGGCGAACGCTGGCAGCTCGCCAGCAGCGACAGGTGGCGCTCGTCGGGATAGGGCTCGAAATACGCGAACCAGACGCTGTCGTGCCCGGGCGTGAATTCCACCGTCATCACCTTGCCGTCGAAGCGGGTCGGCACGCGGAACCAGTACGCGCGGTCATACGAGGCCACCGCGCGGTAGTCACGCCAGCCGTCCGGGTAAGTGCAGTCGCCCGCGTTGAGGAAGTGCATCCGGCACGCCTGCCCCGCCGCGCCCTGCAGGCGGAAGTGGAACCATTGCCGGAAGTCGGCGTGCGAATCGGCGCGGATGCGCAAGCGGATATCGTCGGCACGGTCAAGCGCCTCGACCTCGATGGCACCCGAATCGAAATGCGAGGAGATGTGCAGGGCGGAAGGCATGGCTGGCGGTCTCGTTGCGTTAGGGTTCAGTCTTCGAGGGTTTAGTCTTCGAGGGTTCAGTCTTCCAAGCGGCGGCGGAACACCCAACGGCCGGCGTCGGAAGCGGAGGCATCGAAGGCATAGCCGTCCTCGGCGAAGCGCTTGAGCTTTTCCGGCTCGGTGATGCGGTGCGTGACCGCGTATCGCGCCATCGTGCCGCGCGCGCGCTTGGCATGGAACGAGATGATCTTGTAGCGCCCGCCCTTCCAGTCCTCGAACACCGGCGTGACGATGCGCGCCCGCAGCACCTTGGGCCGCACCACCTTGAAATACTCTTCCGAAGCCAGGTTGACCAGCACTTGCGAGCCTTCCTGCTTCAGCGCGGCCATGTCGCCGTTGATCATCTGCGTGACATCATCGCCCCAGAACGCATAGAGGTCCTTGCCAGCGGCGTTGTCGAGGCGCGTGCCCATCTCCAGCCGGTAGGGCTGCATCCAGTCCAGGGGGCGCAGCACGCCATACAGGCCCGACAGGATGCGCAGGTGCTTCTGCGCGAAGCCGAGGTCCTCGGCGGTCAGCGTCTTCGCATCGAGACCGTCGTAAACGTCGCCGTTGAAGGCCAGCACCGCCTGCTTGCTGTTGGCGGCGGTGAACTCCGGCGACCACTCGGCATAACGCGTGACATTGAGCACGGCGAGCTTGTCGGAGATGTCCATCAGCGCGCCCACGTCCTGCGGCGCGAGCTTGCGCAGGCGCTCGATCAGCGTGGCGGAACGGTCGATGAAACGCGGCAGCGTATGGGTCTTGATGCGCGGGGGTGTCTCGTAATCCAGTGACTTGGCGGGAGACAAAACGATGAGCATGGCAAAATCGCGGCAGTAGCCAAGGACAAACCAGCCAAGATTGTAGCGAATGCGCCTCGACAGCACCGGAACCGACCATCCCGCCAGCCCCGCCGGCGTCACATCTGCCCCAGCGGGCGCGCCCTGCGTGGTGCTCGACTCGAATATCTGGGTCGACCTGCTGGTGTTCCGCGACCCGCATGTCGAGCCGATCCGGCACGCGCTGGAGGCCGGCACCATCGCCCCGGTGATCCGCGCCGATTGCCGCGAAGAGTTGCGCCGCGTGCTGGCTTATCCGCAATTTGCCCGCTTCGAGGTCGATATCGACACCGCGCTGGCCACCGTCGATCGCCTGACCCGCCTCGAACCGCTGCCGCCGCAGGACGAGGCCGACGCCATCCGGCTGCCCCGCTGCAAGGACACCGACGACCAGAAGTTTGTTGAGCTGGCCCACTTTGCCGGCGCCGCGTGCCTGGTATCGAAGGACAAGGCGGTGCTCAAGCTGCGCAGCCGCCTGCGCCGCTCCAGCGGCGTCGAGGTGCTGACGCCGCCGGGCTTTGGCGCCTGGCTGGCCGCTCAGGCCGGCACCACCGCCGACACGACCGCCGATCCGCTTTAGAATTGCCGGATCGCGCGGGGCCGGTTCGGCACGCGCGCCCTCCTCTTACCGCATCGACACGCCCGCAACATGTCCGCAGACACCACGCTCGCCCCCCTGACCCCGCCGCCCTCGCGCCTGCCCGGCGTCGGCACCACCATCTTCACCGTGATGTCGGCCCTGGCCATCGAGAAGAACGCCGTCAACCTGGGCCAGGGATTTCCGGACTTCGATTGCGACCCGAAGATCGTCGATGCCGTCGCCGGGGCGATGCGCGCCGGCCATAACCAGTACCCGCCGATGGCGGGTGTGCCGCGCCTGCGCCAGGCCATCGCCGACAAGATCGCCGCGCTGTACGGCCACCAGTACAGCTGGGATACCGAGATCACCGTCACCGCCGGCGCCACGCAGGGAATCCTGACCGCGATCCTGTGCGCCGTGCATCCGGGCGACGAAGTGATCGTGCTCGAGCCCTGCTACGACAGCTACCTGCCCGCGATCGAACTGGCCGGCGCCACCGCCGTGCCGGTCACGCTGGAGGCGCCCGAGTTCCGCGTGCCCTTCGACAAGCTCGCCGCCGCGATCACGCCGCGCACGCGCATGATCCTCATCAACACGCCGCACAACCCCACCGGCACGATCTGGCGCGCGGGCGACATGGACAAGCTGGTACAGATTCTGGCCGGCACCGACATCCTCCTGCTGTCGGACGAGGTCTACGAGCACATGGTCTACGACGGCCAGCGGCATGAGTCGGTGTCGCGCCATCCCGAGCTGGCGCGCCGCAGCTTCGTGATCTCCAGCTTCGGCAAGACTTATCATGTGACCGGCTGGAAGGTCGGCTACGTGGCGGCGCCGGCCGCGCTGATGGCCGAGTTCCGCAAGGTGCACCAGTTCAACGTGTTCACCGTCAATACGCCGGTGCAGCACGGGCTGGCCGACTACATGGCCGATCCCGCGCCGTACCTGCAGCTGTCGGCGTTCTACCAGGCCAAGCGCGATTTCTTCCGCGCCGGGCTGGCGAATTCGCGCTTCAAGCTGCTGCCGTCGGATGGCACCTACTTCCAGTGCGTCGACTACTCGGCTATTTCCGACCTGAGCGAGGCGGACTTCGCCATGTGGCTGACGCGCGAGATCGGCGTGGCGGCGATTCCGGTGTCGGCGTTCTATACGCAGCCGCGCGAGTCGGGCGTGGTGCGGTTCTGCTTTGCGAAGAAGGAAGAGACGCTGGCGCTGGCGCTGGAGAGGTTGGGAAAGCTTTAAAGCAGGCGCTCAGACAAAAACGCCCGCGACGATTCGCGGGCGTTTTGCTTCCTGATGCCTTCGCGAGCCGGCATGTTTGCTCCCCTCTCCCGCGCACGGGAGAGGGGAGCGTCCACTACGGACGGTGGATACATCCGACCGCTAGCGCAACGCTAGCCGCCTCCGCTTACTTCTTGCTCCGACTCATCATCAGCTCGGTATTCGCCTTCCGGTCCGCATTGACCTTCTGCACCGACTCGCGCTGCGACAGCGTCTTCAGGTAATCCTTGACCGGCAGGTCGGCCAGCATATCCGTGCCATAGATGATCTTGGTGCACGACGACACCAGCGGCAGGTGCACCGCCGCCGCGCAATCGGCCAGCGTGAAGCTGTCGCCAGCGATATACGGCGAGAACTTCGCCAGCCTGGCAAACGCCGGGATATAGCGCGCCAGTAGCTTGTGCTGGCGCTCCTTGACACTGTCGCTGACCTTGCCGCCGAAGAACGCCTCTGGATACAGCTCGCGCGCCGTCAGCTCCAGGTACAGCTCCATGAAGGTGACGATCTCGCGCACCTTGCCGGCCTGCAGCGGGTCCTTCGGCAGCAGCGGCGTCTGCGGGAAGGCCGCTTCCAGGTATTCGACGATGACTTCCGACTCGCACAGTGAGCCGGATTCGGTGATCATGTAGGGCACCTTGCCCGCCGGCGTTGCGGCCGGGTCGGTCTCGCCGATCCAGGCCAGCACCTCTTCGAACGGCACGTTCTTTTCCAGCAGCGCCAGCTTCACTTTGTTGTAGTAGTTGCTGGCGGCAAAGCCGCAGAGCTTCAGCATGTCGTCTCTCTCCGTTGTTGGAATAGTCGCCCGCACGGCACGGGCCTGAGGGGGATTGTGGACCATCCGGAGCCTGCCGTGTCCGGCCTGGCCGATCAGCGCACGCCGCCTGCCCTTCCGGTCTGTTCGGAAAGGTGCAAAAAACGTACGATCGTGCTAATTTAACCACAACTTTTGGGACGAATGATGAGCACTTTCACCATCGACACGCTGGGCATCGTCGGCACCGGCGCCATGGGCCGCGGCATCGCGCAGATCGCCGCCCAGGCTGGACTGACCGTCAACCTGTACGACGCCAACCCGCAAGCTGTGGCCGCCGCCCGCCAGTACCTGCAGGACACGCTGGCCAAGCTCGCCGACAAGGGCAAGATCAGCGCCGCCGACGCCGAGGCCACGCTGGCCCGCGTCAAGCCGTGCGGCGCTCTGGAAGACCTGGCCGGGTGCGACATGGTGCTGGAGGCCATCGTCGAGAAGCTGGAAGTCAAGCGCGACCTGATCGCCAAGCTGGAAGCGATCCTGCGCGAGGACGCCATCATCGCCTCGAACACCTCGTCGCTGTCGATCACCGCGATCGCCGTGGGCGCGAAGCACCCGGGCCGCATCGCCGGCTACCACTTCTTCAATCCCGTGCCGCTGATGAAGGTGGTCGAGGTCATCGACGGCCTGTCGGGCGATCCAGCGGTGGGCGACGCGTTGATGGCGCTGTCGCGCCGCATGGGCCATACGCCGGTGCGCTGCAAGGACATGCCGGGCTTTATCGTCAACCATGCCGGCCGCGGCATGAATATCGAAGGCCTGAAGGTCGCGCAGGAAGGCGTGGCCGAGTTTGCCGACATCGACAACATCATGCGCGAGCAGGCCGGCTTCCGCATGGGCCCGTTCGAGCTGATGGACCTGACCGGGCTGGACGTGTCGCACCCGGTGATGGAGTCGATCTACAACCAGTTCTACCAGGAGCCGCGCTACCGTCCGTCGCCGATCACCGCGATCCGCGCGGTCGGCGGGCTGATCGGCCGCAAGGCCGGTGCCGGCTTCTACCGCTATGCCGATGGCCAGAAGCAAGTGCCGGCCGCTGCGGTGGTGCCGAGCGCACGCCCGTCGAGCGTTTGGGTGAGCCACGACAGCGAGCGCGGCCACGCCATGGTGACGAAGCTGCTGGGCGCGCTCGGCGTGACCCCGGAAGGCGGCAACAAGCCGTCTGCCGATGCGCTGATCATTGTCACGCCGCTGGGCCTGGACGCCACCACCAGCGCGCTGCAGCAGGGCCTGGACCCGGTCCGCACCGTCGCCATCGACACGCTGCTGCCGTTCGAGGCCACCAAACGCCGCACGCTGATGACCACCCCGGCCACCAGCGCCGCCGCGCGTGACGCCGCGCATGGCCTCTTTGCCAGCGATGGCGTGCCGGTTACGCTGATCCGCGACTCGGCCGGCTTTGTGGCCCAGCGCGTGCTCTGCTGCATCATCAATATCGCCAGCGATATCGCGCAGCAGCGCATCGCCACGCCGGCGGACATCGACCTTGCCGTGAACCTCGGCCTCGGCTACCCGAAGGGCCCGCTGGCACTCGGCGACGCGGTCGGCCCGCAACTGGTGCTCGAGACGCTGCGCAACATGGAAGCGCTGACCGGCGACATGCGCTACCGCCCGAGCCCGTGGCTGTGGCGCCGCGCCGGCCTCGGCCTGTCGCTGCTGGCCGAAGAGCAATAAGCCCGTTCCCTGCCGTTTTCAGAGTCGCCCCCATGCCCGCACAACTGCTTTCCGAACGCGTCGATTCGACGCTGGTCCTGACCATCTCGAACCCCGAGGCGCGCAACGCGCTGCACCCGGACATCTATGCCGGCTCCAAGGCGGCGCTGGACGCGGCCGCCGCGGACGATTCGATCCGCGCCGTAATCTTTACCGGCGCCGACGGCATGTTCTGCGCGGGTGGCAATCTGAACCGGCTGCTGGGCAACCGCAGCCAGCCGCCCGAGGTGCAAGCCGCCAGCATCGAGGTGCTGAACGGCTTTATCCGCTCGCTGCACGCCTTTCCCAAGCCGATCATCGCGGCAGTCGAAGGCGCCGCCGCGGGCGCGGGCTTATCGCTCGTTCTGGCATGCGATTTCGTGGTCGCGGCCAGCGATGCCAAGTTCGTGATGGCCTACGTCTCGGTCGGGCTCACGCCCGATGGCGGCGGCTCGTACGAACTGGCGCGCGCGCTGCCGCGCCAGCTCGCCAGCGAGATGATGATGGAAGGCAAGCCGATCAGCGGCGAGCGGCTGGCCCAGTTTGGCCTCGTCAACCGCGTCACGCCGCCGGGCGAGGCGCTGGCCGAGTCGCTGCGGCTGGCGGCGGGTCTGGCCAGGCAATCGCCGCATGCGGTCGGCCGCATCAAGGGCCTGATCAACTACGCGGCCACGGCGTCGCTCGACGAACACCTGCTGGCCGAGCGCGACAACTTTGTCGCCGCGCTGCATCACCCGGATGGCGGCGAAGGCATCAGCGCTTTTCTTGAGAAGCGCAAGCCGCAGTACCGCTGACAGACCCGGACGGGCAGCTGCCCGTCTTCATGGCAAGCCCGCGGCAGACGGGCACGCCAGCACAACACAAGGAGACAACGCATGGAATTGCCGCCGTCCTCGCGTCGCCGCATCTACCTGATGCGGCATGGTGCCGTCTTGTATTTCGATGAAGCCGGGCGTCCCGCGCTGCCGGAGATGGTCCCGCTCAACGAAACCGGCCGCATGCAGGCCACCGCCGCCGGACGCGCCTTTGCCGCCGAGCAGATCCGCTTCGATCGCGTCATCGTCAGCGGCCTGCCGCGCACGGTCGAGACCGCCGAGCGCGTGCTGGCCGAACTGCCCGAGATGGAAGGCATGGTGCCTGAGGTCTGGCCAGAATTCCAGGAGATCCGGGGCGGCGACTTGTCCGCGATCGCCGACGCCGAGCTGCGCGACGCCTTCGTCGGCGCCTTCGAAGGCGAAGTCCCCGAAGACAAGCGCTTTCTCAACGGCGAGACCATCGGCGCCTTTCTCGACCGCGTGCTGCCCGCGCTGGATCGCCTGGGCGCCGACCCGGGATGGGACACCGTGTTGATGGTGCTGCACGGCGGCACCAACCGCGCCATCCTGTCGCAGGCGATCACCTGCGGGCGGCGCGTGCTGTTCGGCTCGCTGCTGCAGACGGCGGGCTGCATCAATGTGCTCGACATGGGCGACGGCCCGCTCGACTGGGTGGTGCGCATGACCAACTACTCGCCGCCCACCCCCGTCCACAGCGGCTCGCGCCACACCACCATGGAAGTGCTGCTGCACCAGTATTTGCGCGGCCGCCAGCCGGCCGCCTGAGTCACCCGAGCCATCCAACCGAACCCGAACAGAAAACTAACGGAGACAGCATGACGAGCAACGTATCGCACTTCGAGGGCACACGCCCGGTGGCAGACCAGCAGCGCTTCGACACCGGCGCGCTGGAAGCCTGGATGCGCCAGCACGTGGCGGGCTTTGCCGGCCCGCTGACCGTCGAGCAGTTCAAGGGCGGGCAGTCCAACCCGACCTTCAAGCTGGTCACGCCGGGCCAGACCTATGTGATGCGCGCCAAGCCCGGCCCCAAGAGCAAGCTGCTGCCGTCGGCGCACGCCATCGAGCGCGAATACCGCGTAATGGCCGCCCTCGCCGGCACCGACGTGCCGGTCGCGCGCATGTATGCGCTGTGCGAGGACGAATCGGTGATTGGCCGTGCCTTCTACATCATGGAGTTCGTCGCCGGCCGGGTGCTGTGGGACCAGTCGCTGCCCGGCATGGGCAATGCCGAGCGCAGTGCCATCTATGACGAGATGAACCGCGTCATCGCTGCGCTGCATACCGTCGACTACAACGCCATCGGGCTGGGGGACTATGGCAAGCCCGGCAACTACTTCCAGCGCCAGATCGAGCGCTGGACCAAGCAATACAAGCTGTCGGAAACCGAGTCGATCCCGGCCATGGATGCGCTGATGGACTGGCTGCCGCAGCATATTCCGCAGGAAGACGCGGATCTGACGTCGATCGTGCATGGCGATTACCGGCTCGACAACCTGATGTTCCATCCGACCGAGCCGCGTGTGCTGGCGGTGCTGGACTGGGAGCTATCCACACTGGGGCATCCGATGGCGGACTTCAGCTACCACTGCATGAGCTGGCATATCGCACCGGGGCAGTTCCGCGGGATTGCGGGGCTGGACTTTGCGGGGCTGGGGATTCCTGACGAGGCAACGTATCGCCGCATGTACGAGCAGCGTACCGGGCGCGCGATCACTGGCGACTGGAATTTCTATCTTGCCTTCAGCATGTTCCGTATTGCCGGGATCTTGCAGGGGATCATGAAGCGCGTGGTCGATGGGACGGCTTCGTCGGCGCAGGCTGCTGATGCGGGCAAGCGGGCGCGGCCGATGGCGGAGATGGGGTGGGAGTATGCGAAGAAGGCTAAGGGGTGAGTGACTTTTGGAGCTGGGTCGCCGTTGGTGACATGCTGTCGGCGGCTTGAAGCGTTGTGGTCGCTCGCTATTGGTGACATGCTGCGGGCGGCCACTGTTATCGCAGTGTGCGGGGGCTTTCGTACGGGACTTTGCTTCGTTGCAGGGGAGGGCTGCCTGACGCCGTGGTGCGCCACGGTGGCTCGGGATTGATGCGATGTTTGAACGAACCCAGAGCTGTGGATGATCCCTGCTGCGTGGGTCAACGCAGGAACGCCTGCGGCTGCGCTGGACCTGTCCGTATTTTTGTGTGCGAGGCGGTTTTGAATTTTGTTAGCCTCGGGCCGCGGTAAATCTCTCCCCATAC
>NZ_JAGIQB010000160.1:0-1938 GCF_017815025.1 Cupriavidus phytohabitans
TCATGCAGCTTTCGTGATCCTCATTTAACGTCTCTGCCGCCCTTCCGTTGGCAGAGGTTTTTCAGACCATCCTTAGGGTAAGGAGTTCGCCGCTACGATCAATAACAACGGTATCCCCTGAACCTTCCAACTCCCCTTTCAACTGTTCGGAAACAGCGCGCAAAGCGTCCGCATCAGTAAGTCCTTGCACATCGACCGAGGTTATGCGCTCTCGACGAGTTGCTACACCCAAGCGGGCAGCGATGTCTTGATGGTCATAGTAGTCATGCGTTAGCCGTGAAAAATACTGTGCCAGGTCTTCCCGGAGCGTCTTGCGGCTGACGAGAATGTTTCGTCTATGGAACAGTTTGACTACCGTCGCGCTATCAACCTTGTGCTGATTCAACGCATCGAAAATGTTCTTATCGGTGGCATAATACAACGACGGGCCATGCTTATACTTCTTCATTCGCGCCACCCCATATCACCCGGATTGTACGTGCTTGTCACGGCAGTAATACGTCCGATGTCTATTTTTTCGAGAATCTGTTCCCGCGATGGATCAAAGCCCCATGCCTTAACGTATCGCTTCTTCGCGGTATGGAAGATTGATTTCAAATCATCAGGCGCTTTGGAAACGACCTTCACGACAATACGCTCGCCCGACTCCAGCAATTGATACCGAGAAAGACTATCGAGGAAATACTCGAATTCCTCTGCAGAGGAGGCAGGGGCATTATAGTAAATTAGATAACCAGATCGACTATTTTCAGTTGCGGCTTTATGCTTGATGATGAGGTATGGTGCTGTAAGAGCTTCAATCGTCGCAGGTGCCCCCATACGTCGCCCTGCCGACGAGTCATAACCAGATCTGGATAGTAAAACGTATAGTCCTTGGGAATTTCGTCAGCTGCGATCTGCCGGAGGAGGTCATTCGCGATGCTATATAAACGCTGAATGTCGTGTGGCCCAAGATAGTGAATCTGAGTTCCTGCGGCAATGGGTAGCCCTTCGAGCGAGATCTTATCGACCGCGTCATAGAAGGCCTTGTCATACCCGTTGTCGTGATTGTTGAGGAACAGCAGGCCTCTTACATCGTGCGGTTCCGACGCAGGCACAGAATACTTTTCGCGCCACGTGCCCGAGCACTTGGCGCAATCAATAGTGAGACACAACGACCTGAATGCAGAGCGTAGAGTGGTCGCCGTAATTGAGTCCTTTGCGTAGCTCTTCAGGTCAGTGTGCAAATAGATCGGCTTCCCGAGATAGGGATCACTGTAGAAGAAGACAACGTCTCCCGGATGCGTGGCCTTTGGCTTACCGCCTGTGCCTGTATGACTCGTATCACCACACGGAAAATTATCATCGGTTTTTGGGTGCGTCTGCCATCGGAAGTGTCGGAAAATGTCGCGGGACAATTCGTCGGCAATTGCTCCAATATTCTTGGTCTCGGCCATTCTTTCTCTTCAATGAATCTAGCTATCTAACGCTTTCTAAAAACCAATGGCAGGAACAGTTCGAATGTGCCGCCAACATTTTCGACAATTTTAGAGTAAAACTATCGATCATATTCTGACTTCTAGCGGTAACCCTCCCCACTTCGGTAGGGGCTTGACATTATGATTGGAGCGTCAAACGCGCTACCCTCGGATAATATCCTTAGTTTGCCATTTTGTTGATTGCGCCCCTTCCCCTATGCCCCACCTTAAAATCCGAGTGTCCTTCGACCACTATCGTCAGCTATTGCGCCGCTGACCAGGACTCGACCCCGAAGGATCGCCCAGTATTCAATTTGCGAGACTACATCCAATATTTCCTTTATCGGCGACCTGACTTCGCCGCAAGGGCTACTGTGGAGGGCCCGTTCGCAACCCGCGTGCCTGCCCTAACAGGCTGCTGAAGTACTAGCCGCGCAAAAAGCGAAGCTTGCCTCTACAAGGCTGAAGGGCTCGCTATTTT
>NZ_JAGIQB010000161.1:0-1848 GCF_017815025.1 Cupriavidus phytohabitans
GGCAGCCCGGTGCGGACGCCCGATCGCGCTACTGACGCCACCGCACGCCCCGCAAACGCTGGCGCTCGCCAGCTGGGCATCCCGCCGGAACAACTGCCCTGGGTCGACGCCGAGCGCACGGCCGACGCCCTGTGGGCCGCCGACCAGTGCTGCGTGCCGGTACCTGTGGCGTCCTCATCCTCCGGCAGTCGCACCTGCGCAACGACGCCCTGCGGCGGCTGCATCTGGCCGCTGGGCGCGTTGACGCGCGGTATGCGACACGTGTGGTCCCGTTACGGACTTTCATACTTGAAAGCCTGTCACGCTACCAACACCTGGAGGACCCATGAGCAAGCGCTTTTGAATGCGCTGGCACGGGGGGCCAAAGTCAGCAAAAGTCTCGCTTCCGACTAACAATGATGCAGCGAACGCTTAGGCGTCCGATGTGGGCTCTGGGCGCTTGCGGATCCAATCGGCAAATGCCTCGTCTTCGATCCGATAGTCTCCCATGGCCAGTCGGGTAATAACCGTTGCAGCCAACAACCGTCGTAACGCGTGACCGGTAGTGTTCCGAGTGGCAGGCTTACCTAACATGATGCCCAATTTTTCCAATGTGGCACTGGAGTGCAGGTCCGATTCGCCTCGTGCCAGCAGGTACAAGATGGCGCGGTCAGCAGGCTTCATTTCGCGCCACTGGGTAAGCGAATGCTCGTCCGAGAATACTGAGGACTTTGTGTAAGCCAGCGCAGCGGCTTCGCCTTGGGGTTGATAGAGCATGTACCGTTCGATGAACCGCTTGAAGAACTCGGGGGTGCGGTGCAATTCGTCAAAGGCGTGTCTGCCCTGCTCAAGGGTCAGCTTTTGGCGCGCCATGCTGTTCAGGAGCTCGACTGTGAAGGCAACGAACTCGTCCCCTAACAAGGGAAAGGGCTCCAGAGGTGCCCAGTTGTAGAAAGGCTCCGATGCCCGGGCGAACATGGCGCGAAGGGTGGTCTCAGAGCTACCGGCAAAGATGACTTTGACACGATCCTTACGGATATCAAGCGCTGCGCGGAGCGCGTGGGCGAAATCGCTGTGATCCGCCCCGGCCAGAACCTGCGCTTCGTCAATCACGAGAAGCAGCGGCTTCTTGGCGCGATCAATCCGCTTTAATACTTCATGGAGTGCCACAGTCCGATCTACGCCTGGCTTTCCTAACTCGGCCTCCAACGACCCCTCTACCGCACCGGCAAGTTTTGCGCTGGCCTTCACTTTCTTAACCGGTGTGCGTAGCTTGGAGAGGAGCGCGGCCGCTCCTTTGGGCTCCAGGGTTTCAGTAAGTGCCGTAACAAGGGCCGTTTCAGGCGAGGTACGGTTATCCCATAGGTTCGTGTACGCTGTCAGGTAGCCTTTGGTAACAGCCTCTGGCATCAGGTCTCGTCGCAGGAACTCAGTCTTGCCCATCCGCCGTCGAGCGAACAGCCCGCGCGCCGCGGAAAGTTTCAAGTCAAACGCTTGCAAATAGGCCTTCGCAAGGTCTGGGCGGGCAAAGTGCCAAGGATCCGGCAGGTTCTCATTTGTTCTCATGAATTTCGAGAATTCTCAAAATCTTTGAGAACTTATGATACAACGAGGACAGCCACTCGCATAGAGTGTTTCCCAACTGTCCAGTGTCGCTCGCTCTGGTAGGCCGCCATCGCCCTGGACGGGCACGCCTGGCGCGCAGCACTCCTCAGGCAAGCATTGCGGCACTAGTATCAATCTCAACGGCGCGATCTTCGTCGCGTTCGAGCCTCTTTTGCATTGCTCTGAACGGTGTGTGTCAAGGTAGTTGTCGCGTCCGCCGTTATGCTGCTTTCCGGTGCTCCTTAGCTTCCAGCTCAGCTCGCT
>NZ_JAGIQB010000162.1:0-1831 GCF_017815025.1 Cupriavidus phytohabitans
CTGACGACACCCCCATCCGCACGCGGCCAGACGAAGCGGCCGCGCTCAAGCCGTTTGTAACTCACCTCGGAATGCAGGCCTTCCCACCGCTTCGACGCAGCTTGTCCGCATAACCCACCCTTTCCACCCGTTCAGCGGCCGGCAGCTCGTCTGTGTTGGCGAACGCTATAACCGTTCCGGCAAGCGTCTCTTGCTGCGCGTCGACGACAGAAGCGTTTGCTCCGTTCCTCCCGAATGGACCGACATTGCCACGCCGGATCCTGAAGTCGTCATGGGGCAAGGACGTGCGTTCTTCAGGGTTGCGGACTTGATGGCCCTCGCCGACCTTGTGGCGCGCCTGCGCAGGCAATCAGAGATCCTGGGCGAATGTAAGGATAATTTCGCCGCTCATGTAAAGTAATTGATGCCGCAAATACGCCTGATGCTAGCGATGCGTAGCCATTTTCGTGTGTCTGTAGATGAAGTTGGCTAGGGAACTTTGGCTTGACAAGCGGTTATTAGCGGCATAATTTTATTACACACGATTGTCTGGAGTTGAATGTGCCCGCAAGTAACGACCGCAAGCACTCGAAGGCCAACATGCTCGCCGAAGACGGCGCACTGAATCCGGCGCCGGATAAGGTCCACGATCCGAAGTTTCAGGAGGGCGGATTCTTCGATCCGCGCGATGCCGTACAGGTGAAGTACGAGATGCTGCGTCGCGCCTCTTTCGAGAAGGCGTCGGTGACGGAAGTGTCGGAGGAATACGGCGTCTCACGACCGACCTTTTACCAAGCCAGGGCGGACTTTGAGGAAAGGGGGATTGCGGGGCTGGTGCCCAGAAAGCGAGGCCCCCATGGTCCACACAAGCTCCAGAGCGACGTGTTGGCCTTTCTCAAGGCGCGTCTTTCTCCCGGTGAGCCGATCCGGGCGCGCGAACTGGCAAAGCTGATTCAGCAGGAATTTGGCCTCGATGTGCATCCGAGAACGATCGAGCGCGCAGTCGGTGGAAAAAAAACTCCGAGCTAGCCGGCGTCGAGGCGAGACCGTCGACACTGTCGTCCACAATCGTCGCGCGGTACGAGACAGTGCGCTCCGCCATGCTTGGCGAGCCGCTGCCCCCAGACGCCCGGAGCGGCTTGGTCGTCCTTCTCCAGCGAGGCATGTGGGCATGGGCGCGCATGCTGGCTGCCAGAACCGCGCGATTGGAGCCGATCCCAGCCCGAGCCCCGACATCGGCGGAGCCCTTCGAGCGTCGGGCCATTGTTTATGTGCTCGCAAGAATGGCCATGACGATCAATGACCGGAGAATACCATGACCGCGTCGCTCAAAGTTCAACCTCACCACCTCGAACGGGGCGCTTATCTCTACATCCGGCAGTCGTCGATGCGACAGGTCATCGAGAACGTCGAGAGCACGAAGCGGCAATACGCCCTTCGCGGCCGTGCGACCGCGCTCGGCTGGCGCGACGAACAGATCATTGTCATTGATAGCGACCAAGGTGAGTCCGGCGCATCGGCCTCCTGGCGCGAGGGATTTCAACGACTGGTCACAGACGTCGGCATGGGACGCGCTGGCATCGTCATGGGTCTGGAGGTGTCCCGCCTCGCACGGAACAATGCCGACTGGCATCGCCTGTTGGAGATCTGCGCCCTCGCCGATACGCTGATTCTCGACGAGGATGGCGTATACGATCCGGCCAGCTTCAACGACCGGCTCTTGCTCGGCCTGAAGGGAACGATGAGCGAGGCCGAACTCCATGTCCTCAAAGCCCGACTGCGCGGCGGGATCTTGAATAAAGTGCGCCGCGGCGAGTATCGCTGCCCACTCCCGACTGGCTTCGTGTACGAC
>NZ_JAGIQB010000163.1:0-1806 GCF_017815025.1 Cupriavidus phytohabitans
TGTGCCCGCACGACGAGGTAGGGTGGGGTCGCGTCCAGCCTCAGATCCGCACAATGGGCCGCGCGCGCTTCCGCCGCAGTGATGCCGGTGCCGGGGAATGCCGCGACGATTGCCTGGCTGCGCACACTGGCCGGATCGACAGAAGGCAAATTGAGATACACCTGCAGCCGCCCATCCTCAGCTTCGCTCAGGAACTGAGGCGTTGGTTCCTGGTCTGGCCAGCGTTCAGCTGTGAGCAGCGTAGCGGCAGGGTTGTCCTGCCGTACGCCAGCGAAGACCAGCTGTCGGCACAGCCGATCCAGCAGCTTCATATAGTGCATGCGGGTGGCCTGGGAGTATGTGCGGCCATCGGGGGTTTGCCAGAACGCGCCGACGTCGGCCGTGCAGGCAATGGGCGTGCCTCGTGCCAGCAGGTGCCGACGAAAATGCTCGAACATCGCCTGATGCTGGATGATCGTGCGCGCCGAGAAGGGCCGGCGATCAGCGCCGGCCGCTTCGCGAGCCTGCCAGTCGGTATGCCTGGGTTGGGTTGCTGAGCCAGAGGGAGTTCATTTGCGTCATGCCCCTGTTATATACTGAGTGCGCCGGGAGACCGGCAAGGAGTTGGTGGTGCGAGTCCACTACGATGAAGAAATAGCGAGTCACATCGGCCCCGAGCCGTGCGCAGGCAACCGCGAGGTGGTCGGCGAAGCGTCGGTAGGGGAGCGTATGGGCCAGCCATTGAGCCGCGATAGATATATCCCGGGTGCCGACGCGGTTCAGTACGCGGAAGGTTACACGGCGGAGCGCGCTTTCGCGAGCGCTCCGACGACCCGGCGTGGTCTGAGAACCTGGCACGTACGGACGCTCCTTGCGCGGGAACCGGGAGATCTCCCGTCTGGCCAGTCGCCGTTCGGACGGGTCCGCATCGGGAAGGCGAGGAGCCGAAGCCGATGATGAACGGATGGGAGAAGTCAGACTCCGCCATAGTAGCGACGAAGCCTGCGAACAAGGCCAGCAATCTGGCTGCGGAGCGGGTGGAGCCAAGGGCGGGGACCAAGGGGAACACGGGTCAGCCACACACGCGCCGGGCACAGAACCGGGCAAGCGTGTCACAGGGGCTGGAACGTGTACGGCAAGCTGCTAGGCAGCGGAAGAAGGAGCGGTTCACCGCGCTCTTGCACCACGTCTCGGTTGACAGGCTTCGGGAGTCGTTCTACGCGCTCAAGCGCAACGCGGCCCCTGGCGTGGACGGCCTGACGTGGAGGTACTACGAGGCGGACCTGGAAGAACACCTCCAGCGTCTGCACGCACAAGTCCAATGCGGAGCGTATCGGGCGTTGCCCGTTCGGCGGCAGTACATACCCAAGCCGGACGGAAAGCAGCGACCGCTGGGGATTGCCGCGCTGCAGGACAAGATTGTCCAGCGCGCAGTGGTCGAGGTGCTCAACGGGATTTACGAGCAGGATTTCCTCGGCTTCTCGTACGGGTTTCGGCCCCGGCGTAGCCAGCATGATGCGCTGGATGCGCTCGCCGTGGCCATCACGGACACCCCGGTGAACTGGATCTTGGACGCCGACATTCGGAGCTTCTTCGACTCGGTTAGCCAGCAATGGTTGATCCGGTTCATGGAGCATCGGATTGGCGACCCACGTATCATCCGCCTTGTGCGCAAGTGGCTCAGGGCGGGCGTCTTAGAGGACGGGGAATGGAGCGTCAGTGAGGAAGGTACGCCGCAAGGGGCCGTAGTAGCTCCGGCAACAACATAGCAAACTCGCGGGTAAGATGTGGCCTTCGCATATCAAGGGAGTGCCTGGCGCCATGGTC
>NZ_JAGIQB010000164.1:0-1781 GCF_017815025.1 Cupriavidus phytohabitans
ACGCGGGTGTGGCTGGCTGCTGGCGTGACCGACATGCGCTCTGGCTTCAACAGCCTGGCCGCGAAGGTGCAGACCGTTCTAGAGCGGGACCCGTTCAGCGGCCACGTGTTTGTGTTCCGAGGCCGACGTGGCGATCTTGTCAAGGTGCTTTGGTGGAGCGGTGATGGCATGTGTCTGCTGATGAACTATCTCGTTTCATACTACGTCTCCTTCTGTTGAAGTGGAGGATTTTGATTCCGTTGTAACGGACACCGCCGCGGCACGGTCAATGAGGCGGTCCCATCGACTGCTGTGCTTCACCGGCGGGCTGGACGTGGGGACTTCGTATAGGTACGCATGGTCGTTGTAGGCGTGTCGCGTGACGAGGCCGTGCTCCATCCACCTCAGGAGCGTGCTTTCATGAATTCCGAGGCGCGCCGCAGCCTCCGGCTTCGTCAACATACCGCGGTCCCGCAGTCGGTCGAAGCGGCAGCGGAGTCCGTTTCGTTGCGCGAGATACGAGACGCGCAGCGCAGTGAATCTGAGGTCAGCCTTGCCTGGCCGGATGGAGCCGCCAGGGCGGATAGCCTGTTCGTTGAGGATGTCCGCGATCTGGGAGCATGTGTGGCTGTCGAGAAGGTTGTCGATGAGCTCCAGGACTTCCGGCCGGGTCTTGACCTGTTGCGCGGAGGATTTGGGGTTCTGTGCCGTCAGGGTCTCTGTCTTGCCGCCCTTGAAGCGGACGTGGATCGTGGTGGAGCCTTCCGCCGGGAGTTTGATCAGCGTGACGTCCTCGATGACATGGGCGAGGAGCCGTTTGCGCTCGCGGTTCGGTAGTCTCTGATCACGCCAAAGCGTTTTGAAGTCGGTCGTCATGGCGACGAGCCGATCGCGGATTGCATCGTCGAGAGCAAGCCGGTCCTCCTGCCGGCCGCGCTCCCTTTCCTCCCGGGCCTGAGCTAATGTGCGAAGCTTGTCGTTCCAATCGCGTTCGAGGGTATCCGCGACCAGACGGTTATTCGGATCGACCAGCATAAATCGCCGCTGCGCGAGATCTGCTTCGAACTGAGCGCGTTCGATCGCACGTAGGCGCAGCCGATCGGCCTCGTCGTACCGGGCCTCGATTTCTCTTCCAATCTCCAACGCCAGCTCAACTGCGGCTGGCGTCATCATGGCGGTGACCAATTCACCGACTGCTTCGTCGATGGGCCCGCCCGCAATCGACTGGCAGCACGGTTCACCACGCGTGCCTTGCGCGCGATCGCAGACATACCATGCTTCCTGTCGCCCGCGCCGCGTTGCATATCGGAGACGGAAGTGTCTACCGCAACGCCCGCAGACCGCGCGCCCCTGCAACAGGGCCGCGCCCTCTCGCGGCGGTGACGCTCGCGCGACTTCATATCCGCGACCGTTGGATTCGAGAGTCTTGAGATTCTGCTGAAACTGTTCCCAGGCGATGTAGCCAGGATGGGCGTCCGGAATGCAAGCGAGCCAGTCATCACGCTCGCGTTTTCGAGGCACATGCTTCCCGTCAGCGGTTCGCCGATATTGCCGTCGGCCGTAGACGTAGGCGCCCGCATAGCGCGGATTGTTCAGCGTGCGGAGGGCGGTCGACGCAGTGAGCGGCTGGAAAGTGATCAGTTCCTCGTTGCGCATGCGGGATGGAAACCGAACGCCTTCATTGCGGAACACTTTCACTGTCTGGCTTGCAGAGCCTACCCGTGAGAACGTCTCGAAGAAATAGGCAATGATCTCCCGGACCTGCGAGTCTGGGTCGAGCACGACGTTTCCGAGTTGGTCGT
>NZ_JAGIQB010000165.1:0-1728 GCF_017815025.1 Cupriavidus phytohabitans
AGGTTAACGAACCTGTTTCGGCGGGGTATGGCGGCGAGCCTGCACTAAAGTGGCGAAGCCTGGAAGCAACACAGCACGCTGTCGTGGCGGATAAAGCGGTGCGGTGGCGTACCACGTGGTTGAGGACGGAACGATAGGACGGTAGCACGAAGCAAGCGGGGAGACCTGCCGGCGAGGTGAACGCTGGCAGGAGTCAGAGTCCCGATAGTACTGCACACGGAAGAGTAAAGCCGTGGAGACCTGCGTCAGAGCAAAAGGCGCACTAGGGAAGCGGGGCAGGAAAGTTGATAGCAAAAGACCGGAAGGAAGCAGAGATGAAGATCGAAGCATCGCCAGTGTCGGAAACGACTAGACGAGATGCAAACGCGCTGGGAAGCTGCGTGCAGCGGAAATTCGCGTCAGCTTCAATCTGGACGGACGCTATGTTGGCTGCTCTACAAAACGGAGTTAAGGGAGGTAAATGGCACAGTCTGATTGACAAGGTTTTTCGCCTGGACACGCTCGCGCTGGGATGGGCTCAGGTCGAGAAGAACGCCGGGGCGGCGGGAGTGGACCGCATGAGCGTGAAGCGATTCGCGCAAGCGCGGGACCGCTATCTTGCTGAACTGGCGCATGCATTGCAGGACGGTAGCTATCGCCCGCAGCCGGTGCGGCGCGTCTACATACCGAAAGGTAAAGGACGTCGCCCGCTCGGGATACCCGCTGTGAAGGACCGCGTAGTTCAAGCGGCCCTGAAGCTGGTCATCGAGCCGATCTTCGAGCACGAGTTCGAGCCAAGAAGCTACGGCTTCCGCCCGGGCTTGGGATGCAAGGACGCGCTCCGAGAAGTTGACCAGCATGTGAAAGCGGGCTACTGCTGGGTGGTCGATGCTGACCTGCAAAGCTATTTTGACTCGATCCCACACCTGCCCCTTCTCGCGAGAGTGGCCGGGCGAATCGCGGACGGCCGGGTTCTGGAACTCATCCAGTCCTTTCTCAAGCAAGACATCATGGAAGACATGACGCGTTGGACGCCGACTTCTGGCAGTCCGCAAGGGGCAGTTATCAGCCCCCTGTTGGCAAATCTGTACCTGCACGAGCTTGATGTGGAAATGCGTCAGGCAGGGTTGGTCATGGTGCGCTACGCGGATGACGCCGTGGTGTTATGCCGCACGCGGGAGGAAGCAGATGATGCGCTCGCCCGTATGCGGGCTTGGGTAAAGACGAACGGCTTGACACTGCATCCCGACAAAACCCACGTTGGGGATTGTCGGTTGGAGGGTCATGGTTTCGAGTTTCTGGGTTACCGGTTCGAGGCGGGTCAACGGTGGGTGCGCAAGAAGAGTCTGATGGGGCTGCGGGATCGAATCCGTGCCCTGACCAAGCGCCACCGGGGCGATTCGATCGAGAGCATCATTGCGTCGATCAATCCGATCCTGCGAGGCTGGTTCGGATACTTCCGGCATGCCCACCGATACACCTTCTCGTCAATCGACGGCTTTGTTCGTCGTCGACTGCGAGCGGTCCTGCGCCGACAGTTACATCGTCCAGGTCAGGGTCGATGCTTTCGCGATCACAGTCGATGGCCAAATGCCTTCTTCGCCAATCTTGGGCTGTTCACGATGTACGAGGCTCATCAATTGGCGCGCCAATCCCGATGTGGAAACAACTGACTGGAGAGCCCGTCGCGGGAAAACCGCACACCGGGTTCGGAGGGAGGGGACGGCGAAAGCCGTTTCCTACCCCTAT
>NZ_JAGIQB010000017.1:0-135092 GCF_017815025.1 Cupriavidus phytohabitans
TGCAGCACGCAGTTCTCGCCGCCTTCTTCGTAGTTGAGGACGAACTGCAGCGCGACGCGCGCGCCGCCCGGCCAGCGCGCGTGGGGAGGCTGGGCGCCGTAGCCGATCAGGTCGCGGGGATAACGTGTCTGGAGCATGTTGCTGGATCAGGTAAGTGGTTCTCGAAGCGTCAGTTCAGCGCCTCAGTTGAGCGCCTCAGTTGAGCGCATAAGGCGCCAGCATGCCGGCATACGCCTTGGGCAGCGGCCGCGCCCAGTCGCCGCGCTTGCTGGTGGCCAGCCGCACCGAGACCATCGCCTCGGCCAGCTTGACCGCGCACGTGACGCCGTCGATCACCGGCGCGCCGATGGCGTCGGCGATCTCGTCGCACAGGTCGGTCATGCCGGCGCAGCCGAGCACGATGCATTCGCTGCGGTCTTCCACCAGCGCGCGGCGGCACGCCTCGGTGATGATGCGGCGCGCGTCCGAGCCGGGGCGCTCCAGGTCGAGCACCGGCAGGTCGCAGGCGCGCACATTGCTGCAGAAGCGCTTCATGCCATAGCGCTCGGCCAGGTGCCAGGCGATATTGCAGGTGCGCGCCAGCGTGGTCACCACGCTGAAGCTGCTGCCGACCATGCTGGCCATGTGCATCGCCGCCTCGGCGATGCCGATCACGGGGCCGCGCGCCACCTCGCGCGCCGCGTACAGGCCCGGGTCGCCGAAGCAGGCGATGACATAGCCGTCCACGCCTTCCTGCTCGCCGGCCAGGATCTCGTCGAGGATGCCGGGCACCGACAGCGCCTCGTCATAGTGGCTCTCGATCGAGGCCGGGCCCATGCGCGGGCTGACCGCGCTGATGCGCGTGCCCTGCTCGGCCACGGCGCGGGCGCACTGGCCGATCTTCTCGGTCATGCTCTCGGTGGTATTGGGGTTGATGATCTTCAGCTTCATGGGTGCGGCTCTGGGATGGATGCTGTCGAAAGGGGGATGTCGTTCAAACCTGGCCGGAGGCCGGCGCGGCGGGCGCGGCGAGATGGCCCGGCATCATGCGCGGCGCCAGCTGGCGGTACAGCACCAGCGCGATGCCCATGCCGATGAACCAGCTGTAGTTGGCCGCCGCCTGCCAGGCCGGCACCACCACGCACAGGATCGGGATGATGGCCGCGGGGATCATGGTGGCCACCGCCGCCGGGTTGAAGCCATTGCGGTACCAGTAGCGGCCGCGCGGGTTCAGCGTGTACAGGTCATCGACTTCCACGTGCTGGCGCCGCACCAGGTAGTAGTCGGCGATCAGGATGCCGAACAGCGGGCCGATGAAGGCACCCAGCACGTCCAGCGTGTAGTGGATCACGGCCGGGTTGTTGTACAGGTTCCAGGGCGTGATGAAGATCGAGGCCACCGCGGCGATCATGCCGCCGGTGCGCCAGCTGATGTGCTTGGGCGAGACGTTGGAGAAGTCGAACGCCGGCGACACGAAGTTGGCGACGATGTTGATGCCGATGGTCGCGGTCATGAAGGTGAAGGCGCCCAGCAGCATGGCGAAGGTGCTGTCGATATGGCTTACCGTCTCCACCGGGTCGGTGATCAGCTTGCCGAACACCGGCAGCGTGGCCGAGGTGGTGATCACGGTCAGCAGCGAGAAGCCCAGGAAGTTGACCGGCAGGCCCCAGAAGTTGCCGCGCTTGACCGACTTGAAATCCTTGGCATAGCGCGAGAAGTCGCCGAAATTCAGCATCGGGCCGGAGAAGTACGACACCACCAGCGCGATCGCGCTCAGCATCACCGGCACCGCTTCCCAGCCGCTGTACTTGACGAAGCTCAGCGTGAAGTTGACGTTCTCCCAGCCGGCCTTGTTCACCAGCCAGATCGCCAGCGCGATCATCACCACGTACACCGCCGGGCCGGCCCAGTCGATGAACTTGCGGATGGTCTCCATGCCGGTCCAGAACACCAGCGCCTGCAGCACCCAAAGCACCATGAACGCGGCCCAGCCCAGCGTCGACAGCCCGGCAAAGCCGTGCAGCTTGACGTCGGCATACGGCGCCAGTGACGGGAAGAAGTGAAGCGCCAGCACCAGGAAGGCGCTCGATGCGAGGTAGGTCTGGATCCCGTACCACGCCACCGCGATCAGCCCGCGGATGATGGCCGGGATATTCGCGCCGAGCACGCCGAACGAGGCCCGGCAGATCACCGGGTAAGGCGTGCCGGTCACCTGGCTGGGTTTGGCCACCAGGTTGCAGAAGAACTGCACGATCACAATCCCGACCAGCAGCGACACCAGCACCTGCCAGCTGGTCAGCCCCAGGGCGAACAGGCTGCCGGCGGTGATGTAGCCGCCCACGCTGTGCACGTCGGACATCCAGAAGGCAAAGATGTTGTAAGTGCCCCAGGTCTGCTTGCGCAGCGGCGCCAGGTCCTCATTGGTCAGCCGTTCGTCGTAGGTGGGCTTGATCAGGGCATTGCCGTGTGCGGCATGCCCTGCCTGTGGCGCGCCGGCGGTCGCGTCTGGCGTTACGGTCGTTTGCATCATCTGAGTCTCCTGGCAGATGGTTGTCTTGACGATAGGCGAACGTGCGGCCGTTTGGCTCTTTTGTGCGCCGTGGGATGCTTGTTGTGCTGTCTACTAAATTGTCTACAAAATGATTGGAAGCTGTAGACGATGTTGTAGATCACGGTTTCGTGATTGTCAACATTCGTTTTCCCGAAAGAGGGGGGAGGGGTGCGGGGTTATAGGGGGAGAAGGGACGGCTCTCGCCGTGCCTGGCGGCGCACAAATGAAAAGACCCCGCGCAAAGGCGGGGTCAAGGCTGCTGCCAATTTCAAAATCGCGTTGTGTTCTCCGCTCTCCCATTTATGGGAGAGGGGCGGGGGAGAGGGCCGGAGGGAGAAAACCGGCGGACCGGAGGACTGAACTCAGTAAGCAATCTTCGCCGTCAGACTCACGCTGCGCGGATCACCCGGCTGCAGATAGTTCTCATACTGGAAGCCCCAGTACCGCTTGTTGGTCAGGTTGTTCAGCGCCGCGCGCAGCGTCAGGTCCTTGCCATACACGCGCGTGTTGTAGGTGGCGCCGAGTTTGAACACGGTATAGCCGCCAGCCTCCAGCGTATTGGACGCATTGAGCTTGATATTGCTGGTGTACTTTCCGTCGACGCCAACCCGCAGGCCCGGCACGTACGGCACGCGGTAGCTGATGCGGCCCGCCAGCACCAGTTCCGGCGCGCCGGCCACGCGGTTGTCGATGTTGGCATTGCCCTTGTCGTAGTAGGAGTCGAGGTACATCGCGCTGCCGCCGAATTCCCATTGCGAACCGAGGCGATAGACGCCCGCCAGCTCCACGCCCTGGTAGATCGAGGAGCCGTCCTGCACCCGCGTCGGCACGCCGTTGCTGACGCTGTCATATTCCGCGCCGCGCTCGATGCGGAACAGCGCGGCGGTGGCGCTCCACTTCTGCTGGTCGGCCTTGACGCCGATCTCATACTGCTTGCTGCGGATCGGGCTGAGCAGCTGGCGCGCGTTGGTGTAGCCATCCGGCACGATCGAGCCGGGCTCCAGCGCTTCCACGTAGCTGGCGTAGACCGTGGCTGCAGGCACCGGCTTGAACATCAGCGCGAGCGTCGGCGTGACCACGCCGTTCTTGGTGTAGTTGGTGGCCGCCGGCACGTAGCCGTTCTGCTCGAAATTGGTGACGCGCAGGCCGGCCAGCACCGACCAGCGCTCGCTCAGCTGCACGGTATCGCTGGCAAAAATCGACTTCTGCGTGATGTCGCTGTTGCGCACCTTGTTGAACGCGGTCGAGCTGAAGTACGTGTTGGTATTGGGCTCGAAGATATTGCCGGTGCCGATCGTGCCGGCAAAGCCGTTGTTGTCATAGCGGTCGATCTGCTTCTGCCACGACAGGCCGGCCACCAGCTGGTGGCCGAACGGGCCGGTGCGGAACTTGCCCTCGAGCATCGCCTGCCAATAGCCCACCTGCTGGTTCTGCGCGGTGTCGTAGCGCGTGTCGACGTAGTCGCCGGCCTGGTTCAACACGCCATACAGGCTCTCGTTGCGGCTGCGGTTGACCTTGCTGAAGCTGTAATTGGTGCTGAGCGCCCAGTCCGGGTTGACCTGGTAGCGCAGGCCCGTGGTGTAGAGCTGCAGGTTGGTGTTCAGGTGCTGGTCGCTGCCGGCGAAGTTCCGGATGCGGCCGGAGACCGCGGCGGGCAGTGCCTGGTCGGTGTAGGTCCAGAAGCTGAACGAGGGCATCTGCCCGGTGGTGCGCCGGTCCTGGTAGATCGAGTCGAAGGTCCAGGTCAGGTCTTTGGTCAGGCGCGCGTCCAGGCCCAGCGATACGGTGTCGCGGTTGACATTGCGCGCGTTGTACGGCGTGCCTTCCTCGTGCGTGTAGTTGAGCCGGTAGCCGAACATGTTGTCCGGGCCCGCGCGGCCGCCGAGGTCGATGTGCTCGCTCCACACGTTGGCGGCGCGGTAGCCCAGCTCGAACGAAGCGGTAAAGGTATCGGTCGGCTTCTTGGTGACGTAGTTGACGATGCCGCCCGGGGTGCCAAAGCCGTACATGAAGCCCGGCAGGCCCTTGAGCAGTTCCACCTGGTCCATATGCTCGTATGGCAGCGTGATGCCGTATGCGACGAACGGCAGCCCGTTGATCTTGAAGCCGTTCTGCCAGTCGACCTGCAGGCCGCGCACGGTCAGGTAGCTGGACCAGCTGTTGTAGGCGTTGCTGTTGTCGGTGACCGAGGCATCCATGGCAAACACGTCGCCTAGCTTGCTGACCTGGCGGTCGGCCAGGTCCTCGCCGGTGACGATGGTCGTGGAATACGGCGTGTCGAGCTGCGTGCGCGAGCCCAGTGCGCCGGTGCTGGCCTTCTTCTGGAGCTGCAGGCCTGCGTCATCGACGGCGGTGGCGCTGACCGTCACGGCGGGCAGCGATTGCGGCCCGGCGCCCGCGGCTGCCTCCTGCGCCAGCGCGGCCGCCGCCGGGAAGCCGGTGAGGACGGCCAGGTGCGCCAGTATGGCGAGATGGCGAGGCTTGGGTGCGCGCACGCGGGCGGCGCGGATGTCGGCGTGGTTCATGCTTGGCGGTAAGACAGGCAGGCCTGTATGTAAATGTAGATACAAATGCGAATAATTCGCATTTACGAAAAGTCGGAATGATGGGCACGCGGACATGCGGCGTCAAGGACGGCGCGGAGGGTGTTGCGTAGAAAGCAACGGAGGTTACCGTTGCATGTGATGTGGCGTTCGCTCAGTCCTGAAGGATCTGAAAAGTGGACGGAGATGAGTCGTGATGAAAATGGACGGGCAAGCGATCCGTCATCAGCGGCCTACAACGGCTTCTGGATCCCCTCATAAACCTTGACCAGCGCCTCCAGCCGGCCGCTTGCACGGCTCGATCGAACCCCGGCGTCTTCTCCCGGTGCCCGGATAGGCGGCGTCCAGCGTGAATGCGCGGAACGCCCTGCCTGGTATGGAAGCGCCAGGGGATAGGCGCCTATTCGGCCGTCACTGGAGCGGCGCCGCGCGCGGTGACGCCGTCGCCCCCGCCGCCGCCGGCCGGCAGCGCGGGGAATTCCATCTCGGCATAGCGCACGAAGCGGGTCTTGCGCACGATCCGGTAGCCCGCCCAGATCGCCAGGAAGATCGGGATGCCGATGTAGGTGGCGGCCACGCCGACCCAGTCGATCTTGCCGCTGGCGAAGGCCTGGTAGTTCTGGCCCAGCGTGACGATCAGGCATAGCGCGAAGGCGAAGATCGGCCCGTAGGGAAAGAACGGCGAACGGTAGGGCAGGCGCGACAGGTCATGGCCCTGCGCGACAAAGCCCTTGCGGAAGCGGTAGTGGCTGATCGCGATGCCCAGCCACGCGATGAAGCCGGTCATGCCTGACAGGTTCAGCAGCCACAGGTACACGGCCTTGCTTTCGAACAGCGAGGTGAGAAAACACAGCGCGCCCACCGCGGTGGTCGCCAGCAGCGCCACCCGTGGCACGCCGTTGCGCGTCAGCCGCGCGAAAATGCGCGGCGCGCGCCCTTCGGTGGCCAGGTTGTAGAGCATGCGGGTCGATGCGTACATGCCGGAATTGCCTGCCGACAGCACCGCGGTCAGGATCACCGCGTTCATCACGCCGGCGGCGAAGGCCAGGCCGGCATGGCGGAACACCAGCGTGAACGGGCTCACGCCCACGGTCTGCACGTCGCTCTTGAGCAGGCTGGGGTCGGTGTAGGGGATCAGGATGCCGATGATCAGGATCGCCAGCACATAGAACAGCAGGATGCGCCAGAACACCTGCCGCACCGCGCGCGGGATGTTCTTCGCCGGGTCGGCCGATTCGCCGGCGGCCACGCCGATCAGTTCGGTGCCCTGGAACGAGAAGCCGGCGATCATGGCCACGCCGATCAGCGCCGGCAGCCCGCCGACAAACGGCGCATCGCCGAGGGTCAGGTTGCCCAGCCCGTGCGAGGCCGGCATGTCGCCCCGCAGGATGCCGAAGATCATCAGCGTGCCGATGCCGATAAAGGCGATCACCGTCACCACCTTGACCAGCGCGCACCAGTACTCGGCCTCGCCGAAGCCGCGCACCGAGATCGCATTGAGCGCGAACATCAGCCCGAGGAACAGCGCGCTCCACAGTACGCCTGGCGTGTCGGGGAACCAGTACAGCATCACCAGCTGCGCCGCGGCGAGTTCCACCGCGATGGTCACCGCCCAGTTGTACCAGTAGTTCCACCCCAGCGCGAAGCCGAAACCTTCGTCGACATAGCGCGCGCCGTAGGTGGCGAACGAGCCCGATACCGGCATGTACGCGGCCAGTTCGCCCAGGCTGGTCATCAGGAAATACACCATGGCGCCGATCAGGATGTAGGCGGCCAGCGCGCCGCCGGGCCCGGCCTGCGCGATGGTGGCGCCGGACGCCACGAACAGCCCCGTGCCGATCGAGCCGCCGATGGCGATCATGGTGAGATGGCGGGCGCGCAGCGTGCGGCGCAGCGTGGGCGCGGGCGCGCCTGAAGTGGAAGGTTGGCTGGACATCGGGACTCGGGTCGGGACGCGCAAAAGCGCGCAACTATGCCGGGGTTCGCCTGCGGAGGCAACGCGGGCCGGAGGTGCCGCCCGGGCCTGCCGCTGGGCCGGCTGCAGGCCGGTATATACAGCCTGGCGGCGGGATCATAAGAGAAAACGCAGTGCAGGAAAAGCCGCAACCTTGATGCAGTCCATGCCGCAGCGCGTCAGCCATGTAGGACAAAGACCCCGCGCGGAAAGGAATGGCACCGGTGCCGTCACCTCCTGCCGGGGTGTATTGTCGTGATAGCGGATGGCACGCCACATGCAGTCAAAGTGCAGTTGCGTGCATGACGCCTCCGGGCCGGCGCCTTCGTGGCGCAGGGAGATCCATGGATGTTCCAGACATTTTTCTGCCACTATCCGTTCGCTACCTGCCGCCAGCGCTCACAACTGCTGGCCGCGCTGCCGCTGGCAATCACGCTGGCGCTGGCGCTGGCCATCGGGCTGGCCGGCTGCGCCAGCCTGCCGGCATCGGCCCAGCGCCCACCGTCCAGCGCGCCCGCCGCCACCGCGGATACGCCGCTGGGCAAGGCGCTGGCCCCGCGCCTGGCACAGCGCCCGGGCGAGTCCCTGTTCTACCCGCTCTCGTCGGGCCCCGATGCGCTGGCCGCACGCCTGGCGATGGCGCGCGCCGCCCAGCGCAGCCTCGACCTGCAGACCTACATCCTGGAGCCGACCGGCACCGGCGCCGCGGTGCTGGGCGATATCATCGACGCCGCCGACCGCGGCGTGCGCGTGCGCATGCTGCTCGACGACCTGCGTACCGGCGCCGAGCTGGACAAGGTCCTGTCGGCGATCGATTCGCATCCCAATATCGAAGTGCGCCTGTTCAACCCGGTCGCCAACCGCAGCCTGCGCTGGCTGGAAATGCTGGCGGATTTCAGCCGGCTGGACCGGCGCATGCATAACAAGTCGATGACGGTGGACAACCAGATGTCAGTGGTGGGCGGGCGCAATATCGGCGATGCCTACTTCTCCGCCCGTACCGACATGGACTTCAGCGACCTCGACGTGCTGATTGCCGGCCCGGCGGTGCCGCAGGTATCGGCGGTCTTCGATGAATACTGGAATGACAAGTCGTCCTACCCGGTGGTGGCGCTGATTCCGGAGGGCAAGGAGGCGCCGGTGGAAATGCGCAGCCTGCGCAAGCGCCTGGAAGCGCGCGGTGACCAGGCAAAGGCCAGCCAGTACGTGCAGGAACTGCTCGACTCGGGCCTGGCCAAGGGCATCGAAAGCGGCCATATGCCGGCCTACACCGGCAAGGCCACGGTAGTCTCCGACAAGGCCGCCAAGATTACCCACCAGATCCATGACGAGCCCGGCCATGCCACCGCCCGGCTGGAAAAGATGATCAGCAGCGCGCAAAAGGAGGTCTTGCTGATTTCCCCATACTTCGTCCCCGACAACGACGGCGAGGCCTGGCTGATCGCGATCGCAAGGCGCGGCATCCGTGTGCGCATCCTGACCAATTCCTTCGCCGCCACCGACGTCAGCGCGGTGCATGCGGGCTATGCCCCGCACCGCAAGGCACTGGTGGCCGCCGGCATCGAGCTGTACGAGCTCAAGCCCAGCGCCTATGCCGAGCTGGCGCAGCGCGGCAAAGCCGCCAAGGGTTCGCGCTCGCGCTCCTGGCTGTCATCGAGCCGCGCCAGCCTGCACGCCAAGAACTACATCGTCGACCGGCGCCTGGTGTTCATCGGCTCGCTCAACATGGATCCGCGCTCGGCCAGGCTGAACACCGAGATGGGCATCGTGCTCGACAGCCCGGCACTGGCCGAGCGCATGATCAAGACCACCGAGGATGGCCTGCTCGACATGGCCTACCGCGTCGGCGTGCGCACCGATGCCGACGGCAACAATGCGCGCCTGACGTGGACCACGCGCGAGAAGGGGCAGCTCACCACCTACGACAGCGAGCCCGGCATGGGCGCGCTGCAGCATCTGGGCATCGGCGTGCTGCGTGTGCTGCCGATCAAGGAAGAGTTGTAAACATCGCTGCGCTGCGGCGACGCGCCTTTCCTGAACCATCGTTTGCGGTTATGGTTTTTGGCTTCATTGCACTGTGCCGTCCCGGCACGCCCGCCGCAAGGAGCGTTATGAAAGCCGCCGTCCTGCATCAACCCAAGACCCCGCTCGTGATCGAAGACGTTGCCATCGGCAAGCCCGGCCCGCGCGAGGTGCTGGTGCGCACCGCTGCCGTGGGCGTCTGCCATTCTGACCTGCATTTCCTGGACGGCGCCTATCCGTATCCGATGCCGGCCATACTGGGACACGAGGCCGCCGGCGTGGTCGAGCAGGTTGGCGCCGAGGTGCGCACGGTCAGGCCCGGCGACCACGTCATCACCTGCCTGTCGGCGTACTGCGGCCATTGCGAGCATTGCCTGACGGGGCACCTGTCCCTGTGCACCGAGCCCGATACCCGCCGCCGCGAAGGCGAGGAGCCGCGCCTGATGGCGCGACAGGGCGGACCCATGAACCAGTTCCTGAACCTGTCGGCCTTTGCCGAGCAGATGCTGATCCACGAACACGCACTGGTGGCGATCCGCCGCGACATGCCGCTGGACCGCGCCGCGCTGATCGGCTGCGCCGTCACCACGGGCATGGGCGCGGTCATCCATACCGCCAGGGTGCAGCCGGGCGAGACCGTGGCCGTGATCGGCTGCGGCGGCATTGGCCTGGCCACGGTCAACAGTGCCGCGATTGCCGGCGCCGGCCGCATCATCGCCATCGACCGCGTGCCGGCCAAGCTGGAACTGGCGCGCAAGTTCGGCGCCACCGACGTGATCGATGCCGGCAATGCCGACGTGCCCGATGCCGTGCGCGAGCTGACCGGCGGCGGCGTGCATCACGCCTTCGAGGCCATCGGCCTGAAGCAGACCACCGAGCAGGCCTTTGCCATGCTGCGCCGCGGCGGCACCGCCACCGTGATCGGCATGATCGCGCCGGGCGTCAGGATCGAACTGAAGGGCAGCGACTTCCTGAGTGAAAAGCGCATCCAGGGCTCGCTGATGGGCTCGAACCGCTTTCCGGTCGACATGCCGCGCATGGTCGATTTCTACATGGGCGGCAGGCTGCACCTGGACGAGCTGATCGCACAGCGCCTGCCGCTGGAGCGCATCAACGATGCCTTCGACGAACTGCGCCGCGGCGAGCTGGCGCGTTCGGTGATCCTGTTCGAGTCAGCGTAGAGGGGCTGTTTGCATGGATCTGCGCCATTGTCCACACTGTGGGACAATGGCGCTCTCCAATGGCAGCCGCCCCATCCCTACCCGCCGCATCCCACGCATGAGGACAATCGATTGGAAAGACTGGGAAATCTTCTGCCGCGTGGTGGAAGGCGGCGGCTTTACCCAGGGCGCCGAACTGGCGCAGGTGCCCAAATCCTCCGCCAGCGCCGCCGTGGCGCGGCTGGAAGGCCAGCTCGGCACGCGGCTGTTCGAGCGCACCACGCGCCGCGTGCGTGTCACCGAGCGCGGTCAGCAACTGTATGACCGGATCGCGCCGCTGTTTGCCGAGCTGCACGAGATCAGCGCCGAAGCCGCCTCGGGCAGCGCCGAGGTCAGCGGCGTGCTGCGCATCTCCACCCCGTATGAAGTCGGCTCGCAGCACCTGTCGGAAACGCTGACGCGGGTGTTGCGCGCCCACCCGGGCCTGCGCGTGCAGGTCGATGTCAGCTGGGACCAGCCCGACCTGGTTCGCCATGGCTACGATCTGGCCTTCGTCATGACCAACACCGGGCTGAATGACACCTCGTTCGCCAGCAAGCGCGTGGTGCTGATCGAGCGCGCCTTCTACGCCGCGCCGGCGCTGATCCGCGCGCGCGGGCTGCCGCGCACGCCGCAGGACCTGCAGGGCTGGCCCACGCTGGGCAACGCCGATGACAAGCATTGGGAATTCCTGCGCGACGGCGTCGAGATCGCGCGCGTGGACGTGGAGCCGCGCATCGGTACCCACAACGCGGAGCTGCGGCTGAAGGCTGCCATCGACGGGCTGGGGGTGACGCGGCTGTCGCCGCGCTTCGTGCAGGAGCAGCTGGAGCTGGGGCAACTGGTGCGGGTGCTGCCAGCCTATGCCTCGTCGCCGCTCAAGGTCTACATGCTGATGCCGGCGCGCAAGCTGATGCCGGCCAGCGTGCGCGTATTCCTTGACGTGCTTGAGCAGACCGTCGGCGTGCCGGAGACGGGGCGCCCGCCGGCGCGCAAGCGCGGAACGCTGGCGCCTTAGGCAGCCGCCGCTGCGGCCGGCTCAGTAAGGCTGGTCCGCGGGCCGGATCTCGAAGCGCAATTGCTCGGCCAGGTCGAGCATCTCTTCGTCATCCTCGCTGCGCGTGATCCAGCCGGCGTAGGCATCGCCGCCGGTATCCCAGTTCCACAGGGTATAGCCGGCCACGCGCAGCTGGTTGTGGGCCAGCTCCATCAGCTCGGGCACGCTGGTGTTCTCCAGGAACGCCTCGTCCTCGGGTTCGTCCGTGCCCCAGTCGATTTCCAGGTCGATGCGCTCGCACAGCTGGTTCAGGCAGCCGATAAAGGACTGGCAGTCCTTCCAGTCGACGAAGAAGCCGGATTGCCAGTCGATGACTTCGCGCACCACCCACAGCAGCTCGCCGCCGTCGGTGTCGTCGTCCTCCGCGTCAAGCAGCGCGTCTTCGAACATCGACAGCTGCGCCGCCGTCTGCGCGCTGTCGTCGAGGTTGATCAGGGCGAAGAAACGCGCGATCGCGTCCTGCGTGTCGTCGTCCAGTGATGTGGCCATGCGGGATCTCCTGTGGTGCCGTGCGGCTCAATCGTGCCGCGACTTATGCCGCGATTCATGCCGCGATGCGCATGATCTCGCGTTGGCCCGCCGGTGTCACGCGCAACGCGCGCGATGTGCGCGTGGTCTCGACCCAGCCGCGCTCCAGCAGGCTGCCCAGCAGCGCCGCGCCCAGCGCGCCGCCGAGGTGGGGTTTGCGCTCGCTCCAGTCCGGGCAGGTGCAGGCAAACTGGCGCCGCTTGCGCCGCGCTGCAGCAATGTCGATGCCCAGTCCCGCCAGCGCCTGCGCGCCGTCGCCGCTCAGCTCCACGCGCCGCGCATCGAGCACCAGCCAGCCGCTATGCGTCATCCGTTCGAACAGTCCCACGGCCAGTTCGCCGGCCAGGTGGTCGTAGCACGTACGCGCCTGCCGCAGCGCCGGCGGCGCGGCGCGCGACACCGGCACGTCGCGCAGCCGCGGCGGCCGGCTGGCCAGCGACGCCGACGCCAGCGCCTCGATCGCCACGCCGATCTCCGGCGCGGCCAGCCGGTAATACCGGTTGCGCCCGCGCGTCTCCACCGCCAGCAGCCCGCCCTCGGTCAGCCGCGCCAGGTGCCCGCTGGCGGACGACGCCGACAGGCCGGCGATCAGTGCCAGTTCACCGGCGGGGCGGGCGCTGCCGTCCATCAGGGCCCATAGCATGGCGGCGCGGCCGGGGTCGGCGAGCAGGCCAGCCAGCTGGCTGATGCCGGGGGTGTAATCCATGGTTTGGCTCGGGGTGAAGGGTCCAATGCGGAGTATAGGACTGAACGCGAGCAGTGGCAGTCGTTGTGCTGCTCTGCAGGTGGTTACCACGCCTGGCGTGAGTGTCCCATGTGAATGCCGCTTTCGTTCTATCGGCGATTCCAGCGATTTGATGTACTGGCACGCAACGTCGCCGTTGATCGACGGACCATGGCCGATTCCGTGCCCGCAACCCTGATTGCCCACTGACCCAAAGCGATGACTAAAGGTCCCCCGCATTGGCAGCACACGCCACTGTATGATCGCCACCGTCTCCTTCATGCTCGCATAGGCGACGTCGATGGCTGGAAGCTTCCTGCCGCCTACGGATCCCAGATCGAAGAGCACCACACAGTGCGCGAAGATGCCGGCATGTTCGACATGTCGCATCTGTGCGTGGTTGACCTGCACGGCCCGGATGCGCGAATGTTTCTCGGCAAGCTCTTGTCGAACGACGTCGGAAAGCTGAAGACAGCTGGAAAGGCACTGTATAGCTGCATGCTTGACCAGTCCGGCGGCGTGATCGATGACCTGGTCATTTACTACCTGGGGGAGCAGCATTTCCGTGCCGTCCTGAACGCGCACACGGCCGCCAGCGACCTCGAGTGGATCCGGGCAAAGGTCAGCGAGGCGAAAGCGGATGTGACCGTGATCCCGCGACGCCAGGATTGCGTGGCGGACGATGTTGAACCATTAGCGGTCATCGCCGTGCAAGGACCGAAGGCTCGGGAAAAAGTATTCCGGGCGGTTCCGGCTTCCCGCCATGCCGAAAGGCTGAAGCCGTTTAATTCCACTATCGTCCATGATTCGGCAATTGGGGAGTTGATGGTGGCGAGAACCGGCAAAACCGGCGAGGACGGCTTCGAATTGCTGCTGCTCGCCAGCCACGCTGGTCGTGTCTGGGACATGCTGCGGTCGGCAGGCATCAGCGCGGTGGGCCATGAAGCATGGGATACGCTTCGGCTCGAGGCAGGGATGCACCGGATCGGGAAGGACATGGATCTCCATACCTCGCCGCTCGATGCCGGTCTGGGCTGGAGTGTCGAGCTGGATTCAGACCGTGATTTCTTCGGTAAGTCGGCCGTGTGCGCCCGCCGCCAGACGCAGCAGTTCGTTGGGCTCGCCCTGGAAGGCAGCGCCGCTGTCCCGGCGGCGCACAGCACAGTGACCAGCGGGAAGGGCGCGGTGATCGGCAAGGTCACCAGCGGAACCTATAGCCCGACGCTGGGCATCGCCATTGCGTTGGCGCGCGTGGCGCCCGACATCAGGATCGGCTCGCAGGTCAATGTGGAGGTCTACAAGAACAGGATTGCCGCGAAAGTGGTGCGCCCTCCATTCGTGCGGGGCGGCATCTGAGGCTTTCGGCCTGGTGATGATCCAGGCGCGGCGATCAGCGGGATGGGCTTACGGCTTGGCGAGCAATTCAAGCAACGCGCTGGCGTCCCGGAGGTCCGCGGTATCGAAGCCTTTGCTGAGAGGATGGGCGATGGTGACGGGCCGGGCAGGCATGCATCTGTCCGAAGACTGCGCTAAGTTGGCCGATGGCCGCAATCATGGCTGGCTTGCGCTTTCGCTTTCTCCTTCACCGAGCGCGCACAGCGCGTCGCCATCATTGCCGGCCAGCGCGGATTCGGCGGGAGTCGCGCCCTTGTCGCGGTAGGCCGCGGGCGGCACGCCATACTGCTTGCGGAATTCGCGGCCGAGATGCGAGGCATCGGCAAAGCCGCAGCTCAGCGCGATGTCGGCGACGGCGCGGTCCGAACTGGTCAGCAGCCACGCGGCGGTGCGCAGCCGCACCTGCTTGGCGAATGCCTGCGGGCTCTTGCCAGTCTCGGCCTTGAACAGGCGCTCCAGCTGCCGCGCCGACAGGTCGAGCTTGCACGCAAGCGCCTCCAGCGGCAGCGCGCGCCCGACGTGCTGCTCCATCAGCAGGATCGCGCGCTTGACCTTCGGGTGCGTCGCCGGTTCGAGGCCTGGCGGATGTGGCTGCGGCGCATTGCCCTTCTGCATCTCGCCCACCAGCAGGATCCGCAGCGCCTTCTGCACGGTGGCATGGTCGAAGTGGCGCAGCAGGATCGCGGCGGCGACGTCGATCGACGCGCGCCCGCCCGAACAGGTGATGCGCCGGCGGTCGATCACGAACAGCCGGTCGGCGACCAGCAGATCCGGATCGACCGACGGGAAGCGCTCGATGAAATCCCAGTAGTGGAACCAGCTGACGCAAGCCCGGTGGCCATCGAGCACGCCGGCGCGCATCAGGGAAAACACCCCGGTGCAGATGCCGACGATGGTCGCGCCGCCGCCCGCCGCGCGGCGGATGAAGTCGAGCGTCTCGGGACCGGCCTGCGGCCCCGAATGGAGCAGCCCGCCGACCACCACCACATAGTCGAACGGCTCTGCTTCGTCAAAGGTCTCCCAGGGCGCGACCTGGATCCCGCAGCTCGCGCGCACCGGCGCGAGTGTGTTGCCGATCACGCTCCACACGCAGCGCACCGGCTTGCTGTAGTCGCCATCGTCCGCCGACAGCCGCAGCATGTCGACGAAGCCCGAAAACGCGGTCAGCGTGAAGTTCGGCAGCAGCACGATGCCAAAGCGGATGCGCCGTGGGGCCGGCTCGGCAACAGGAGAAACAGGAACGTCTGGTGTCATGGCGGCATCCATCTTGACAGGCTCGCACGGGCGGGCGCATCCGGTTTACCCCGGAAGTCGACTGGCGGGGGAGGGTGCGCTGGCCCGGGGAAACTGGTGATGCGCACTGCATCCGTTCAGCCCGCCACCGCTGCGCCCGCCCCCGTCTTGCGCCCGCTCGCACGACGCATTCCGTCCCAGCCAGAGTCGCCGATCCACCCGCCGCGGACTTGCACAATTCCGACGTGAATCATCGCCAAAGCGAAATCCGGGCCCGTACGGCGCGGTGACTGGCGGTGGTATCCCACGCCGATGCCGGTTTTGTTCTATCTGCAAATCCTGCGCTCTGCTGTACTGGCTTCCAACGACAGCAACCCAGCACCCGCAGTGAGGCAGTCAGATGAATGTCAGCGTATTCGACCTGTTCAAGATCGGCATCGGACCCTCGAGTTCGCATACGGTCGGCCCGATGATCGCCGCGTGCCGCTTCGTATCCCACCTCGAGGATGCGAACCTGCTCGGCTTCGTACGCCGCGTCCGGGCGGAATTGTATGGCTCGCTCGGTGCCACCGGCAAGGGCCATGGCACCGACAAGGCGGTGCTGCTCGGCCTGGAAGGGAGCCTGCCCGACCGGATCGACCCGGACCTGATCGAGCCGCGCCTCGCGCAGATCCGCAAGGACAAGCGCGTGCTGCTGCTCGGCAAGCATGAGATCGGCTTCGAGGAAAAGGAGCACCTCGGCTTCTACCGTCGCCTGATGAGCGGCACGGGCAGTGTCGTGCACCCGAACGGCATGCGCTTCCAGGCGTTCGACGAGCAGGGGCAGTTGCTGGTCGAGAAGGAGTATTACTCGATCGGCGGCGGCTTCGTGGTCAACCGCGATGGCGAGCGCGTGAACGGCGTGCGCGCGGCGGCGGAGGTGCCATACCCGTTCCGCACCGGCGCTGAGCTGATGCAGGCGTGCCGCGGCAGCGGGCTGTCGATCGCCGAGCTGGTCTTCCGCAATGAATGCGCGCTGCGGCCGGCCGAAGACGTGCGCGCCGGGCTGCTGGCGATCTGGCACGCCATGGCCGCCTGCGTCGAGCGCGGCTGCAAGGTCGAGGGCGAGCTGCCCGGCCCGATGCGCGTGAGGCGCCGCGCGGCGGAGCTCAATTACCGGCTGCGCACGCGTTCCGAGGAATCGCTGCGCGATCCGCTGTCGATGCTCGACTGGGTCAACCTGTACGCGATGGCGGTCAATGAAGAGAACGCGGCGGGCGGCCGCGTCGTCACCGCGCCGACCAACGGCGCGGCCGGCGTGATCCCCGCGGTGCTCCACTACTACGTGAAGTTCGTGCCCGGCTCGAACGACGATGGCATCGTCGACTTCCTGCTGACGGCGGCCGCGATCGGCATGATCTACAAGGAGACTGCGTCGATCTCCGGCGCCGAGGTCGGCTGCCAGGGCGAGGTCGGCGTGGCGTGCTCGATGGCCGCGGCCGCGCTCGCGGCGGTGATGGGCGGCACGCCCGACCAGGTCGAGAACGCCGCGGAAATCGGCATGGAGCACAACCTCGGCATGACCTGCGACCCGGTTGGCGGGCTGGTGCAGATTCCCTGCATCGAGCGCAACGCAATGGGCGCGATCAAGGCGCTCAACGCCTCGCGCATGGCCCTCAAGGGCGATGGCCAGCATTACGTGTCGCTCGACTCGGTGATCAAGACCATGCGCGAGACCGGCGCCGACATGAAGACGAAGTACAAGGAGACGTCGCGCGGCGGACTGGCCGTGAACGTCATTGAATGCTAAGGGGGTGCATCAGATGAGCCGCTATTCGATATTCAGTCTGTTCCGCAACGGGCTGTCCTACCACGAGAACTGGGAAAAGCAGTGGAGGAGTCCCGAGCCCAGGCGCGAGTATGACGTGGTCATCGTCGGCGGCGGCGGCCACGGCCTCGCGACCGCGTACTACCTGGCGAAGGAGCACGGCATCACCAATGTGGCGGTGCTGGAGAAGGGATGGATCGGCGGCGGCAACACCGCGCGCAACACCACCATCGTGCGTTCCAACTACCTGTGGGACGAGTCCGCGGCGCTCTACGAGAAGGCAATGAAGCTGTGGGAGGGCCTGTCGCAGGACCTGAACTACAACGTCATGTTCAGCCAGCGCGGCGTGCTCAACCTGGCGCACACGTTGCAGGACGTGCGCGACACCGAGCGGCGCGTGAACGCGAACCGCCTGAATGGCGTCGACGCCGAATTCCTGACGCCCGCGCAGGTCAAGGAGATCGAGCCCACCATCAACCTGAACAGCCGCTATCCGGTGCTGGGCGCATCGATCCAGCGGCGCGCGGGGGTGGCCCGGCACGATGCCGTGGCCTGGGGCTTCGCGCGCGGCGCCGACCGCGCCGGCGTCGACATCATCCAGAACTGCCAGGTCACCGGCATCCGCCGCAACGGCGGCGCGGTGGTCGGCGTCGAGACGGTGAAGGGCTTCATCAGGGCCAAGAAGGTAGCGGTCGTTGCCGCCGGCAACACCACCACGCTGGCTGACATGGCGGGCATCCGGCTGCCGCTGGAAAGCCACCCGCTGCAGGCGCTGGTGTCCGAGCCGATCAAGCCGGTGGTCAACTCGGTGATCATGTCCAACGCGGTGCACGCCTACATCAGCCAGTCCGACAAGGGCGACCTGGTGATCGGCGCGGGCATCGACCAGTACACCGGCTTCGGCCAGCGCGGCAGCTTCCAGGTCATCGAAGGCACGCTGCAGGCCATCGTCGAGATGTTCCCCGTCTTCTCGCGCGTGCGCATGAACCGCCAATGGGGCGGCATCGTCGACACCTCGCCGGACGCGTGCCCGATCATCAGCAAGACCGACGTGAAGGGCCTCTACTTCAACTGCGGCTGGGGCACGGGCGGGTTCAAGGCGACGCCTGGCTCGGGCTGGGCTTATGCGCACACCATCGCGCGCGACCAGCCGCATGCGCTGAACGCACCCTTCTCGCTGGACCGCTTCTATACCGGCCACCTGATCGACGAGCACGGCGCCGCCGCTGTCGCGCACTGAACCCAAGCAGGAGATAGACATGTTGCTGATCCATTGTCCATGGTGCGGCCCGCGCGCCGAATCCGAATTCTCGTGCGGCGGCGAAGCCGACATCGCGCGTCCGCTCGAGACCGACAAGCTGTCCGACCGCGAATGGGGCGATTACCTGTTCATGCGCACCAACACCCGCGGCACGCACCGCGAACAGTGGATCCACGCGCAGGGCTGCCGCCGCTGGTTCAAGGTCGAGCGCGACACCGTCAGCTATGACATCAAGGGCTACGAGACTTTCGGCCAGCCCGCCGCCAACGCACAGCAAGGAAGGGGCAAGCAATGAGCCAGAAAGACCGACTCGGCACGGGCGGCCGCATCAATCGCGGCAAGCCCCTGTCCTTCACCTTCAACGGCCGCGTGTACCAGGGCTTCCAGGGCGACACGCTGGCCTCGGCGCTGCTCGCCAACGGCGTGCGCTTCGTCGCACGCAGCTTCAAGTACCACCGGCCGCGCGGCATCATGACCGCGGACGTGGCGGAGCCGAATGCCGTGGTGCAGCTGGAGCGCGGTGCCTATACGGTGCCCAATGCGCGGGCCACGGAGATCGAGCTGTACCAGGGTCTGGTCGCGGCAAGCGTGAACGCGGAGCCGGATCTGGAGCGCGACCGCATGGCGGTCAACCAGAAGTTTGCGCGCTTCATGCCCGCCGGCTTTTACTACAAGACTTTCATGTGGCCGCGCAAGATGTGGCCCAGGTACGAGGAGAAGATCCGCGAGGCGGCCGGGCTCGGCAAGGCGCCCACGACGCTGGATGCCGATCGCTACGACAAATGCTACGCGCACTGCGACGTGCTCGTCGTCGGCGGAGGGCCGACCGGCCTGGCCGCGGCGCACGCGGCGGCGGTGACCGGTGCGCGCGTGATCCTGGTCGATGACCAGTGCGAGCTCGGCGGCAGCCTGCTGTCCGGACGCGCCGACATCAACGGCAAGCCCGCGCTGCAGTGGGTCGCCGAGATCGAAGGCAAGCTGCGCAAGCTGCCGGACGTGACCATCCTGTCGCGCAGCAACGCCTTCGGCTACCAGGACCATAATCTGGTTACCGTCACGCAGCGCCTGACCGACCACCTGTCGGTCTCGATGCGCCACGGCTCGCGCGAGCTGCTGTGGAAGATCCGCGCAAAGCGCGTGATCCTCGCGACCGGTGCGCACGAGCGCCCGATCGTCTTCGGCAACAACGACCTGCCGGGTGTGATGATGGCGTCGGCGGTGTCGACCTACATCCACCGCTACAGCGTGCTGCCGGGACGCGACACGGTGGTGTTCACCAACAATGACCGCGGCTACCAGGCGGCGCTTGACCTGAAGGCGTGCGGCGCCAGGGTGACGGTCGTCGATCCGCGTGCCACCACCAGCGGCGCGCTGCCCGCGGCGGCGAAGCGGCAGGGCGTGAACGTGATGAACGGCGCGGTCGTGGTGGCTGCCGCCGGCAAGCAGCACGTCACGTCGGTCAGCGTCGCGTCCTATGCCAACGGCAAGGCCGGCGGCAAGGTGTCGAGGATCGCCTGCGACCTCGTCGCGATGTCGGGTGGCCTGAGCCCGGTGCTGCACCTGTTCGCACAATCGGGCGGCAAGGCGCAGTGGAGCGACGAGAAGACCTGCTTCGTGCCGGGCAAGTCGATGCAGGCCCAGTGCAGCATCGGCGCGGCCGCGGGCGAATTCAACCTCGCGTTGGCGCTGCCGGTGGCGCTGGAAGCGGGCGCCGAGGCGGCGAAGGCCGCCGGCTTTGCAACGGCGAAGCGGCTGGCGGCGCCGAAGGTCAGCGCCGTCGCCGAAGGTCCGCTGCTGCCGCTGTGGCTGGTCGGCAGCCGCGAGGCCGCCGCGCGCGGGCCCAAGCAGTTCGTCGACTTCCAGAACGACGTCGCGGCCTCGGACATCCTGCTGGCGGCGCGCGAAGGCTTCGAGTCGGTCGAGCACGTGAAGCGCTACACCGCGATGGGCTTCGGCACCGACCAGGGCAAGCTCGGCAACATCAACGGCATGGCGATCCTGGCGCAGGCGCTGGGCAAGTCGATTCCCGAGACCGGCACGACCACGTTCCGGCCCAACTACACGCCGGTCACGTTCGGCACTTTCGCCGGACGCGAGGTCGGCGATTTCCTCGACCCGGTGCGCAAGACCTGCGTGCACGAATGGCACGTCGCGAACGGCGCGCTGTTCGAGGACGTCGGCAACTGGAAGCGCCCCTGGTATTTCCCCAGGCGGGGCGAGGACCTGCACGCCGCGGTGAAGCGCGAATGCCTGGCGGTGCGCAACAGCGTCGGCATCCTCGACGCGTCGACCCTGGGCAAGATCGACATCCAGGGCCCGGACGCGCTCACGCTGCTCAACTGGATGTACACCAACCCGTGGGGCAAGCTCGAAGTCGGCAAGTGCCGCTATGGGCTGATGCTGGACGAGAACGGCATGGTGTTCGACGACGGCGTGACGGTGCGCCTTGGCGAGCAGCATTTCATGATGACCACGACCACCGGCGGCGCCGCGCGCGTTCTGACGTGGCTCGAGCGCTGGCTGCAGACCGAGTGGCCCGACATGAAGGTCCGCCTGTCCTCGGTGACCGATCACTGGGCGACGTTCGCGGTGGTCGGGCCGAAGAGCCGCAAGGTGCTGCAGAAGGTCTGCGCCGACATTGACTTTGCCAACGCGGCCTTCCCGTTCATGAGCTACCGCAACGGCACCGTGGCCGGCGCCAAGGCGCGTGTGATGCGCATCAGCTTCTCGGGCGAGCTGGCATACGAGGTCAACGTGCCCGCCAACGCCGGGCGTGCGGTGTGGGAAGCGCTGATGGCCGCCGGCGCCGAGTTCGACATCACGCCGTACGGCACCGAGACCATGCACGTGCTGCGCGCCGAGAAGGGCTACATCATCGTCGGCCAGGACACCGACGGCTCGATCACCCCGTACGACCTCGGCATGGGCGGGCTGGTGGCGAAATCGAAGGATTTCCTCGGCAAGCGCTCGCTGACGCGCTCGGACACGGCGAAGGAAGGCCGCAAGCAGTTCGTCGGCCTGCTGACCGACGACGCGCAGTTCGTGCTGCCCGAGGGAGCCCAGATCATCGCGCCGGGCACGAGGGTGTCGACGACCGAGCCGACGCCGATGATCGGCCACGTGACGTCGAGCTATTACAGCCCGATCCTGCAGCGCTCGATCGCTCTCGCCGTAGTGAAGGGCGGCCTGGGCAAGATGGGCGAGAGCGTCGCGATCCCGCTGGCCGATGGCCGCCGCGTGAGCGCGAAGATCTCGAGCCCGGTTTTTTACGATACCGAAGGAGTGCGCCAGAATGTGGAATGAACAAGGTATTGCTACGGCATTGGCCGACGCGCCGGTGCCGAACGCCCGCACGCGTGACGTGCGCCTGGAGTCGCCGCTGGTCGGCGCGGCCAGCCTGCTGGAAGCTCCGCACCTGCGCGGGTCGATGTACTTCACGTTGCGCGAGCGGCAGTTCCTCGACCTGGTCATCGTGCGGGGCGAACTGGCCGATCCCGCGTTCGTCGATGCGTTCGAGGGCGTGGTGGGCTGTTGTCCGCCGGCCGCCCCCAACACGGTTGCGCGTGGCGCCGCGTACGACGTGCTGTGGCTGGGCCCGGACGAATGGCTGGTGCGATCGAACGGGCCGGTGCCGGCCGGCGTGCTGGAGGACAAGCTGGCGCCGGCCATTGCCGGCTCGTATTCGGCCGCGGTCGACGTCGGCAGCGGCTACACCGTGATCGAAATCAGTGGGGATCGTGTGCGCGATGTGCTGGCGCGGGGCTGCCCCCTCGACCTGCATCCGCGCGTGTTCCGGACCGGGCAGTGCGCCCAGAGCCATTACTTCAAGGCGCCGATCATACTGGTGCCGACCGGCGACGACCGTTTCGAGATCGTGGTGCGGCGCAGCTTCGCGGACTACTTCTGCCGCATCCTGCTTGACGCGGCGACGCCGCTGCTGTCATGAAGCCGGTCGAGGAGGCGTTCAGCGATCCACAGGCGGGGCTCAAGATACTCGATGGCCTGAACGCCCCGCTGCTGCCGGGGCGGGGCTGGAGCGTGTTCGTCGATGCATTGACGGTGCCGGTGCGCATCGGCATCCATCCGCACGAACATGACGCTCCGCAGCCGGTCGTGATCGACGCGCGCCTGGGCTACCGGCGCGAGCCGAGCGAAGAGTCCGAGTGGATCGACTACGAGGGCTATTGCACGCGCGTCGCCGCGTTTCTGGCGCGCAAGCCGCATACGCGGCTGCTCGAGACGCTGGTGGCCGATATCGCGGAGCTGTCGTTCCGCGAATGGCCGGCGCTCGACACCCTGACCCTCGCGGTGCACAAGCCGAAGATCCGGCCTGGCACGCAGCGCGTGGGCGTCGAACTGGAATGGACGCGCGCCGACTACCTGCGCCGCGGCGGCAAGCCCCGCTGAGCGGGGGAGAGCGGCAACGTGCCGGCAAGATGGCGGCGCCGGCCAAGCGCGCGTCGCGTTTAGCATGCAGCCGGCACGGCCATGGAGACTACTCTCGTAGGCGCGCCGCTGCCGTGCCGATCGGCGTGGCGGCGCGCGCCACCATACGAGGAGGAAAATCCAATGAAAAAAGCCACGCTAGGCTCGACTATCGCCCTGCTGTTTTCCACGTCCGCCTTCGCCCAGGGCAGCGTGACGCTGTACGGCATCATCGACGAAGGCATCAACTACACCAACAATGTCGGCGGAGACCGGCTGGTTGAGATGCAAAGCGGCTTCGCGCAAGGCAGCCGCTGGGGCCTGAAGGGCTCGGAAGACCTGGGAGGGGGCGTCAAGGCCCTGTTCCAGCTCGAGAACGGCTTCAACGCCAGCACTGGCAGGGCGGCGCAAGGCGGCGTGCTGTTTGGCCGGCAGGCCTATGTCGGGCTGGCCGACGACCGGCTCGGGACCATCACGCTCGGGCGCCAGTACGATTCCGTGATCGACTACTTGGCACAGACGACCGTGGTCGGCAACTGGGGCGGCTACCTGTTCGGCCACCCTTACGACAACGACAACATGGTCTACTCGTTCCGTGTCAATAATACGGTCAAGTACACCAGCCCCACGCTTGGCGGGTTCCAGTTCGGGGGCACGTACAGCTTCAGCAACGACACCAACTTTGCCAACAACCGCCAGTACGGCGCGGGCATGCAGTACGCGAATGGCGGCTTGTTGCTGGCGGCTGCCTACCTGCAGGCCGACAACCCGTCGGCAACGGCCAACGGTGCGATCAGCAGCGGCGGCGACCAGAACTTCCTGGCCCGGCGCCTGCGCATCTTCGGGGCCGGCGTCAACTACACATTCGGTGCCGCGACCGCTGGCTTCGCCTACTCCAACACGAACCTGACGCAGCCGCTGTCGACCTCGTACATCTCCGGATCGATCCTGCCCGCCACCGGCACGCTGGATGCGCTCAAGTTCCAGAACTTCGAATTCAATTTCAAGTACCAGTTCACGCCGGCGTTCTATGCCGGCGCGGTTTACACCCTGACCACGGAGAAGTTCCAGGCGTCGTCGGGCGAGGCCAGGCCCAAGGTCCACAGCATCGGCCTGATGGCGGACTACAACTTCTCGAAGAGGACCGACGTCTATCTGCAGGGCGTCTATCAGCGCGTGAGCGGCGACAAGACTGGCACGGCATTGGACCGGGCCTACATCCCCGGCGCGGCCGACTCGTCGTCGTCGTCGAGCCAGGTGCTGGTGCGCGCGGCAATTCGCCACAAGTTCTGATCCGTTAGCGGCGATGTCGGGCCTGCTCAAACGGGCGTCGGATTTTGCACGAAGCGCCACGGCTCTCCGCACTACTCTCGAACACGCATGCCGTGCATGCCGCGTCGACTGGCGCGGGGGCGGCAAGCCTTAACGAGACATGGAGACAAGCGATGAGCAACAACCGGGGTGTCGTTTATCTTGGACCGGGCAAGGTCGAGGTGCAGAACATCGACTATCCGAAAATGGTCGATCCGACCGGGCGCGCGATCGGGCACGGCGTGATCCTCAAGGTCGTGAGCACGAATATCTGCGGCTCGGACCAGCACATGGTGCGCGGCCGCACGACCGCAGAGGTGGGCCTCGTGCTCGGCCACGAGATCACCGGCGAGGTGATCGAGATCGGCCGCGACGTCGAGACGCTGAAGATCGGCGACCTGGTGTCGGTGCCGTTCAACGTTGCCTGCGGCCGCTGCGCGATGTGCAAGGAGCAACACACCGGCGTTTGCCTCAGCGTCAATCCGTCGCGTGCCGGCGGTGCGTATGGCTACGTCGACATGGGTGGGTGGATCGGCGGGCAGGCCGAGTACGTGATGGTGCCATACGCCGACTTCAACCTGCTGAAGTTCCCCGACCGGGACCAGGCGATGGCGAAGATCCGCGACCTCACCTGCCTGTCGGACATTCTGCCAACCGGCTACCACGGCGCCGTGACTGCAGGCGTGAAGCCGGGCTCAACCGTTTACATCGCCGGCGCAGGACCGGTCGGCATGGCGGCGGCGGCATCCGCGCGGCTGCTGGGCGCGGCCTGCACCATCGTCGGCGACATGAACCCGGCGCGCCTTGCCCACGCAAAGGCGATGGGATTCGAGGTCGTAGACCTGTCGCGGGACGCGACGCTGGGCGAGCAGATCGCCGCCATCCTCGGCACGCCGGAGATCGATTGCGCGGTCGACTGCGTCGGCTTCGAGGCGCACGGCCACGGCGCGTCGGGCCACGTGGAAGAGGCGCCCGCGACAGTGCTGAACTCGCTGATGGAGATCACCCGGCCCGCCGGTGCGATCGGCATCCCAGGCCTTTACGTGACCGATGACCCGGGTGCGAAGGACGCTGCGGCGCAACGCGGCAGCCTGAGCATCCGCTTCGGCCTCGGCTGGGCCAAGTCGCATTCCTTCCACACCGGCCAGACTCCCGTGCTGAAGTACAACCGCAACCTGATGCAGGCCATCCTTCACAATCGCCTGCCCATCGCGGAAATCGTCAATGTGTCCGTGATTTCACTGGACCAGGCGCCGGAAGGCTACCAGCAGTTCGACGGTGGCGCACCGCGCAAATTCGTCATCGATCCGCATGGGATGCTGGCGGCCGCCTGAGCGGTCGTGCGCCGCGCGAAGGTAGCCGGCACAAAGAAGGGGCGGCCCGTGGGCCGCCCCTTTCCATTGCCACTCGTTCGCGCCGAAACAGCGCAATGCTGGCTGCCTGTCGTCCATTCACGCGTGCAACACCGGCGCATAAGCCTGCGCCTTGCCGTGGCCCGCCGGCTTCGCCAGCGGCGCGGCCTGCTGCCGGCGCTCCCGCGTCGGTGCGACCCCGAACGCCTCGCGGTAGCTCTTGCTGAAATGGCATGCGGACTGGAAGCCGCACGCCATGGTGATGTGCATGATCGACATGTCGGTCTGCAGCAGCAGTTCGCGCGCGCGGCGCAGGCGCAGCGTCAGGTAATAGTGTGTCGGCGTCATGCCGAGATGGTCGCGGAACAGGCGCTGCAGTTGGCGCTGCGACATGCTTGCAAGGCGCGCGAGCTCCTCTCGCGACAGTGGTTCCTCGATGTTGTTCTCCATCAGCGAAATCACCTCGAACAGCGACTTGTTCGCCGAGCCCAGCCGCGCCACCAGCGGCATCTTCTGCTGCGCGCTTGTGTCCCGCACGTGTTCGACGATGAACTGCTCGGCGATCTGTGTGACGCGGCCCGTGCCGACGCGCCTGGCGATCAGGTACAGCATCATGTCGAGCGGCGCGACGCCGCCGGTGCAGGTCACCCGGTCGCGGTCGATCACGAACAGTTCCTTCAGAAAGCGGGTGTCGGGAAACTCCTCCTTCAGCGCCGACATGTTCTCCCAGTGAATGGCGCAGGCATAGCCGGCCAGCAGCCCCGACTTGGCCAGCGCGTAGGTGCCGGTGCAAAGGCTGCCGAGCATCAGGCCGTCGCGCGCCGCGCGGCGCAGCGTCGACAGGTGGGCAGCATCGGTGGAGCGCTGGACGTCGATCCCGCCGCAGACGAACACGATGTCCGGTCGCCCGATGCTGTCCACCGGACGGGTATCGATCGTCAGGCCGTTGCTGGCGGTCACGGGGCCGCCTTCCGGACTGACGACGGACCAGCGGTACAGCTCCTGCCCGCTCAGGTAGTTCGCCATGCGCAGCACTTCGATGGCGTTGGTAAACGCGATCATCGTGAAGTTTGGCAATGGCATGAACGCGAAGTGGGACAGCGACGCGGTTCGGTCGGAGGACATGGGGGCGTTCCTTGGTGCTTTGTCGGCGACTTGCTGGCCTGGGGAGCCATGGTGCCGTTGTCTATGGGCTATTGATAATGCGGGCGCAACAAACGTGCCATACGGCGAAACCCTAGCAATGGGGGCGACAACAGCCGCAAGCGCCGCAATGCACCGTATGCGCGACACGTGCGCCAGCGCGCGGCGCACCAGGATGCACCATGCCAGTGCGGCGCGGGGAATACCTCGGGAGGTGCCACGCGCGCCACCGCATGCGCGCCGCTTCGCTTGCGTCCAGAGCCCTACTTGTTCAAATCGGACGCGAATGGCGGAAATGGAAAAGAACGCGTCTGAATTCACCAACCGCCCAAAAACGCGAACGACAAGAATAGATCCGTCGGCAACGCTGCGTTGAACAGGGCAAATCGCCCCAGGCGCAGCGGGCGTCTCGCCCCGTCAGCAGCCATTTCAATCAGTCACGGATACCCTATGTCGAACACCAAGTCTTTCTTCTCGCAGTCCCTGGCCGAGCGCGACGCGCGGGTGCGCGGCGCACTCCTCAAGGAACTCGAGCGGCAGCAGTCGCAGGTCGAAATGATCGCTTCGGAAAACATCGTGTCGCGCGCGGTGCTCGAGGCGCAAGGCTCGGTGCTGACCAACAAGTACGCCGAGGGATACCCGGGCAAGCGCTACTACGGTGGCTGCGAGTTCGCGGATGAAGTCGAAGCGCTTGCCATCGATCGCGTGAAGGAGCTCTTCAATGCCGGCTTCGCCAATGTGCAGCCGCACTCCGGAGCGCAGGCCAACGGCGCGGTGATGCTGGCGCTCGCCAAGCCTGGCGACACCGTGCTGGGCATGTCGCTCGATGCCGGTGGCCACCTGACCCATGGCGCCAAGCCAGCCCTGTCCGGCAAGTGGTTCAACGCCGTGCAGTACGGGGTGAACCGCGACACCATGCTGATCGACTACGACCAGGTCGAAGCGCTCGCGCATGAGCACAAGCCGAGCCTGATCATCGCCGGCTTCTCGGCCTACCCGCGCAAGCTGGATTTCGCCCGCTTCCGCGCGATCGCCGACAGCGTCGGCGCGAAGCTGATGGTCGACATGGCGCACATCGCCGGCGTGATCGCCGCGGGCCGCCATCCGAACCCGGTCGAGCATGCCCACGTCGTCACCTCGACCACGCACAAGACCTTGCGCGGGCCGCGCGGCGGCTTCGTGCTGACCAACGACGAAGAGATCGCCAGGAAGATCAATTCGGCCGTGTTCCCCGGCCTGCAGGGCGGCCCGCTGATGCACGTGATCGCGGGCAAGGCGGTCGCTTTTGGCGAGGCGCTGCAGCCGGAGTTCAAGACCTACATCGACAACGTGCTGGCGAACGCGCAAGCGCTCGGCGAGGTCCTGAAGGAGGGCGGCGTCGACCTGGTGACAGGCGGCACCGACAACCACCTGCTGCTGGTCGACCTGCGCCCGAAGGGGCTCAAGGGCACGCAGGTCGAACAGGCGCTCGAGCGCGCCGGCATCACCTGCAACAAGAACGGTATTCCCTTCGACACCGAGAAGCCGACGATCACATCGGGCATCCGCCTTGGCGCCCCGGCTGCCACGACGCGCGGCTTCGGCGTCGCGGAGTTCCGCGAGATCGGCCGGTTGATCCTGGAGGTGTTCGAGGCGCTGCGCGCGAACCCGGAAGGGAACCCGGCCACGGAGCGGCGCGTGCGGAGCGAGATCTTCGCGCTGTGCGACCGCTTCCCGATCTACTGAACACCGACATGACCCGAGCCAAGGAGTGGAGCAACCCATGAGCCCGCTGCACGAAGACAGCATCATCATCGACGGCCTGAACATCTCGAAGTTCGAGCGGTCCGTGTTCGAAGACATGCGCAAGGGCGGCGTCACCGCCGCGAACTGCACCGTTTCGGTCTGGGAAAACTTCACCAAGACCGTCGACAACATCGCGCTGATGAAGCAGCAGATCCGCGAGCACGGCGAACTGCTGACACTGGTGCGCACCACCGACGACATCCGCCGCGCGAAGCGGGATGGCAAGACCGGCGTGATACTCGGCTTCCAGAACGCGCATGCGTTCGAGGACAACCTCGGCTACATCGAAGCGTTCGCCGACATGGGCGTGCGCGTCGTGCAGCTGTGCTACAACACGCAGAACCTGGTCGGCACCGGCTGCTACGAGCGTGACGGCGGGCTGTCCGGCTTCGGCCGTGAAGTGATCACCGAGATGAACCGTGTCGGGATCATGGTCGACCTGTCGCATGTCGGCGGCAAGACCTCGTCCGAAGCGATTGCCTTCTCGAAGAAGCCGGTCTGCTACTCGCACTGCCTGCCGTCTGGCCTGAAGGAGCATCCACGCAACAAGAGCGATGAGCAGCTCAAGGAAATCGCCGAGGCCGGCGGCTTCGTTGGCGTGACCATGTTTGCGCCGTTCCTGAAGCGCGGGATCGAGGCGACGGTTGACGACTACATCGAAGCGATCGATTACGTCGTGAACCTGGTCGGCGAGGATGCGGTCGGCATCGGCACGGACTTTACGCAGGGCTACAGCACGGAATTCTTCGACATGCTGACGCACGACAAAGGCCGCTATCGCCGTCTGACCAACTTCGGCAAGGTGATCAATCCCGAGGGCATCCGCACCATCGGGGAGTTCCCGAACCTGACCGCGGCGATGGAGCGCGCGGGCTGGAAGCCCTCGCGCATCCGCAAGATCATGGGCGAGAACTGGGTACGGGTGTTCAAGGAAGTCTGGGGCGCCTGAGCCGGCGCCAGCGCCGGTCGTAGAACCCTTCAGCGATTTACTACAAAACGGGACGTGCCCTCGCGCCGCGCGGGCACGCGGGCAATGCCGCGCCTGCGCCACGACGCAAGCGGCGAATTCATCCTCACGGAGCCACCACGATGCAACCGCAACTGCCGATCGACGTCAATCCCGACACCGGCGTCTGGACTACCGATGCGCTGCCGATGCTGTATGTCCCGCGCCATTTCTTCACGAACAACCACGTCGCGGTCGAAGAGACGCTCGGCGCCGATGCATACGCCGAGATCCTCTACAAGGCGGGGTACAAGTCCGCGTACCACTGGTGCGACAAGGAGGCCCAGCTGCACGGCCTCAGCGGCATGGCCGTCTATGAGCACTACCTGAAGCGGCTGTCGCAGCGCGGCTGGGGCCTCTTCTCCCTGCTCGAAGCCGATCCGGCGACGGCGCATGCGCGTATCGCGCTGCACCACTCGTCGTTCGTGCTCGCGCAGCCGGGCAAGGAAGGCAAGCTCTGCTACATGTTCGCCGGCTGGTTCGCCGGCGCGATGGACTGGGTCAACGACACGGCGCCGGCCGGCACGGGCGGGCCGCGCGCGCAATCGAAGGAAGCGCAGTGCGCGGCCGAAGGCCACGAGCATTGCGTGTTCGAGGTGTCGGCAATCGGCCACTGAGCGTCCCCCGAGCCAGATTTCATCCGCAACACGAAAGACATACGAACGCCAGAGGTCGCCTGCGATGCGCTATCCCCACCTGTTTAAACCCTTGCAGCTCAACCAGCTGACGCTGCGCAACCGGATCGTCAGCACCGCGCACGCCGAGGTGTATGCCGAACCGGACGGCCTGCCGGGCGACCGCTACATCCGCTATTACGAAGAAAAGGCGAAGGGCGGTGTCGGCCTGGCGATCTGCGGCGGCTCCAGCCCGGTATCGATCGACAGCCCCCAGGGCTGGTGGAAGTCGGTGAACCTTGCCACGGACAGGATCGTCGAGCCCCTCTCCCGGCTGGCGGAAACGATGCACCGCCACGGCGCGAAGATCATGATCCAGGCCACCCATATGGGCCGCCGCTCGGCGTTCCACGGCGAGCACTGGCCGCACCTGATGTCGCCGTCGGGCGTGCGCGAGCCGGTGCACCGCGGCAACGCCAAGATCATCGAGGTAGAGGAAATCCGCCGGATCATCGCCGACTTCGCCACCGCGGCAAAGCGCGTCAAGGACGCCGGGATGGACGGCATCGAGATCTCGGCCGCGCACCAGCACCTGATCGACCAGTTCTGGAGCCCGCGCACCAACTTCCGCACCGACGAGTGGGGCGGCAGCCTGCAGAACCGCCTGCGCTTCGGCGTGGAGGTGCTGCAGGCGGTGCGCGAGGCGGTCGGCAAGGACTTCTGCGTCGGCCTGCGCATGTGCGGCGACGAGTTCCACGAGGATGGGCTCGATCAGCAGCAGCTCAAGGAGATCGCGCAGGCCATGTCCGAGTCGGGGCTGATCGACTACCTCGGCGTGATCGGATCGGGCGCGGATACGCACAACACGCTGGCCAACTGCATGCCGCCGATGGCGCTGCCGCCCGAGCCGTTCGTGCACCTGGCGGCGGGGATCAAGTCGGTGGTCAGGATCCCGGTGATGCACGCGCAGAGCATCCGCGACGCCGGGCAGGCCGAACGGCTGCTGGCAAGCGGCATGGTCGACCTGGTCGGCATGACGCGCGCGCAGATGGCCGACCCGCACATGGTCATCAAGATCCGCGACGGCCGCGAGGACGAGATCAAGCAATGCGTTGGCGCGAACTACTGCATCGACCGCCAGTACAACGGCCTCGACGTGCTGTGCGTGCAGAATGCGGCCACGTCGCGCGAAGCGACGATGCCCCACGTGATCGAGAAATCGCGTGGACCGAAGCGCAAGATCGTGGTGGTCGGCGCGGGCCCTGCGGGCCTGGAGGCGGCGCGCGTTGCGCGGTCACGCGGCCATGACGTGGTGCTGTTCGAGAAGAATGCCGAAGTCGGGGGGCAGATCATGCTGGCCTCGAAGGCACCGCAACGCGAGCAGATGGCCGGCATCGTGCGCTGGTTCGACATGGAGACCAAGCGCCTCGGCGTTGACCGCCGGCTCGGCGTGGAGGCCGACGCAAGGATGATCATGGCCGAGAAGCCGGACATCATCGTGCTGGCCACGGGTGGCCGCGCCTTCTCCGACCAGATCCCCGCGTGGGGCGTTGCCGAAGGGCTGGCCGTCAGTTCGTGGGAGGTGCTGTCCGGGCGTGTCGAAGCGAAGCAGAACGTACTGGTCTACGACGGCGTCAGCACGCATGCAGGAGCGGGAGTCGCCGACTACCTGGCAAGCCGCGGCGCAAAAGTCGAGATCGTCACGCCCGACGTGAAGGTCGCCGACGACTGCGGCGGCACGACCTTCCCGATCTTCTATCGCCGCCTGTATGCGCAGGGCGTGATCCATACGCCCAACTACTGGCTCGACCGTGTCTACGAGGAAGACGGCAAGAAGATCGCGGTGCTGCGCAACGAGTACACGGAAGAACTCGAGGAGCGCGCGGTCGACCAGGTCGTGATCGAGAACGGTTCGACGCCGAACGACGCGCTCTACTGGAAGCTCAAGCCGGAATCGGTCAACCGCGGCCAGGTCGACGTGCACAAGCTGTTTGCCGCCGAGCCGCAGCCGTGCCTGTCGGAGACGCTCGGCAACGGCCGCTTCCTGCTGTTCCGCGTTGGCGACTGCATCTCGATGCATAACATCCACGGCGCGATCTACGACGCGCTGCGGCTCGTCAAGGATTTCTGACCATGAATCCGTCCTTGCTGATTACCGCCCTGCTGTGGCTGTCGGTGGCCGGCCTTGCCTTCGCGGTGCTGCGGCGCGCGTCGTACTGGCGGCTCGGCCGGGCCGCCGCGCCCGGCTCGTTCGGCATCGCCAACCTGTTCGCAATCCCCAAGCGCTATTTCGTCGACCTGCACCACGTGGTGGCGCGCGATCCGTACATCGCGAAGACGCACGTGGCCACGGCGGGCGGCGCGATCGCCGCGCTGGCGCTGGTGTTCGTCAACTACGGCCTCGCGATCTACTCGCCGTGGCTCGACAAGCTCATCCTGGTCGCTGCGCTCGCGATGCTGGTCGGCGCGGTGTTCGTGTGGCGCCGCCGCAAGGCGAAGGATGTGCCGGCGCGCCTGTCGAAGGGCCCGTGGAATACGCTGCCCTGGCTGCTCGGCTCGTTCGCGCTGGGCCTGGCGCTGTACACCGTGGTGCCGGCCGAGGTGATGTCGGGCGCATTCGCGGTGCTGTGCGCGGTGCTGATCGGCGTCGGCGCATTCGCGATGACAGTCGGCGCCGCCACCGGCGGACCGATGAAGCATGCGATGGCTGGCCTGCTGCACCTGGCCTTCCACCCGCGCCAGGAGCGCTTCGCGGCGACACCCGAGTCGTACACCGGCAGCGGCACCGCCACGCCGCCGACGGCGCTCAAGATGCCCGACATTGAGCAAAGGGAATACGGTGTCGCGAAGCCGGTGGAGTTCCGCTGGAACCAGCTGCTGAGTTTCGACGCCTGCGTGCAGTGCGGAAAGTGCGAGGCGGCGTGCCCCGCATTCGCCTCCGGCCAGCCGCTGAACCCGAAGAAGCTGATCCAGGACCTGGTCGTCGGCATGGCGGGCGGCACCGATGCCGCCTACGCCGGCAGCCCCACGCCGGGGATTCCCGTCGGCCGGCATCGGGGCGAACCCAACGGGCCGATCGTGTCTGGCCTGATCGAGGCGCAGACGCTGTGGTCGTGCACCACCTGCCGCGCCTGCGTGCAGGAATGCCCGATGCTGATCGAGCACGTCGATGCGATCGTCGACATGCGCCGCAACCAGACGCTGGTGCATGGCACCGTGCCCGGCAAGGGCGCCGAAGTGCTGGCGAACCTGCGCGAGACCGGCACCATGGGCGGCTTCGACAAGGCGGCGCGCTACGACTGGTCGGTGGACCTGAACGCACCCATTGCGCGGCCGGACAAGGCGGTCGACGTGCTGGTCGTGGCCGGAGAAGGGGGCTTCGACATGCGGTACCAGCGCACGCTGCGCGCGCTGGTCAAGGTGCTGAACAAGGCCGGCGTCGACTATGCGGTGCTGGGCGAGGCCGAAACCGACACGGGCGACGTCGCGCGCCGCCTCGGCGACGAGGCCACCTTCCAGCAGTTGGCAAGGCACCTGATCGGCACGCTGGACGCGCTCTCGTTCAAGCAGATCGTGACGGCCGACCCGCACGTGATGCACAGCCTGCGCAACGAATACCGCGCGCTGGGCCTGCGCGTGACGGTGAAGCACCACACCACGTATCTTGCCGAACTTGCGTCGACCGGACTGATCGCGCCCAAGGCGGTGGAGGCGCTGCGCGAGAAGCGCACCACCTACCACGACCCGTGCTACCTCGGCCGCTACAACGGCGAAACCGAGGCGCCGCGCAAGCTGCTCAAGACCATCGGCATCCAGGTGATCGAGATGGAACGCCACGGCATGCGCGGCCGGTGCTGCGGAGGTGGCGGCGGCGCACCGCTGACCGACATCCCCGGCAAGCAGCGCATCCCCGATATCCGCATCGCCGATGCGCGCGCGGTGGGCGCGGAAGTGGTCGCGGTCGGATGTCCCAACTGCACCGCGATGCTCGAGGGCGTCGTCGGCCCGCGGCCGGACGTGCTCGACGTGGCTGAACTGGTTGCCGCTTCGCTGGAGTGAACTGATGGACACGATCAAACGAATCGATCCGCGCCGGCCGTTCATCATCACGGCGGCGGGCCTCAGGCGCATCACGCTGGGCGAGGCCGGCAGCGCGGACGCTGGCGCGGCGCACTGGCCCGCGCACGGGCACGGCGCGGCGGCAAAGCCGCGGCGGGCGGTTAGCGACCCGCGCTACGTGATGCTGGTTGCCGCGCACAGCGAGCGTGGCGCGCTCGACGACCATGCGCGCCAGGCGCTAGCCGCGGCGGCGCTGCTGGCCGACGCGCAGACCGAGGTAGTGCTGCTGGTGTTCGGCGAGATGAAGGACGATGCGGCGGAACTGGGCGCGGACAAGCTGATCGCCCTGCCGGAGTTCGACCGCCGCACGTTCGCCCCCGAGGCGGAACTGCGGGCGCTACAGGCATGCGCCACCGCCCTTTCGGCCAGGCATGTCTTCATTCCAGACAACGCCGCGGGCGACGGCGATCTCGGCCGGCGCTATGCGGCAGCGGCGGCCGAGGCCGGGGCGAGCGTCGCGACGCATGTGGTCGAGATCGATGCACGCCACGTCGGCACGTATGCGCACGCCAGGCGATCGTTCGCGACCCGCGCGCTGCCCGACGTGATCCTGCTGGCGCCGAGCGCGGTCGACGCGAAGCTGCCGTTCACCGGCGCAGGCGAGCGGCTTTCGCCCGACTTCCTGTGCGCGAAGGGGAGCAGCACGCACCCGTACCGCGATCTAGGCATCGAGGAGATCGATGCCGCCCGGGTGGCGCTCGAGGAGGCGGACTTCATCGTCGCGGCCGGCAACGGGGTGACCGACATCGGCGCGTTCGAGCGTCTGGCGGGCGCGTTCGGCGCGGCCATCGCCGCCAGCCGGGTCGCCGTGGACAACGGGCATTTCACCCGCGACAAGCAGGTCGGCGCCACTGGCAAGACGGTCGAGGCGAGCGTCTACATCGCGTTCGGCATCTCCGGCGCGGTGCAGCACCTGCAAGGCATCAAGGACTGCCGCCACGTGATCGCCGTCAATGTCGACGGCAGCGCGCCGATCGCCAAGCGCGCGAACCTGACCATTGTCGGCGACGCGCACGAGACCATTGCCGCGCTGATGGCGCTGGTGCAGGCCGCACGCCCGGCGCGTGGAAAACCGGCTCCGGCAGGGCCAAGGGAACTCGCAGGAGTCGCAGCATGAACGCCCCCCGACAAGTGAAGCGCATCGCGGTGCTGGTATCCGTTGGCCGTCATCCGGTCAGCGGCGCACCGCGCTACAGCCGCAACGACGCCGCCGCGCTGGAGCTCGGGCGCGGCCTGGCCGGCAAGCACGGCGCGCAGCTCGCCGTGCTGCACGCGGGCGATGCCGCCGATCCGGCACTCGCTGACTACCTGGCGCTCGGCGCAAGCGAGGTTGAGGTACTGCCGTGCGGGGCTGGCGACGACGGGGCGCGCGTGCTGGCCGCGCAACTGGAGCACTGCGACCTGGTGTTGACAGGCACCCGCGCGGAGGGCGCTTACGACACCGGCATGCTGCCGTACCGCCTCGCCGCGGTGCTTGGCCGGCCGCTGGTTGGCGCCGCCGTGGACGTCGACATCGAGGGCGGGCGCGTTGCCGTGCGGCAGTTCCTGCCCAAGGGCCTGCGCCGGCGCGTCGATGCGGCGCTGCCCGCGGTGGTCGCGGTGCACCCGCTCGCCAACGCGCAGCCGCGCTATGCCCATGCGCGCCTGCGCGGCGGCGCCATCCGCACCGCGCCGGCCGCACGCTGCGCGGACAGCGATGCGCCGGCGTGGTCGCTCGGCGCCGTCGAGCGCAAGCCGGTCAAGCTGGCGGCCGCCGAAAAGCGCTCGGGCCACGCCCGCATGCTGTCGGCGACGACCACCGAGAGCCGCGGCGGGAACGTCGTAAACGGTGGGACTTCAGTCGAAAAAGCACAAGTCATCCTCGCGTATTTACGCGAGCATCAACTCATCGACTACTGACATTGCCGGTCTGTCGGCAAACAACCAGGGACGCAGGGAATCCGGAGCAAACGATGAACGTATCGGCAGACATTCGCGCGCTGGTGGAGCGGCGCAAGGCGGGCCACAGCCTCGAGGCGCCTTTTTACCTGAGCGAGGAAATCTTCGCGCTCGACATGGAGGCAATCTTCCGCCAGCACTGGATCCAGGTGGCGGTCGAGCCCGACGTGCCGGAGCCGGGAGACTACGTGACCGTCGAGCTTGGCCAGGACTCGATCCTGATCGTGCGCGACGACGACATGCAGGTCCGCGCATACCACAACGTGTGCCGCCATCGCGGCGCACGGCTGTGCAACGAGGACAAGGGCACGGTTGGCAACATCGTGTGCCCGTACCACAGCTGGACCTACAACCTGAGTGGCGAGCTGATGTTCGCCGAGCACATGGGCGAGAAGTTCGACCGCTGCAAGCACAGCCTGAAGTCGGTACACGTGGAGAACCTTGCCGGGCTGATCTTTGTCTGCCTGGCCAAGGAGCCGCCGGACTTCGCGCCGATGCGCACTGCGATGGAACCGTACCTGCTGCCGCACGACCTGCCGAACACCAAGGTCGCCGCGCAGGTCGACATCATCGAGCAGGGCAACTGGAAGCTCACGATGGAGAACAACCGCGAGTGCTACCACTGCGTGGCCAACCATCCGGAGCTGACCATTTCGCTGTACGAGTACGGCTTCGGCTACCAGCGCTCGCCGGCCAACGCGGAGGGCATGGAAGCGTTCGAGCGCACCTGCGACACGCGCGCCGCGCAATGGGAAGCGATGAAGCTGCCGTCGGCCGAGATCGAACGGCTGCTGGAAACCACTGGCTTCCGCACGCAGCGCCTGCCGCTGGACCGCAGCGGCGAGTCGCAGACGCTGGACGCGAAGGTGGCCTCGAAGAAGCTGCTTGGGAACTTCGAGCAGGCAGACCTCGGCGGGCTTTCCTTCTGGACCCAGCCTAACTCGTGGCATCACTTCATGAGCGACCACATCGTGACGTTCTCGGTGATCCCCTTGTCCGCGGGTGAAACGCTCGTGCGCACGAAATGGCTGGTCCACAAGGATGCGCGCGAGGGCGTCGACTACGACGTGAAGAACCTGACCGCGGTCTGGAATGCGACCAATGACCAGGATCGCGCGCTGGTCGAGTACTCGCAGCGCGGCGCGGCGAGCAGCGCGTACGAGCCCGGCCCTTACTCGCCGTTCACCGAAGGCCTGGTCGAGAAATTCTCGGCATGGTATGTCCGCCGGCTCGCCGAGCAGATCGGCGCCTGAGCGCAAGGAGCGGAGGTTGACATGATGCGCGATGCGGTGCATTTCGAATCAGCGGACAGCCGGGTGACGCGCCCGGCGTTCTGGAGCGCGCTTCCCGAGCGCTGGACCAGCGACGTCGAGGAGACGCTCGTGTGCTGCCACGTGCGGCAGGAAACGCACGATGTAAAGAGCTTCTTCTTTCGTTCACCTCAGGGGCGCGCCTTTGTGTTCGAGCCGGGTCAGTTCATCACGCTGGAACTCGACATCGATGGCGAGACGATCAATCGCTGCTACACCATATCGTCGTCACCCGCGCGGCCGCACACGGTCTCGATCACGGTCAAGCGGGTGCCGGGTGGCAAGGTGTCGAACTGGCTGCACGACACGGTGACGCCTGGCATGCCGATCCGCATGCTCGGGCCTGGCGGCGAGTTCACCTGCGCGCGGCACCCGGCGCACAAGTACCTGTTCCTGTCCGCGGGCTCGGGCATCACGCCGCTGATGTCGATGAGCCGTGCGCACCACGATCTCGCCGAAGACCGCGACATCGTGTTCCTGCACAGCGCGCGCACGCCGGACGACATCATCTTTGCCCGCGAGCTGGACCTGATCGCGGCAAACCAGGCGAACTTCCGCACCGCGTTCGTTTGCGAGCGTGTCGGCGCGCGGACCAACTGGCCGGGCGTCACCGGATTCCTGTCGCTGCCGCTGCTGAAGCTGGTCGCGCCGGATTTCATGGAGCGCGAGATCTTCACGTGCGGCCCGGCCCCCTACATGAAGGCGGTGCGCGAGCTGCTTGACGAAGCCGGCTTCGATCGCAGGCGCTACCACGAGGAGAGCTTCTCCTTCGAGACCTTGAACGCTGAGCCCGCTCCCGGCGAAGCGGCCGAGGCTGCCGAGGAGGGCAAGGGGGGCGCACCAGCAGCCAACGGCCATGCGGACACGGCGCGGTTCAACATCAGCTTCGCCAGAAGCGCACGGGACATTGCCTGCGGCGCGGGGCAGAACGTGCTGGACGCGGCGCGCCAGTCGGGCGTGCGGCTGCCTGCGTCATGCACGCAGGGCATGTGCGGGACGTGCAAGGTCAAGCTGGTCAGTGGGCAGGTCGACATGAAGCACAACGGCGGCATCCGCCAGCGCGAGATCGACCAGGGCATGGTGCTGCTGTGCTGCAGCAAGCCGCTGTCGGACCTCGTGATCGACAAGTGAGGCCTGGCACGCACAGCGGCTGACGGTTCGTATTCAGAAGGTGAGCGCCTCGGCGCCGATTAAAGGAGGGTAGACATGAAACTTCTCGGAAAACTATTCTGCACTGGCGCTGCATCGGTCATGCTGACATGGAGCGCGCTCGCGCTCGGGGACACCAAGCCAACGTTGAAGATCGGCTACGTCGAGGGTTGGGATGACAGCGTTGCCACCACCAACGTGGCCGCGCGCATCATCGAGAAGAAGCTGGGGTATCCGGTGCAGCTCGTGCCGGTGGCGGCGGGCGTGATGTGGCAGGGCGTCGCGCGCGGCGACCTCGACGCGACGCTGTCGGCATGGCTGCCGGTCACGCAGGGCGCCTACTGGGAGCAGTTCAAGACCAAGGTGGTCAACCTCGGGCCCAACTTTACCGAAGCGCGGATCGGCCTGATCGTTCCGGCTTCCGTCAGCGCGAAAAGCATCGACGAGCTCAACGCGCAGAAGGCCTCGTTCGAAGGCCGCATCGTCGGCATCGATGCCGGCGCCGGCGTGATGCGCAAGGCGTCCGAGGCGATCAAGAGCTATGGCCTGAGCTATTCGCTGATGCCCAGCTCGGGCAGCGCGATGACGGTCGAGCTGGCGCGCTCGATGAGCGCGAACAAGCCGGTGGTCGTGACCGGCTGGGCGCCTCACTGGATGTTCGCCAAGTGGAAGCTGCGCTTCCTCGACGATCCCAAGAAGGTGTTCGGGGAGTCCGAGCACGTCGACAACGTCGTGAACCCGGGCCTGGAGAACAAGGCGAAGCCGGTCGTGGCCTTCCTGAAGAAGTTCCAGTGGAAGCCGGGCGAGATCGATAGCGTGATGCTGGCGATCCAGAACGGCACTAAGCCGGATGCAGCCGCCGACGCCTGGATTGCCGCGCATGGGGACCGCGTCAGTGCGTGGCTCGAGAACACGCAGTAAATCCGTCAAGCCACGACACTCGCAACAACGCGGGCCATGATCGTTTTGCGATCGTGGCCCGCTTTCTTGCGCTTACTGGAATACGACCGTCCGGTCCCCGTTCAGGAACACCCGCCGCTCGATGAACGCCTTCACCGCGCGCGCCAGCGTGATGCATTCCACGTCGCGGCCGACCGCAAGCAGCTGCTCCGGCCGGTACGAATGATCGACGCGCTCGACGGCCTGCTCGATGATCGGGCCTTCGTCGAGGTCGTCGGTGACGAAGTGGGCGGTCGCGCCGATCAGCTTGACGCCGCGCGCATGCGCCTGGTGATAGGGCCTGGCACCCTTGAAGCCAGGCAGGAATGAATGGTGGATGTTGATCGCGCGGTTGGCCAGTTTCGCGCTGGTCGCGGCCGAGAGAACCTGCATGTAGCGGGCGAGGATCACCAGCTCCGCGCCGCTCGACTCGAACAGGTCCAGCCAGCGCGCTTCCTGCTCGCCCTTGGTCTCGGGCGTGATCGGGAAGTGCCGGAACGGCAGGTCATGCTGGCGCGCCAGCGGCTCCAGGTCGGCATGGTTCGAGGCGACCCCCACGATATCCATCTTCAGCTCGCCCATGCGCCAGCGGAACAGCAGGTCCGCCAGGCAATGCTCGAGCTTCGACACCATGATCAGCACCCGGGGACGGGCGTGCGCATCGTGGATGGCCCACTGCATGCCGTAGCCCTGCGCGATCGGCGTGAATTCCTGCCGCAGCCGGCCGACATCCAGCGCCCGCGCGTCCGTCGGGTGGAACACGCAACGCAGGAAGAAGCGGTTGCTCAGGTCGTCGTCGAAGACGGTCAGTTCGTCGATGTAGCAGCGATGGCGCTCGAGCAGCCCGACGGTGGCGGCGACCTGGCCGGGGGCGCTCGGGCACGACAGCGTCAGGATGTGCTGTTGTGAAGGAGACTGCGCGTTCATGCGATTCCTCTCTGGGTTGACTGGCCGCGGACGCCTCGTGCGCGCACATGCCATGCGCCAAGTAGATCAGGCCATGCGGGCACCGGATAGAACCGAAGCGCCGCGTGGCTGGTATCGACGCGCCACGCCGCACGTAGCGCCGTCCCGCCCAGTCGGATGGTTGGCGCCGTTTGTGGACAGTCGCCGTCAAATTCGCCTTGCCGGATTGCCGTTGTCGCATTTGCGCAAGCACTTGTCGGAATTAGTCGGCAGGGGAGGGCGTTTCTTGGCAACCATGTAGGGAATCGCGCAACGCAGGTTGCAAAGCGACGACATGGTTTGCTCAGGCATTCCAGGGAGGAAGGTAGTAACGCGCCGCCAGCGCTTCCCGGACGAGTGGAGAAAGCGTTGGCATGCCATATGACGAGTGAGTCCCCGCAGGGCCAGGAGAAGTTTCGATGGATAGTCCAAAGGTCGTGGTCGAAGGTCTGTGCAAGGTATTTGGCAGCAATCCCAAGCAGGCACTCGACATGCTCGCCGCCGGTTCGACGAAGGATGAGGTATTCCGGCGCACCGGCCACGTGGTCGGTGTGCACAACGTGTCGTTCGACGTCAGGGAAGGCGAAATATTCGTGCTGATGGGCCTGTCGGGATCCGGCAAGTCGACGCTGATCCGCCTTGTGAACCGGCTGGTCGAACCGACCGCCGGCAAGGTGCTGATCGGCGGGCGCGATGTGGCAGCCGTGAGCCGCGGCGAGCTGATCGCGCTGCGCCGCAAGGACATGAGCATGGTGTTCCAGTCGTTCGCGCTGATGCCGCAGCGCACCGTGCTGTCCAATGCCGCGTTCGGGCTGGAGGTGGCGGGGGTCGGCAGGAAGGAGCGCGAGCGCCGCGCCATGGAAGTGCTGGAGCAGGTCGGCCTGGCCACGTTCGCGCAGAAGCTGCCGCGCGAGCTGTCGGGCGGCATGCAGCAGCGCGTGGGCCTGGCGCGCGCGCTGGCGGTCAATCCGTCGCTGATGATCATGGACGAGGCGTTCTCGGCCCTCGACCCGCTCAAGCGCAAGGAGATGCAGAATGTGCTGCTGCAGCTGCAGAAGGAGCACCGCCGCACCATCATGTTCGTATCGCATGACCTGGAGGAGGCGCTGCGCATCGGCAGCCGGATCGCGATCATGGAGGGCGGCCGGCTCGTCCAGGTCGGCACGCCGCAGGAGATCATTGCCAACCCTGCCGACAACTACGTCCGTACGTTCTTCGATGGCATCGATACGAGCCGCTACCTGACCGCCGGCGACCTGATGCAGACCAACGCCGTGCCGACGCTGTCGAAACTCGACGCGGCCAACATCGCCGCGACGCTGAACGGCGGCGAAGACTACGCCTTCGTGCTCGATGCGCAGCGCAAGCTCCGCGGCTTCGTCACGCGCGACGCCACGCAGGGCGTACGGCCGGTGGAAAGCATCCGGCGCAACGCTTCGCTCGACCATGTCGTCGAGCGCGTGGTCGCGAACCCGAATGCGCTGCCAGTCGTCGACGACGACGGCTGCTATTGCGGCTCGGTCAGCCGCGCCGTCATCCTGAAAGCCATCACGCGCTCGCGAGGTAACCATGTCTGAACTCCTGCCCCTCGGCCGCTGGGTCGACCAATCCGTCCATTACCTCCTCGATCACGACGCGGCGACGTTCGACGCCATCGGCCGCGCCATCGGGGGCCTCGCTGAACTGATCGAGCGCGGGCTGCAAGCCGTGCCGATGTGGCTGATGATGGCGATCTTCATCGGCATCGGGCTGTGGCGCGTAGGCTGGCGCTTCGCGGTCTTCACCGCCGCGTCGCTGTTCGTGATCTTCGCAACCGGCTTCTGGGACCAGACCATCATCACGCTGGGCCTTACGCTGTCCTCGACCGTCATCAGCCTGCTGCTCGGCGTTCCGCTCGGCATCTGGGCGGCAAGGAGCAGGGTGGTGGCGGCCACCGTCCGTCCGGTGCTCGACCTGATGCAGACCATGCCCGCGTTCGTCTACCTGATACCCGCGGCGATGCTCTTCGGCCTGGGCCGCGTGCCGGGCATCCTTGCCACGGTGATCTTCGCCATGCCGCCAGCGGTCCGGCTGACCTGCCTTGGCATCCGCCAGGTGAACATGGAGATCGTCGAAGCCGGCCACGCCTTCGGCTGTACGCCGTGGCAACTGTTGTACAAGGTGCAGTTCCCGAATGCGCTGCCCTCGATCATGCAGGGGGTGAACCAGACGATCATGATGGCGCTGTCGATGGTGATTATCGCGTCGATGGTGGGCGCCGGCGGCCTGGGCAACGAGGTGCTGGCGAGCATCCAGCGCCTGGATATCGGCCTGGGCTTTGAAAGCGGCCTGTCGGTCGTGCTGCTGGCAATCATCCTGGACCGCATCACCGAAAGCTTTGGCCGCGCGCCGGGGTCCGTGAAGGCACCACTGTTCTCGGGACTCAGGCAATTGTTCAGCACCAAGGCAAGCACGGCGCAAGCCTGATCCCGACCAGCCATGCACGACGAGATCGATGAGGTAACTGTTGCGGCCGTGCCAGCTGGTAGCGCTTCACCTCCGATGTCGGCGCTCGCACATTTCGGCTTTCTGACCTTGCCGGACTTCTCGATGATTGCGTTCTCGAGCGCGGTCGAGGTGCTGCGCATGGCAAACTATCTCGGGCGCGCCGACCACTACAGCTGGTCGATCTATTCAACCAACGGCGCGCCGGCGTATGCCAGCAACGGCATCGCAGTGCGTCCGACCCGCGCCCTCGATGCCTCGGCTTTGCCGGACGTGATGATCGTCTGCGGAGGCATTGACATCCGCGACGCCGTCGACGACGGCACGCGCACGATGCTTGCCGGACTCGCCGGGCGGGGCATGCCGCTCGGCGGGATCTGCACAGGCGCCTATGCCTTGATGTCCAGCAAGCTGCTGGACGGCTACCGCTGCGCCGTGCATTGGGAAAACCGGTCCACGCTCCACGAAGAGTTTCCGCTGGTGCAGTTCGCGGACGAACTGTTTGTCGTCGATGGCGACCGGCTTACCTGCACGGGCGGCACGGCGCCGATCGACATGATGCTCTATCTGGTCGGGCTGCGCTTCGGCCAGAAGCTTGCCACGCAGGTATCCGAGCAGTTCATCCTCGAACGCATACGTAGTGCGACCGATTCCCAGCCGATTCCGGTCTATGCGCGCGTTGGCCTGTCGCGGGCGGAGTTGATCGAGGTGGTCCGGCTGATGGAGGCGAATATCGAGGAGCCGCTGTCGCTTGACGAACTCGCGCGGCTGGTGCGGCTGTCGCAGCGGCATCTGCAGCGAATGTTCAAGTTCTATCTGAACGTGTCGCCGACCCACTACTACCTCACCCTGCGCCTGAAGCGCGCGCGCGAGATGCTGCGCACCAGCAACGCCTCGATTGCCAGTGTGACGACGGCCTGCGGGTTCCAGTCGCCATGTCATTTCAGCAAGGCGTACCGCGCGCAGTTTGGGCATGCCCCCAGCCATGAACGGCGGCAGTCGGGATAACAACGCCCGGCGTGATGCGGATGATCAAGTGCTGCTTCAGGCATGCTGTCATGGGTGATGGCGGAATTCGCTCTACACGCTGAGCAAGAGCCAGAACCAGCGCGCGCTGATGTTCCAGATGCTGGCGCCCGACAACACTGGCGCGAGGCCGGCGTGGAAGCGGGCTTCGAGTCGGTGCCGCTGCACGGCTATGTGCACCTGTTCCACCTGGAGTGGCACCGCAATCTCTGGGTGCATGTGCAGCACCTGACCGAGTACCGCTACCAGCCCGAGCTGCGCGACAAGCTGGTGCTGCCGGAGCACCACCGCGACCTGATCGATATCCTGACCTCGCACATGGACGTGCTGGTGCAGGACTTCGTGCCCGGCAAGTCGGGCGGCACCACCATCCTGTGCCAGGGCGCGCCGGGGCTGGGCAAGACGCTGACCGCCGAGGTCTATGCCGAAGTCGTCGCGCCATCGTCGCCGAGTTCCTGCGCACGCTGGAGTACTTCAATGGCCTGCTGTTCATGACCACCAACCGCATCGGCGATGTCGACGATGCCATCCTGTCGCGCTGCATCGCCACCATCCATTACGAAACACCGGGCAAGGAGGATGCGCGGCGCCTGTGGCGGCTGCAGGGGGCGCAGTTCGGCGCCGAGCTGGGCGACGGGCTGGGCGACGGGCTGGTCGAGGCGCTGCTGCGGGCCTACCCCAAGGCCAGCGGACGCGATATCAAGGAGCTGCTCAAGCTGGCCACGCGCTATGCCCGCGCGCGGGAGGTGCCGCTGACCGAAGACGTGTTCAGGCTGTGCGGGCAATTCCGGGGACTGAACTGAAGCGCGCGCCCTGAAGCGTGCGCCAGCGGTATCATGGCGCATCTCCCAACGCCGCTGACGCGCCCCCATGAGCCTCGATCCTGCCGAACTGCAGGCTGTACGGCCCTACCTGCTGCGCTTTGCGCGCCTGCAACTGCGCGATGAGGTGCTGGCGGAAGACGCGGTCTCGGAAACGCTGCTGGCCGCGCTGGAGCACCCGGAGCGCTTTGCCGGCCACTCGTCGCTGCGCACCTACCTGGTCGGCATCCTCAAGCACAAGCTGATCGACAGCCTGCGCAGCGGCCGGCGCGAGGTGCGGCTGGCGCTGGTGGCGCCGGAGGACGGCGAGGCCCCGTCGGAGCAGGAGGCGCTGGATGCGCTGTTCACGCGCAACGGCCACTACCAGGATCCGCCTTCCGACTGGGGCGATCCCGAGCGCGCCTTCGAGCGCCGCGAGTTCTTTGAAATCCTGCAGCTATGCGTCGACCGGCTGCCGCCGCGGCTGGGCCGGCTCTTCATGATGCGCGAATGGCTGGAGCTCGATACCGAAGAAATCTGTCAGGTCTTGCAGATCAGCGCGACCAATGCATGGGCCATGCTGTACCGGGCCCGCATGCGGCTGCGCGAGTGCCTGGAACTGCGCTGGTTCGGGCAGCGTGGCGCTGCCGGCGAGGGCTGATCGGCCCTTGCGAACGATCTCATCCACTTAACCCTCGGCAACGACCATGCCCGACCGCCCCGCCCGCCGCCTGCTGCCGGACTGCAAAGAAGTCCACCACCTGACCATGAAGGGGCTGGACCAGCCTTTGTCGTGGGTGGAACGGCTGCGCGTGCGCGGCCACCTGGCGATCTGCGAAGCCTGCACCGTGTTCAGCGCGCAGATGCGGACCATGCGGGAGGCGATGCGGCGAATGGGGCGGGAGGATTGAGGCCGCTGTCCGTAGCCAGGGGTCGCGCCTGGATGCGCTGAACGTAAGCTGACGGCACTGGCAAAGGCTCCCCTCTCCCGCAGGCGGGAGAGGGGAGCAAACCCACGGCAATTACGCACGCGCACCCTCGCCGTAGGGGTCGAAACCACCCACGCGGCTGCCTTCGCTGTACGGGTCGAAGCTGCGCGCCGGGGCCGCCGACACGCCGCGACGGTCCAGTCCGGCCACCGTGCGGGCGCCGTCCACATACGGATCGGGCTTGCCGGCGCGGGCGCCATCGGTGAAGGCATCGTGCGAGCGGAACTCGTAGCCATACTTGTCGCCGGGCAGCCGTTCGGCGGCAGTAGCGGCGTGCGCGGCGCCGAGGGCGGCCAGCGACAGGAACAGGGCGGAAGCGAAGCGGGCGGTCTTGGTCATGAGATTTCTCCAGTATTGTTCGTTGAATCTGGCAGAACGTTTGGCATTGAGTACGTGCCGTTCATGTAACGAACTATAGGAGCCTTTGCCGAGCGAAAACGGGGATCGGTGTGGATAGGTTATTCAAAAAATTTGAAATAAGATTTACCATCCTTCACCCGTTATGGCATGACGCAAATGTAATCGGCTCATCGCGTGAACCCCGGCCAGCCTCGGTTAAACTTGCGGCTCGCCGCCATTCCGACATGCATCGCCTGCTCCTCATCGTCCTCGCGCTGATCCTGCCGCTCCAGTTCGCCTGGGCGGGAGCGGCCGCGTATTGCCGGCATGAGGTGGCGACGGCGGCCAAGGCGCACCTGGGGCATCACGAGCACCAGCACAAGGCCGATGCCGGCCAGCATGCAACCAAGGCCGGCGCCGATGTCGACAAGCTGGGCGTTGCCGATCCCGACTGCGGCGTCTGCCATATCGCCTCGGTGCCGTTCGCACGCGCCGACGGGCCACGCGTGCAGGCCAGCCAGCGCGTTGCACTGGCGCAGGCCCCGCCGCAATCCGGTTTCTCCTCCCACAGCGCCAGGGCCCCCGACCGCCCGCAGTGGCCCCGTCTCGCTTAGCCGGCGAGACGACGCTACCCGCTTCCCTGACTTCTTCCTGATTCGCTGAACTCAGGCGTCTCGCCGAATTCCCGGTTTCTTTCCTGGTGCAATTCGATGCGAAGACTTTTGCTGCCGCTGGGGCTGGCGGCCGTCCTGACCAGCCCGCTTGCCGGCGTCGCCCAGACGCCACCATCCGCCATCCAACCCTCGCCGTACGCCACCGGTGCGAGCGGTGCGGGCATATCCGAGCCATCCGGCACGCTGACGCTGGACGCCGCGCTGGCGCTGGCCGAAGCCGGCAGCTTCGCGCTGTCCGCCGCCGGCAAGGAGCTGGACGCCACCGAGGGCGACCTGACGCAGGCGCGCGTGATTCCCAACCCCGAGCTGGCGGTGTCGATGGAAGACACGCGCCGCGCCACGCGCTCGACCACCGGGCAGTTCAACGTGCCAATCGAGCTGGGCGGCAAGCGCGCTGCCCGCATCGGCGTGGCCGAGCGTGGCCGCGAACTGGCGCAGGCCGAGCTGGGCGGCGTGCGCGCCGAACTGCGCGCGGCGGTGATCGCGCGCTTCTTCGGCGTGCTGGTCGCGCAGGAGCGCGTCAAGCTGGCCGAGGGCTCGGTCGGCATCGCCAGCCGTGCGGCGCAGGCCGCCTCGCGCCGTGTCGCCGCCGGCAAGGTCGCGCCGCTGGAAGCAACGCGCGCGCAGGTCGAGCAGGCCAACGCCGAGCTGGAGCTGGCCGAGGCCACCGGCGCGCTGCAGTCCGCACGGCAGTCGCTGGCCGCGCTGTGGGGCAATGCCGCGCCGCGCTTCGCGCAGGCACAGGGCGACCTCGACGCGCTGCCGTCGCGCCCCGCGCCCGCCGCGTTGGAGAGCGCTCTGGAAGATTCACCGCTGCTGGCCGCCAGCCGGCTCTCCGCCGAACGCAGCCGCGCCGAAGTGGCGGTGGCGCGCAGCCGCCAGTACCCCGACGTCACCGTCAGCCTCGGCGCCAAGCGTGACAACGAGGCCAACCGCAACATGGCCGTGCTGGGCGTGGCGATCCCGCTGCCGCTGTTCGACCGCAACCAGGGCAACCTGTACGCGGCGCTGCGCCGCGCGGACCGCGCGCAGGATGTGCATGCCGCCAACCGCATCCGGCTGGCCAATGAACTGCAGCAGGCGTCGACGCAGCTGTCGGTGTCGCGCGCCGCGGCGCAGACGCTGCAGGGCTCGGTGCTGCCCGCGGCGGAGCAGGCGTATGCCGCCGCTTCGCGCGGGTTCGAGGCCGGCAAGTTCAATTTCCTCGATGTGCTGGATGCCCAGCGCACCCTGTTCCAGGCGCGCATCCGCTACCTGGACGTACTGGCCCGCACCTATGACGCGGCCGCCAGCATCGACCGCATCCTCGGACACTGATACGGAAGGCTCCAAGCATGGCAATAAGCAAGCAACAACGGGCCGCGGTGGTGGCCATCCTGGTCGCGGGGCTGCTGGGCGGCGCGGCGATCCTGTTCATGGGCAAGGGCGGCGGCTCCGGCGAGGCCGGGCATGAGCATGGCGAACACGCTGAACAAGGCGAGCATGCCGACCATGGCGACGGCCACGCGCACGACCAGCCGGCAAGTTCGCCGGCCAGCGCCCCCGCTGCCGCCGCTGCGCCCGCGCAGGCCGCCGACCAGCCCCACTTCATCAGGCTGACGCCGGAGCAGGTGCAGCAGGCCGGCATCGGCATCGCCACGGCAGGCCCCGCGCCGCTGCGCGGCAGTGTCGATTTCCCCGGCGAGATCCGCTTCAACGACGACCGCACCGCCCACGTGGTGCCGCGCGTCGCGGGCGTGGCCCAGGCGGTGCCGGCCAACCTGGGCGAGCAGGTCGCCAAAGGCCAGGTGCTGGCTGTGATCGCCAGCACGGCACTGGCCGAGCAGCGCAGCGAACTGCTCGCGGCGCAGCGGCGCGAGGCGCTGGCGCGCGCCATCTATGCGCGCGAGAAGACGCTGTGGCAGGAGAAAATCTCGGCCGAGCAGGACTACCAGCAGGCCCGCACCGCGCTGGAAGAGGCGCAGATCGCGGTGCAGAACGCGCGGCAGAAACTGGTCGCGATCGGCGCGTCGGAAAGCGCCGGCAAGGATGGCAAGGGCGGCAAGGGCGGCAGCCTGAACCAGTTCGCGCTGCGCGCCCCGTTCGACGGCATCATCGTGGAGAAGCACCTGTCGCTGGGCGAGGCCGTCAAGGAAGACGCCAGCATCTTCACCATCTCGGACCTGAGTTCGGTATGGGCCGAGTTCGTGGTGTCGGCGCGCGACCTCGACCAGGTGCGCGTGGGCGAGACCGTCAGGATCCGCTCCACCGCCTCCGAGACGCAGGCGGAGGGCAAGGTCTCCTACGTCGGCGCGCTGCTCGGCGAGCAGACCCGCACCGCCAAGGCACGCGTGACGCTGGCCAATCCCGGCATGGCGTGGCGGCCCGGCCTGTTCGTCACCGTCAGCGTCCTCGGTGCCGCGGCGCAGGTGCCGGTCACGGTGGAAGCCGATGCCGTGCAGCAGGTCGATGGGCGCAGCGCCGTGTTCGTCGCGGTGCCGGGCGGGTTTGCCGTGCAGCCGGTCAGGACCGGCCGCAGCGGTGGCAAGCTGGTCGAGATCACCGAAGGCCTGCAGGCCGGTGCGCGCTACGCCGCGGCCAACAGCTTCATCCTCAAGTCCGAGCTGGGCAAGGCCAGCGCCGGGCATGAGCACTGAGCGGGAGGCGCCATGTTCGAACGCCTGATCCGCTTTGCCATCGAGCAGCGCTGGCTGGTGCTGCTGGCCGTGCTCGGCATGGCCGCGCTGGGACTGTACAACTACACCCGGCTGCCGATCGACGCCGTGCCTGACATCACCAACGTCCAGGTGCAGGTCAACACCGCCGCGCCCGGCTATTCGCCGCTGGAGACCGAGCAGCGCATCACCTATCCGGTCGAGACCGTGATGGCGGGCCTGCCGGGGCTGGAGCAGACCCGCTCGCTGTCCCGCTATGGGCTGTCGCAGGTCACGGTGATCTTCCGCGAAGGCACCGATATCCATTTCGCGCGCCAGCTGGTCAACCAGCGCATCCAGGAAGCGCGCGACAAGCTTCCCACCGGCATTACGCCTGCGATGGGGCCGATCTCGACCGGCCTTGGCGAGATCTACCTGTGGACCGTGGAAGCCGAGCCCAACGCGCGCAAGCCGGACGGCACGCCGTACACGCTGTCCGACCTGCGCGAAATCCAGGACTGGGTGATTCGCCCGCAGCTGCGCAACGTGCCGGGGGTGACCGAGGTCAATGCCATCGGCGGCCATGCGCGCGCCTATGTGGTGGCGCCCAGCCTTGAACGGATGGCATCGTATGGCCTGTCGCTCGCCGACGTGGTGACCGCGCTGGAGAAGAACAACGACAACGTCGGCGCCGGCTATATCGAGCGGCGCGGCGAGCAATACCTGGTGCGCGTGCCGGGCCAGGTGCGCTCGCTCGACGATATCCGCGACGTCATCGTCGGCACCGCGCAAGGTCAGCCGATCCGCGTGCGCGACCTGGCCAGCGTGCAGACCGGCGGCGAGCTGCGCACCGGCGCCGCCACCGAGGATGGCCGCGAGGTGGTGCTGGGCACGGTCTTCATGCTGATCGGCGAGAACAGCCGCACGGTGTCGCAGGCCGTCGACCGCAAGATGGCGGAGATCAACCGCACGCTGCCGGCCGGCGTGAAGGCGATCACCGTGTACGACCGCACCACGCTGGTCGACAAGGCCATCGCCACGGTGAAGAAGAACCTGCTGGAAGGCGCGGTGCTGGTGATCGCCATCCTGTTCCTGTTCCTCGGCAACCTGCGCGCGGCACTGATCACCGCGCTGGTGATCCCGCTGTCGATGCTGTTCACCTTCACCGGCATGGTCCACACCCGCACCAGCGCCAACCTGATGAGCCTGGGCGCGCTGGACTTCGGCATCATCGTCGACGGCGCGGTGGTGATCGTCGAGAACTGCGTGCGGCGCCTGGCGCATGCGCAGCAGCGCCATGGCCGCGCGCTGACGCGCACCGAACGCCTGCACGAGGTCTTCGCCGCCGCGCGCGAGGCGCGCAGGCCGCTGCTGTACGGCCAGCTCATCATCATGGTGGTGTACCTGCCGATCTTTGCGCTGACCGGCGTCGAGGGCAAGATGTTCCACCCGATGGCGATCACCGTGGTGCTGGCGCTGCTGGGCGCGATGGTGCTGTCTGTCACCTTCGTTCCCGCGGCGGTGGCGCTGGCCATCGGCAATCGCGTGGCCGAGCGGGAGAACCGGTTCACGGCCTGGGCGCGGCGCCGCTATGCCGTGCTGCTGGACCGCTCGCTGTCGGCGACGCCGGTGGTGCTGACGCTGGCCGGCGTGGCGGTGGCGCTGTCCCTGGTGATCGCCACGCGCCTGGGCAGCGAGTTCGTGCCCAGCCTCAACGAGGGCGACCTCGCCATCCAGGCGCTGCGCATTCCCGGCACCAGCCTGACGCAGTCGGTGGCGATGCAGCAGCAGGTCGAGACCACGCTGAAGGCGAAATTCCCGGAGATCGAACGCGTGTTCGCGCGCACCGGCACCGCCGAAATCGCCTCCGACCCGATGCCGCCGAATATCTCGGACGGCTACATCATGCTCAAGCCGCATTCCGAATGGCCCGCGCCGCGCCGCACGCGCGACGAGCTGATCGTCGCGATCCGCGAGGAGGTTGGCAAGCTCCCCGGCAACAACTACGAGTTCTCGCAGCCGATCCAGCTGCGCTTCAACGAGCTGATCTCGGGCGTGCGCTCGGACGTGGCGGTCAAGGTGTTCGGTGACGACAACGCCGTGCTGGAGGACACCGCCAACCGGATCGCCGCGGTGCTGCAGGGCATTGCGGGCGCGGCCGAGGTCAAGGTCGAGCAGACCACCGGGCTGCCGATGCTCAGCGTCAATATCGACCGCGACAAGGCCGCGCGCTATGGGCTCAACCTGAGCGACATCCAGGAGGCCGTGGCGATCGGCATCGGCGGCAAGGTGTCGGGCACCTTCTTCAGCGGCGACCGGCGCTTCGACATCGTCGTGCGCCTGCCCGATGCCGTGCGCGAAGACGTGGAAGCGCTGCGGCGCCTGCCGGTGGCGCTGCCGAAGGACGCCGTGGCCGGCGCGCGCACCAGCTATATTCCGCTCAGCGAAGTCGCCACCGTGGAGATCGCGCCTGGCCCTAACCAGGTTTCGCGCGAGAACGGGAAGCGCCGAATAGTGGTCAGCGCCAACGTGCGCGGGCGGGATATCGGCAGCTTCGTGCCCGAGGCGGAGGCCGCCATTCGCGAGCGCGTGCGCATCCCTGCCGGCTACTGGACCAGCTGGGGCGGCACCTTCGAGCAGCTCCAGTCCGCTACCGCAAGGCTGCGCGTGGTGGTTCCGCTGGCATTGGGGCTGGTGTTCGTGCTGCTGTTCGCGATGTTCGGCAACGTCAAGGACGGGCTGCTGGTCTTCACCGGCATCCCGTTCGCGCTGACCGGCGGCATCCTCGCGCTGTGGCTGTGCGGCATCCCGCTGTCGATCTCGGCCGCGGTGGGCTTTATCGCGCTGTGCGGCGTGGCGGTGCTGAACGGGCTGGTGATGCTGTCGTTTATCCGCTCGCTGCGCGAAGAGGGCCTGGGGCTGGACCAGGCGATCCGGGACGGCGCGCTGACGCGGCTGCGGCCGGTGCTGATGACCGCGCTGGTGGCTTCGCTGGGCTTCGTGCCGATGGCGCTGGCCACCGGCACGGGTGCAGAAGTGCAGCGTCCGCTGGCCACGGTGGTGATTGGCGGCATCCTGTCGTCGACGGCGCTGACGTTGCTGGTGTTGCCAGTGTTGTACCGGCTGGCGCACAGGGATGACGACCCGGTGGCTGCGAGCCGCCACGCGAGCCATCCATCTTTCACGTCGCCGTGAAGCGTTTCCCCGGCGCACGCGGCAAACTGGCGGCACATTCAGTCCTCATGTGCCGCCATGCTGCCTGCCGCCGTGTCCGATACCGACGCCGCCATCGACCCGCTTAGCGCCGTCACGCACCCCGATCCCTACCCGTACTACCGCGAACTGGCGACGCACCGGCCGTTCTTCCGCGACCAGCGGCTCGGCTTGTGGGTGGCCGCCGGCGCGCGCGAAGTGGCGGAGGTGCTGTCCCATCCCGAGTGCCGCGTGCGCCCGCCCGCGCAGCCGGTGCCGCCCGCACTGGCCGGCTCGCCCGCCGGCGATCTCTTCGGCCGGCTGATCCGCATGAACGACGGCGCGGCGCACGCGCCGTTGAAGGGATTGCTGATGCCGATGCTGGCCACCATCGACGCGTCCATTGCCGCCCATCGCGCGGCTGCGCTGGCTGAACTGCTGGACGCCGACACGGCATTGTCCGCCGGGCGCATCAATGGCTTCCTGTTCACGCTGCCGGTGGTGACGCTGGCCGACCTGCTCGGCTTGCCGGTCGCCGTGGATCGCGCTACCGCCGCGGCAGCGGCCGGCCATGTGGCAGCCTTTGCCGCCGCACAGTCGCCGCTCGCCGATGCGAACGCCGTGCAAGCCGGCGCCGACGCCGCGCAATGGCTCGGCAGCTGGCTCGCCGATGCCGTACCGGCAGCAGGCCCGTTGCCGTCGTTGCACCAGGCCGCGCGCGCTGCGGGCATCGATGCGCAAGCGGTGTCGGCCAACACCATCGGCTTGCTGGTGCAGGCCTGCGAAGCCACCGCCGCGCTGGCAGGCAATACACTGCTGCATCTCGGCCGTGGCACGGTGCGGGCCGGTACCGCGCCGGAAGTACTGGCCGCGCAAGTGGCGGTGCTGGATCCACCGGTGCAGAACACGCGGCGATTCCTCGCCGCCGATGCTCGCCTGTGCGGCCACGACATCAAGGCCGGCGACGCGGTGCTGGTGCTGCTGGCCGCGGCTTCCTGCATTGGCATGGCGGATGGCAAACGCCCATGGACCTTCGGCCACGGCCGCCACGCGTGTCCCGGCGACAGGCTGGCGCAGGCGCTCGCCGGCGCCACGGTCCGCGCGTTGCTGGCGCGCGGCGCCGATCCGGCCGCACTGGCGCGCGCGTTCCGCTATCGTCCTTCGTTGAACGCACGCATCCCGCATTTCTGCTGAGACCCCTACTAAAAGCACGGAGCCCTCATGATCGCCGTCATCTTTGAAGTCGAGCCCGCAGCGGGCCGCCGCGATGCCTACCTCGATATCGCCGCAAGGCTGCGCAGCGAGCTGGAGACCATCGACGGCTTTATCTCGGTCGAACGCTTCCAGAGCCTGACCAACCCGGGCAAGGTCCTGTCGCTATCGTTCTTCCGTGACGAGGCCGCGGTGATCGCCTGGCGCAATACCGTGGCGCATCGCGAGGCGCAGACCGCCGGCCGCGGTGGCGTGTTCGCCGACTACCGCCTGCGTGTGGCACAGGTGCTGCGCGACTACGGCTTGCACGCGCGCGACGAAGCCCCCGCCGACAGCCGCGCGGTGCACGACCGCAAGCCCGGCTGAAGGAGCCAGCGATGACGATGGAAGCCATCGGCACGCAAGCCGCCTTTATCGGCCTGACCTTCCTGCTGGCCGGCTTTGTCAAAGGCGTGGTCGGCCTGGGCCTTCCCACCGTCGCGGTGGGGCTGCTCGGGCTGTTGATGCCGCCGGCGCAGGCCGCGGCGCTGCTGGTGGCGCCGTCGATGGTGACCAACGTGGTGCAGCTGTTCAGCGGTCCCCGCTTCGGGCAACTGGTACTTCGGCTGTGGCCGATGCTCGCGGCGATCTGCGTCGGCACGTGGCTGTGCACCGCGCTGGTGCCGGCAGGGTTGACGACGCATGCCACCTCGGCGCTGGGCGTGGCGTTGGTGCTGTACGCGGTGGTTGGACTGGCGGCGGTAAAGTTGCACGTCAAGCCGGCGGCGGAGGCCTGGCTCGGGCCATTGGTCGGCCTGGTGACTGGCGCGATCACTGCGGTGACCGGCGTGTTCGTGATTCCCGCCGTGCCTTACCTGCAAGGGTTGGGACTCGAAAAGGAAAGCCTGGTGCAGGCGCTGGGTCTGTCCTTCACGATATCGACCATTGCGCTGGCGGTCAGCCTGGCGCTGGGCGGATCGCTGCTGCACACACCGGTGCTGGGGGCTTCACTGCTGGCGCTGGTGCCCGCGCTCGGCGGCATGTTCATCGGGCAATGGCTGCGGCATCGCATCAGTGCGGAGCGATTTCGCAAGCTGTTTTTCTGCGGGCTGCTGGTGCTGGGCGGCGAGCTGGCGATGCGCGGGCTTTCCTGATCGCAGGTCGGTGCGATACCGCCGGTTTTCTCCCTCTCCCGCAAGCGGGAGAGGGAGCACCCAAGCGGCCAGGCAAAGGTCATGGGATGCGCACGATCCTCACTGTCCCGCCTGCACGACCCGCCCATTCAACGGCTGCACCGGCCGCGCATTCATCCGGTAAAGCTTGCGGAACGCCGCCAATTGCGCCGCCGAAATCTCCACCGGCGTTTTCAACACCTGCCACTTCACATCCTCGCTGCAAGGCGGCGTGGTCAGCGAGCCGGTGAACGCCCAGTAGGATTGCTGCGCGGGCAGCAGCGCCGCCACGTCAATCGGTGCACCCAGCTCGCGCGATTCACCGGCCCTGGCCGGCAGCCTGGCAAAGACCGGCTGCAACGCCGCATTCTCGCGCCCGGTCTTGAACAGCACCGCCACCACCGCCAGCTTGCCTTCTGCGTTCTGGTGCACCAGGTGCGCCACCAGCGGGTACGCCTTGCCGTTGATCTTCTCCTCGCTCGGCGTATGGAAGTGGAACTGCACCAGCTTGTACGCCGTGCCGTCGAACTCGGCTTGCCCGCCCGCAGGCAAGTTGACCTGGATGGTATGGCCGTTGTTGACCACGGTTGCCTGCGTCGCGGTGTAGCCAAAGCCGATCGGCTTCAGGTCGGCGCTCACGGCCTTGTCGGTACGGATATCGATGGGCGACTGGTGCTTGCCCAGCGTGCAGGTCTTGTAGCCGGCGTCGAGCTCGCCCCAATGGCCGGCGCCGGTCGGTCCGGCGTAGCTCCAGTGGGTGTCGTTGCCTGCCCAGGCGGCAGGGGCGAGCAGAGCTGCGCAAATGGTGATGGCCGGCAGCTTGATGGTCATATCGGTGCGTCCTCGTGTAGGTGACCCCCTTGTACCCGGATCTCCCGGGTTGGCACGGTCTGATGCCAGGCCTGACCCGGGCCCGAAATCATGCAGCAAAACTCGCCCCACGCGAACACAGCATTACTGAATTCCGGTCTGCACTGCGCTTATTGCTGGTACATGGCAGACATCATGACAGGCACGGCCGGCATGATCCGGCCGTGCCTGGCTTCAGTGTGGCGGGGTGCCCGGCTGGCCTGACTCCAGCTGGTCCCGCACCGCGGCGATATGGTCGCCGGCGGCATCGACGGCCGCTTCGAGATCCTGCTCGCTGCAGTGAAGCTCGCGGCACCAGTACTGCACTTCAAGCGGATCCATCAGGTTAACGCGGCCCGGATCCAAAGGCCTGAACTGGCTCGTTGCATCGATCATGCTCGCCTCCTGTCCGTGCCTCGGCGCGACACGACCCTTGCATTGTAGGCAGTGATCGCGATCGCGTTGCATGCAATGCGGACGCTGTGCGCCATGCCATGCACGCGACTCGGCATATGATGCACGGGTTACCCACGCCGACAGGACACCGCATGCCCCGCTCTTCCGGTGCAAAGCTCTGGTCCACGCTGAACAAGGCCGCCACGCGCAATGCCCGCCGCATGCAGCGCGAGCTCAACCGCAACATCACCAGGCCGATGACCGAGGCCATCGTGCGCAACGCGGTGAAGCAATCCGCTGCAGTCACCGCGGCCACGCAACGCGCGCTGTCCGGCGTGGTATCGCCGGCCGAGCCGCCGCGCAGCCGCGGCAGCGGGCGCTGGGAGGAGGGCAGTTGGGGCGCCGGGCCGCTCGCGCCGCGGCGCTATCGCATCTTCGTGCCGGCAGGCGCCAATGGCAGGCGCCGCGCACCGATGCTGGTGTTGCTGCATGGCTGCGGGCAGGACACCGCCAGCTTCGCCGCGGTCACGCGTGCCGCCGCCGTGGCGCGCGAAGCCGGCTGGGTGGTGCTGCTGCCCGAGCAGAGTTCGCAGGCGAATGCGCAGCGCTGCTGGAACTGGTTCAAGCCCGCCGGGCAGGGCGCAGTGGAAGCCGGCCTGCTGATGGCGATGATCGAGCAGGCATGCCGCATGCATCCGGTGGCGGCGAATCGCGTCAGTGTGCTCGGCCTGTCAGCGGGTGGGGCGATGGCATTGACGCTCGGCCTGCGCTATCCCGCGCGCTTCGCGGCGGTCGGCTCGCATTCCGGTGCAGTGCCGTGGAGCGCCACCAACGCGGCCCAGGCAACACGCGCGATGCGCGGCCAGCGCGGGCCTGATGCGCAGGCCGTCCGCGCGCTGCGCCTGGGCCTTGCCGGCCGGCGCCCGCCGCCGCTGTTGCTGCTGCATGGCGATGCCGACGCCATGGTCGATTTCAGCAACGCCACCGCGGCGGCGGCGCTGTGGATGCACCTGCAGCCCGAAGGCGCGCATCCCCTCGCTGCCGTGCCGGCGCGGCGCGTCCAGCGCGGCATGCGGCGTGCGGTCGATGTGTTCGACTGGACCGAGGGCAAGGCGCCCTACCTGCGGCTGGTGCGGATCGAAGGGCTGGGCCACGCCTGGAGCGGCGGGGCGGGAGGGCACGCGTTCTCGGATCCGGCCGGGCCGGATGGGTTGAAGCTGGCGTTGCGGTTTTTTCTGGAGGTCGGGGGATAAGCCGCCTCACCCCAGTGACACCGGCTCAATCACCACATCGCTGACCGCGCAAGCCACGCACGGCAGGATCAGCCCTTCCTCTTTCTCATCCAGGCTCAGCCCAGGCCATTCGATCCGGTAGAGGATGGATCCGGCAAGCAGCCGGCTGGCACAGGCGCGGCAGGTGCCGTTGCGGCAGGAGTTGGGCAGCGGCACGCCGTCGAGCAACGCGGCTTCCAGCAAGCTCAGTTCGGGCGACGCGGCAAAGGTCTGGCCACCCGGCAGCACCTGTGCGGTGAATTCCCCGTCGATGTCAGCGACGGACGCTGCGCGTTCATCCATGGGATTCGTCCTGTGCCTGCGGAAACTGCGCGCGTCCATGGGTGGCGTCGCGCAGGGCATCGCGGGCCGCATCCACTTGCGTGGCTGGAAGGCGCAGCACCAGCGTTGCCAGCGCGCCGTAGGCGGTATCGGCCAGCGTGCAGCCGTGCTGGGCGGCCTGCTCGATCCAGCGGCGCACGCGTGGCTCGTCGGCATAGTCGACCGATATCGTCAGCGTGGCGTAGGCGATGCGCTCGATGCGTTCGGCCGACTTCAGCGCGGCGGCGATGGCATCGGTGTAAGCGCGCACCAACCCGCCAGCGCCCAGCTTGACACCGCCGTAGTAGCGCACCACCGCGGCCAGCACGCCGTCGAGGTCGTGGTGGCGCAGCACTTCCAGGATCGGCCGGCCGGCCGTGCCGGAAGGCTCGCCGTCGTCGGACATGCCCGACGCGCCGCCGGCGAGCAGCGCCCAGCACACATGGGTAGCGGTCGGGTGTTCCGCGCGCAGCGCCTGCAGCACGGCCATGGCCGCGTCGCGGTCGGCCACCGGCAAGGCCAGGGCCAGGAAACGGCTCTTGCGGATTTCGATTTCGGCCTGGACGGGGCGGGCTAGCGTGTAGGTCGGCAAGCGGGACAGATGGAAAAAAGCTGCGCGGTGCGGTCGCGGACAGAACCCGCAAGTGTACCGCAGCGGATTACCCATCCCGGCCGCGCCCCGCCTCAAGTGTTGCATCGTCAACTTCCTGTCACAAAGACGCCCTACGATCTGCGGCGGTCGGGCGCAATGCCGTCCGCCGCCCGCCTGTGCCAACAGGTGCCCGGCCGCCCGCGTGGTGCCGGCGCGATCAAGCAGTCAAAAAACCAGATCCATCCCTTTCCCCGGATAAAACCATGCAACAACAACCTGATGCTGGCCGCCGCAAGGCCCTGAAACTGCTGGCGGGCGCGCCGATGCTTCCGCTTGGCCTGGCTTCCGCCGGCCTGCTGGCCGGCTGCGGCGGCGGCGACGATGCCGTGGCGGCACCTTCACCCGCCACGGCGCCTGGCGCCACCTTCACCACGGCCGAGTTCATCCCCATGAACGCGCCCACGCTGGCGGAGCCCGCGGCGATGGCGACCACCACCGTGGGCTCGAGCCTGAAAGTGTCGTTCAGCGACGGCAGCAGCACCACCTACAAGCTTGCATACCAGCCGTTCTTCATCACCGGCGACATGCTGCCGGACGGCAAGGGCGGCACTGTCGTGGCTGGCGGCTACTACAACATCGACAACCAGCCGATCCTGGACAACTCCGTGGCCGGCAAGGAACGCCAGTTCTTCTCCGACGCACCGGACGGCAGCTCGCTGCTGACGCTGGCCAACCCGGCCGTGCCCGGCGTCAAGGGCAACACCGTGTTCGCGGTGGTGCAGTTCGAGTACACCTCGCGCAACCAGAACAACACCAGCATGTACGGCCTGCTGCCGTCGCCGATCGCCGTGGTGACGCTGGACCAGGACCCCGCCACCGGCAAGCTGACCCCGGTGAAGTACCACAACGTCGATACCTCCGGCGTCAACGGCCTGTGGATCACCTGCGGCGCGAGCCTGTCGCCGTGGAACACCCACCTGTCGAGCGAAGAGTACGAAACCGACCTGAAGGACGCCGCGGCTGTCACGCAGCTGCAGGGCTACAGCCAGAACCTGTACGGTGACTCCACCAAGGCCAACGCCTACAACTACGGCCACCTGCCCGAAGTGACGGTCAACCCCGACGGCACCGGCACCATCAAGAAGCACTACTGCCTCGGCCGCATCTCGCACGAGCTGGTGCAGGTCATGCCCGACGAGCGCACCGTGCTGATGGGCGACGATGCCACCAACGGCGGCCTGTTCATGTTCATCGCCGACAAGGCGCGCGACCTCTCCAGCGGCTCGCTGTACGTGGGCAAGTGGCAGCAGACCTCTGGCGTTGGCCCGGGCAGCGCCACGCTGTCGTGGATCAAGCTGGGCAGCGCCACCAGCGCCGAGATCCGCGCGCTGGTCGATGGCGGCATCCGGCTGGCCGACATCATGGACGTGCAGACCGCCAACCCGAACGACAGCAGCTACACCCGCATCATCTACAACGGCAAGGCCAACTGGATCAAGCTGGTGCCGGGCATGGAAAAGGCCGCGGCCTACCTGGAAACCCACCGCTACGCCGCGCTGGTAGGCGGCAGCCTGGGCTTCACCAAGATGGAAGGCACCACGGTCAACATCAAGGACAAGAAGGCCTACTCCGCGATGTCGCGCATCGAGTCGAGCATGCTCGCCGGCAATGCCGCCAACGCGGGCGACATCCAGGTCGAAGGCCCGTACTCCGGCGCCGTCTATGAGCTGAACCTGAAGGGCGGCCAGACCGACAAGGGCGGAAGCGCCATCGACAGCGAATGGGTGCCGGTCGACATGGCCGCGGTGCCGGCGCTGGTCAGCGAAGACCTCGGTGGCGGCAAGATGAAGCAGCAGGACGCGCTCGGCAACTTCGCCAACCCGGACAAGGTCGCCACGCCCGATAACCTCAAGTTCTCGGAGAAGCTGCGCACGCTGTTCGTCGGCGAGGACAGCAACACCCACGTCAACAACTTCCTGTGGGCCTACAACGTCGATACGAAAGTGCTGAGCCGCGTACTGTCGTGCCCGGCCGGCGCCGAATCGACCGGCTTGCATGCGGTGGACGAGATCAACGGCTGGACCTATGTGATGAGCAACTTCCAGCACGTGGGCGACTGGGAATCGCCGCTGCATGACACGGTCAAGCCCACGCTCGACCCGCTGGTGCGTGCCAATTACAAGGACCGCTTCGGCGCGGCGGTAGGGTACCTGACCGGGGATCCGACGGGCGTGAAGCTGTCGAAGGCCTGACGCCAGGCGGTCGCCGTGGCATGAAGGCGGCGGCGATTCGCGGCCGCCAGTGCATCCCGGGTCCGCGCGGAGTCTGCTACGCTAGCCGCTAATCCGGCAAACGAGCCAGTCGCCATGACCGACCAGACCCACGACCCCGACGCGCGCCGCATGGCGCCCGCCACCGAGCGCAATCGCGCGCCCATCCTCGCGGTGCTGCGCAATGTGCTGCCCACCAGCGGCACGGTCCTGGAAATCGCCAGCGGCACCGGCCAGCATGCGGTGCACTTTGCCGCGGCGTTTCCAGGCCTGACCTGGCAGCCGAGCGATCCCGACAGTGCCGCGCGCGAATCGATTGCCGCATGGACCGCGCATGCGGGGTTGGCCAATGTGCGCGCGCCGCTGGACCTTGACGTGTGCCGCCAGCCCTGGGGCATCGATGTCGCCGATGCCATCGTCTGCATCAACATGCTCCATATCTCGCCGTGGGCCGCGGCCGAGGCACTGTTCGCCGGCGCGGGCAAGCTACTGAAGCCTGGCGGCGTGCTCTACCTGTATGGTCCCTATCGCCGCGGCGGCGCGCATACCGCGCCGAGCAATGCCGCCTTCGACGCACAGTTGCGCGCCACGGACGCTGAATGGGGCGTGCGCGACATGGAAGACGTGGTTGCGCTGGGCGCCGCGCAGGGATTGCGCTGCGACGAGCCGGTGCCGATGCCGGCGAACAACTTCAGCCTGGTGTTTCGCAAATAGCCGCGTTGCGCGGCGCTTTCAGCCGCGCACCAGCATCACGATGGCCGTGGCGATCAGGCACACGGCAAACAGTGCGCGCAGGCGCCGCTCGGGCAGCCGGTGCGCCAGCGCCACGCCCCAGGAGATCGTCAGCATGCCGCCCAGCGAAAGCGGAATGCCGCTGGCCCAGTCGACATGCCCGGCGTGGGCATACGTGCCCAGCGCCACCACCGCGCCGGGCGTCACCAGGGCCAGCGCCAGCCCCTGAGCCGCGGCCTGGCGCAGCCCGAACAGCCCCACCAGCGCCGGCGCCGCGACCACGCCGCCGCCCACGCTGAAGAAGCCGGAAAAGACGCCGCCGACCGCGCCGACCAGCGGGATCCAGTGCGGCGACACGCGCGCCTGCTGCGCCGTGGCCGCGCGCCCCGGCAGCAGCCGCCACAGGAAGTACAGCGCCAGCCCGATCATGAAGACCGCGAAGATGCGCCGTAGCGCCTGCGCGTCCATCGCGGTGGCCGCGCGTGCCGACAGCCAGGTAGCCAGCACCGCCGACAGGCCCAGCACCAGCGCGGTGCGCAGGGCAATATCCGCGCGCTTGCGGTACTGCCAGAAGCCGATCAGCACATTGGGCGCGATCATCACGAGTGCGGTGCCTTGCGCCAGCTGCTGGTCCATGCCGTAGATCAGGCCCAATGCCGGGATCGCGATCAGCCCGCCGCCGATGCCGAACAGCCCGCCCACCGCACCGAGCATGCCGCCAAGGCCAAAAATCAGGAGCGAGGACAGCAGGGAATGGTCAGGCATCGGAGGAGGGGTGAGGCAGGGCAAGGCAGGGCAGGGGCAATGCGGGACGTGAATGCGGCGGCGCGCGAAAAACCGGAAGCGCGAAAGCGGAAAGCCGGATGCGCAGCGGGCACCATCATACGCGACAGGGCCCCGCAGCTGCTTTGCACTAAAATCGTCGTTCATTTCGATCCAGCGGCGCCGGCTGCCCGCCAGGGCGCTGCCGCGCCGCGCCCCGCCACGGAGAAAACGATGAAGGTCCAGAACATCCTGCAGACGATCGGCAATACCCCGCATATCCGCATCAACCGCCTGTTCGGCAGCGGGCACGAAGTCTGGATCAAGTCCGAGCGCAGCAATCCGGGCGCCTCGATCAAGGACCGCATCGCGCTGTCGATGGTCGAAGACGCGGAGAGCCGCGGCGTGCTGAAGCCGGGCGGCACCATCATCGAGCCGACCTCCGGCAACACCGGCATCGGCCTGGCCATGGTGGCCGCGGTCAAGGGCTACAAGCTGGTGCTGGTGATGCCGGACAGCATGTCGATCGAGCGCCGCCGGCTGATGCTGGCCTACGGCGCCAGCTTCGACCTGACCCCGCGCGAGAAGGGCATGAAGGGCGCGATCGCGCGTGCCGAGGAGCTGGTTGCCGCCACGCCCGGCGCCTGGATGCCGCAGCAGTTCGACAACCCCGCCAACGTCGATGTGCACATGCGCACCACCGCGCAGGAGATCCTGAGCGACTTCCCCGAAGGGCTCGACGTGCTGATCACCGGCGTCGGCACCGGCGGCCACCTGACCGGCTGCGCCCGGGTGCTGAAGGAAAAGTGGCCGCAGCTCAAGGTGTTCGGTGTCGAGCCGGTGGCCTCGCCGGTGATCTCCGGCGGCGCGCCGGCACCGCACCCGATCCAGGGCATCGGCGCCGGCTTTATCCCCGGCAACCTCGACACCGCGCTGCTCGACGGCGTGATCCAGGTCGATGCCGAACCCGCGCGCGAGATGGCCCGCCGCTGCGCGCGCGAAGAAGGCATCCTGGTCGGCATCTCGTCCGGCGCGACACTGGCCGCGATCGCGCAGAAACTGCCCGAGCTGCCGGCCAATGCGCGCGTGCTGGGCTTCAACTACGACACCGGCGAACGCTACCTGACGGTGGAAGGCTTCCTGCCGGCCTGAGGCCGCTGGCTGGCGGCGACGCCGGGCCAGGCGGTCGGCGGATGCGCGCCGTCAGCGCGAGGACAGGCGGTGGCGCTTGTGCCAGTCGGCCAGCGACTCCTCCGGCCAGGTGTCGCAGTGCACGTGGCCCTTGCCCTTGGGCACATCGACCCAGGGCGCGGCGGATTCCAGCGAGGCCTCCACCACCTCGGGCGGGCGCGGCAGCGGCGTGTCGATGGCCGACGCGTGCGGATGCACCAGCTCCGGCCAGCGCGGATCCCACAGCCACAGCGCGCTGCCGCATTTCACGCAGAAATGCCGCTGCGCCGGCGAGCGCCGCGCGCGCTTGCCTGGCTCGCGCAGCACCGCGTGGTAGATGCCCAGGTACTTGCGTCCGCGCACGTGCAGCGTGGCGGCATCGCCGCCGATATTGATCGCATAGCCACCGCCGCCGGCCGTCTTGCGGCAGATCGAGCAATAGCAGTGCATGTATGGATACGGCGAGTCCGATTCGAGCGAGAAATGGACAGCGCCGCAATGGCAGGAGCCTTCGAGATGCATGGTGGAGTCCTTTGCGCATTGGCGGTTTCTGCAGTTCCTTGACTGTAGAAAACCCTGCACAAAGTGCAAAACCAGTCGCGCCTGGCTCGCCTTACCGCGCCGTGGTTACAGCGCCTTGCGGAAAGTCAGGTTGACGCGCGCGCGTCCCAGCAGCGGATGGTCCCCATCGGCCAGCGGCGCCACGCCGTGGAAGGCCAGCCGCGAAGGGCCGCCCCACACCACCACGTCGCCATGCGCCAGCCGCACGCGCTGCGGCCGGTCCGCGCGGCGCATGCCGCCGAACAGGAATACCGCCGGCAACCCCAGCGAGACCGATACGATCGGCGCGCTGAAGTCGCGTTCATCGCGGTCCTGGTGCAGCGACAGGCGCGTGCCGGGCACATAGCGGTTGACCAGGCAGGCATCAGGCGCGAATCCCGCGAAACCGGCCAGAGCGGCCGCTTCAGCCGCCAGCGCGCGCAACCGCGGCGGCATCGCCGGCCATGGCTGGCCGCTCAGCGGATCGGTGCGGTCATAGCGGTAGCCGCGGACATCCGAGACCCAGCCCGCATCGCCGCAGTTCGTCATCGCCACCGACATCGTCAGGCCGCCGGGCGTCACCATGTGGCGCAGCGGGGCGGCGGCAATGACCGCCTGCACGTCGGCCAGCAGGGCCCCGGCGTCCGCGCGGGCCAGGCCGCGCAGCACCACTGCGCCGTCTGCCAGGGGCTCGGACGCAGGGTTGGCCGGGGCGGGGTCGTCGAGGTTGTCGAAGAGGTCGAAGGTCATGGCTTGAGGGGGGATGCGTCGGACCGCGCGTGGCTGACAATCAATAACTTAGCACTGAAGGGCGCGTCAGCCCACGCATGCAGCCTGCGCATGCCGGCGATGAAATCGGTGGATAAGCCAGCGCTACCCACCGATTCCCGATAGCCGCGCCCTGGGCGGCATTGTCATACTATGCGGACAATGTCGCAGACCGGACATGACAGATCCGGCGAACACATAAGGAGACACCCTCATGCAACGACGTCGCTTCTTCCGCGTCGCGCTGGCTGCCGCCAGCGTCGCGCTGACGGCACCCCTTGGTACCCAGGCGCTGGCTGCCGACGACTTCCCGACCCGCCCGATCCGGCTCATCGTCCCTTATGGCGCTGATGGCGTTACCGACCAGGTGACGCGCGCACTGGCTGACGCGGCCAGCCGTGAACTCGGGCAGGCGATCGTGGTGGAGAACAAGCCCGGTGTCAGTGGCACGCTTGGCGCCACGCAGATGGGGACCGCCGAGCCGGACGGCTACACGCTCAGCATGGCGCCCGTGGTGATCTTCCGCCTGCCGCACGTGCAGAAGATGCGCTATGACCCGCTCAAGGATCTGACTTATATCTCGATGATCGCGGACTACAACTTCGCGGTGGCGGTGAAAAAAGATGCCAAGTGGCAGACCATGCAGGAGTTGATCGCCGATGCGAAGGCAGACAAGAAAGGCATCAGCTATGGCACCACCGGCATCTATGGCAGCCAGCACCTGACCATCTCGGAACTGGCGCGGGTATCGCAATCGAACTGGACCCACGTGCCGTACAAGGGCGACGCCGAGGCCATTACCGCGCTGCTGAGCGGCTCCTCCGATGTGGCCGTGTTGTCGAACACGTTGCTGCCCTACGTGCAGAACGGGCAGATGCGCGTACTGGCGACGCTGTCGGAAAAGCGTGCCGCGGATTTCCCTAACGCGCCGACGCTGAAGGAGATCGGCTATCCGGTGTGGTCGAACTCGCCGTTCGGCATCATCGGCCCGGCGAACATGAAGCCAGCGGTAGTGAAGCGGCTTGACGAGGCCTTCCGCAATGCGCTCAGGGATCCGAAGTTCCTGGCCGTGACGCGCCAGTACGGCATGGTCACCAACTACATGAATCCCGAGCAATACGCCGCCTATGCGCAAAAGGCCTTCAAGAGCGAGGGCGAGATCATTGCGCGGCTGGCCGAGGCGATGAAGAACCAGTAAGCGGTAGCGCGCTGCGGCGTGCCGGCTATGGCGCTTGGCGCGTTGGGCCGATCAGCAGGGCGCGGCGGAGCGGAGTCCGCCGCGCACGTCCAAGTGCTGGATACCGTTTGCGTTTGCTATCAGCCGCCGAACTCGGCCAGCAGCCTCTCACGGTCCTGATCCAGCACAGGAGGTTTGCGGACCCCCGACAGCGCTTCAGTGCTTCCGAACTTGACCGGATTGCCCGCCACCTGCAGCGACTTGCCGTCGCCGATCCCGATTTCCAGGATCAAATCCGGGAACGTGTCGTTTCCGATATCCAGTCCGGCGCCTTGCGCCCGGGCGCCCAGATCGACGAAAAGGCCCTGGCCGATACATTCGAGAGTTCCCGCACGCCGGTACGCGAAGCCTTGCTGATGCTCGCGGCACAGGGTCTCGTCACCATCGTTCCGCGCGCCGGCATGTTCGTGTACAAGCCGAACGCGGCCGAACTGGTCGCCATGTTTGAAACGCTGGCGGAAATGGAGGGCGTGGTGGCGAGGCTTGCCACGCAGCGGATCACCGAGGCGGGAAAGAAAGTCCTCGCGCAGGCGCACGCAGCCGCGGGCCGGTTCGTGGAGGAAGGCGATACGTCCGGCTATATCGAGGCCAACCGCCGGCTCCACGAGGTGCTGTACCAGGCCGCGGCCAACCCGTTTCTGAGGGAGCAGATCGTGCAGCTTCGGCGCCGGCTCGCGATCTACTGGCAGCAGAAGGGTCTGATCAACGATGCGCGGGTGCCGAGCTCGCACCGCGAGCATGGACAGGTCGTGGAGGCCGTGCTGGGTGGCAATCCGGACGCTGCGGGGGAGGCGATGCGCATGCATGTCTCCGCAGGCGGGAAGGCGATTGCCGATCTCGTGCTGCTGGCGGGAGTTGAGACGATATAACGAAAGGGGGCGCTTCTGGCAAAGCTCTTCGTATGTAGACCGTAAAATTCCGGTTTCCTGCAGCATCAACGCATAGGCCGCCTGAAAAGGCGGCCTTTGTGTCATGGAAGCGCCGATTTCCCGGCGCCTCTCCTGGGCGTCAGGCGAACGTATCGACCTCGCCGCGCACCAGCATTCGCGCAGACCGTACCACCGGTTCCTCCGGTGCGGCGGTCTCAGCCAGCGTGCCCGTACCGAAGGCCGGTTGCCCGCGCCCGTTGCCGGGCGCCTGTTGCTGTTGCTGCCCATTGCCGGCCTGGCCGGCAAAGCCGTCCGCACCGATGGAAGTCTGGCCCAGCTGGATGCCGTTCTCGGACAGCGCGGTGCGCAGGTGCGGCAGCGCCGCCTCCACCGCGGCGCGGACCGCCTGGTGCGGCGAGACGAACTGGGCCTGGGCCTGGTCGTTGACCACGTTGAGCACGACCTTCAGCGGGCCGAGGTCGGGCGGGTTCAGTTGCAGCTCGGCGCTTTGCGAGCCTTGCGTGCTGAGGCGGATCATCTGCTGGCCGAGGGCCTGCGGCCACTGGCTGTCGTACAGCGCGGGGGCGACCACCGGGCGAGCGGCTGCGGCCGCGGCAGCCGCCGGGGCCTGGGCCGAGTGCTGGCTGGCGAGTGTGGCGGCCAGGGCCGGCGAGTCGTCTGCGCTGATCGTGGCGGTGCTGGCCTCGCTGGCGCGCGCGGCAGCCTGCGCGGCGGCGAACGATGCAGGCCCCGGGCGCGCTTCGCCGGTGCCATTGGCGGCGGCAAGCGGATCGGTGCGATGCTGGCCGATGCCGCTGTCAGGCTGCTGGCCGGCGCTGTCTTGCTGCGCCGGCATGCCAGTAGACGGCGCGGATTGCGCGAGGGCCGCGGCCGGCCTGGCGTCGGTGGCGGCCGGCGTGCTGCCCTGCATCGCGGCGCGTTGGGAGGCAATGGTTGCGAGCGTGTCGGCGACTGAGGGCTGGGCCGGCCCGGCCTCGGCAACCGCGACCTGCAGCATGCCGGGTAATGCGGCGTCGCCCCGCTGCGCCGGTGCCGGGGTGCTGGCAACGTCGGCTGTGTCGGCAGCTGCCGGTTGCGCGGCGCCCGCCAGCGCGGAGTGCAGGGCAGCGCTGCTGCCTGCGTCGGCGGCCGAACCGACCGCTGCGGCGGCAGCACCGGTCGCTGCTGCCGTGGCCGGGCTCGTTGCCGGCAGCAGCAACGCCAGCGCCGCGGCTGCCGCTGCTGCGGCGGCATCGGCGGATCCGGTGGTACTAGTGCTGTCGTCGTCTTCCTTCGCCTTGTCGGCGGTGGCTGGCTTGCCCTCCGGCGCCTGCGGCTTGCCGGTGTCGGCGCGCGACGGCTCCGGCGCAGCCTGCTTGTCGCTCGCGGACTTGTCCTGCCCGGCGCCTGCATCCCTGGCCTTGGTTGCCGGAGCTTGCTGGGGGCCGCTTTCGCGGGCGCGCGTCATTGCGTCGCCGAAGCCGTTGGTGCCGCCGGCGGCTCGCCTGGCGCTTTCAGCTGCACCGGCAGCCGCCCTGGCGGCATTGGCCGTGTTGCTGACAATCTGGCTGATATCGATCATGTCTTCCTGCTGCGGATTTCCGGTTGCGGTCCGGGCTTAGCCGAGCCGGCTGGCGGCGGTGCGTGCCAGCCGGGCCGCGTATTCGTCATTGGCGCGCTGCTCGCGGCGCGCCGCGATCTGGTCTTCCCTGGCCTCGGCACGCGCGATCAGCGTGTCGAAGGAATTCAGGCGGCGCTTCTGGTGCTGCCAGCGGTTGCGCCCGGCCAGCAGGTCGGCTTCGGCCTTGGCCAGCGCCGCGGTCTGCTGGCGGATGGCCTGGTCGAGCGAGTCGAGGAAGCGCGAGAAATCCTGCCAGCGGCTCGATGTCATGCCCTCCGCCGCCACGGCCTGCATGCGGCCGCGGTACTCGTGGCGGTATTGCGTCAGCTGGTTCAGCTGCTGCTCCGCCTGCGTGCGCAAGCCCTGCAGCCGGCCGAGTTCGCGCGCGGCGGCGTCGGTATCGTTCTGGGCGAGGTCCGCCAGGGTATTAAGCGGTGAAGGCTTGGCCATGTTCACTCCTGTCGAAGAGGCTGTGCAGCTGGGAGATGGCGTCGTCGTAGCCGGCGCGCTGGTGGATGTCCTGCTGCAGGAAGGCTTCCATGCGCGGATGCAGGCGGATCGCGAGATCCAGCTCGGGATCGTTGCCGGGCACGTAGGCGCCCACGCTGATCAGGTCGCGGTTGCGCTGGTAGCGCGACATCAACTGCTTGAAGCGGCGCACCGAGGCGAACTGCTCATGCGAAATCAGCGCGGTCATGGCGCGGCTGATGGAAGCCTCGACATCGATGGCGGGGTAGTGCCCCGACTCGGCCAGGCTGCGCGACAGCACGATATGGCCGTCCAGGATCGCGCGCGCCGAATCGGCGATCGGGTCCTGCTGGTCGTCGCCCTCGGTCAGCACGGTGTAGAACGCGGTGATCGAGCCGCCGCCCTCGGGGCCGTTGCCGGTGCGCTCGACCAGCGTCGGCAGCTTGGCGAAGACTGACGGCGGATAGCCCTTGGTCGCGGGCGGTTCGCCGATCGCCAGCGCGATCTCGCGCTGCGCCATGGCGTAGCGCGTCAGCGAATCCATGATCAGCAGCACATGCTGGCCCTGGTCGCGGAAATACTCCGCCAGCCGGGTCGCATAGGCGGCGCCCTGCATGCGCAGCAGCGGCGAGCAATCGGCGGGCGCCGCCACCACCACGGAGCGACGGCGGCCCTCAGGCCCCAGGATGTTCTCGATGAACTCTTTCACCTCGCGGCCGCGCTCGCCGATCAGGCCGACCACGATCACGTCGGCGCTGGTGTAGCGCGCCATCATGCCGAGCAGCACGCTCTTGCCCACGCCCGAACCTGCGAACAGGCCCATGCGCTGGCCGCGCCCCACCGTCAGCATGCCGTTGATGGCGCGCACGCCGGTATCGAGCACGGTTTCGATGGGAGCCCGCATCAGCGGGTTGATCTGCTCGCCGCCCAGCGGCACCTCCATTGCCGCGGTCAGCGGGCCGAGGCCATCGAGCGGACGGCCCGCGGCATCGAGCACGCGGCCGAGAAGGCCCGCGCCGACCGGCAGCCGCTTGGAGCCCGGCTCGCGCGGTGCGGTGGCGCCAGCCGGCTGCGGCGACGGCTCCAGCGGATAGACGCGCGCGCCCGGCAGCAGGCCTACCACGTCGGATTGCGGCATCAGGTAAAGGCGGTCGGCACCGAAGCCCACCACTTCCGCTTCGGCGGTGCGGGGTGCGTTGCTGTCGGCGCTGAACTGCCCGGCGGGCAGCTCGATCAGGCAATCGCTGCCTACCGGCAGGCGCAGGCCCACGGCCTCGAGCACGAGGCCCGCGGCGCGCGTCAGGCGGCCGCAGCTGCGTTTGCTGTCGAGTCCGGCAATACCGGCTGATGCCGTTTCGAGCGCGCCGATCCAGCGTTGCGTATGCTGGCCCGCTGCGCCAACCGGCGCAGCTGGTGCGACAGATGGTGCGACGGATGGCGCGACACCTTGAGCGACGGCCTCAGTCATGCGGCGGCTCCCACGGATCGTCGCGGCCCAGCGCCTTGACCACGCGCGTCCAGCGCGTGGCCAGCGTGGCGTCGCGCTCGCCGCTGGCGGCGCTGGCGATGCAGCCGCCGCGCGCCACCGTCGGATCCTGGCGTACGGCCCATCCCGCGGCTTCGAGTTCGCCTCGCAGGTGCGTCTCGACCAGCGCCACGTCGTCAGGATGCAGCAGCACGCTGGGCGAGCCCTGCAGCGCGGGCTCGCTGGCCAGCAGCTCGCGCACGGCGGGCAGCAGCACCGAGGGATCCGCGGCAACCGTGGTGCGCACCAGCTGGCGCGCCACGTCCAGCGCCAGCGTCACCAGCGCGCGCGCGACCTGGTCGTCGACGCTCGCCAGCGCGCCCCGGAAATTCGTGGCCAGCGCCTGCAGCTGCGCGGCCTCGTTGCGCGCCGCTTCCAGCCCGCGCGAATAGCCTTCGCGGTGGCCGTCGCCATAGCCCTGGGTCTGCCCCTGCGTGTAGCCCTGCGCATAGCCTTCCTTGCGCGCGCCCTCGCGCATCGCATCCAGCGCCGCAAAATCGATCGGCGGCGGCGCGGCCTCGGCCGGCAAGAGGCTGGCCGGCGCCTCGGGCGCGGTATCGCGCGGGTCGAGCGAGCCCATCTGCCAGCGCTGCCAGCCGGCGCCACCGCCGCGCGCCCGCCGCGGCGGCTCGAACGGCGCGAAGCCGCCGCCGGACGCGCTGTCAGGCGGATCGTCCCGCACCGCGCGGCGTGCGGTCAGTGCGTTCGGCGCGTTCTGTGTGTTCAGGCCGCGCTCGGGTAATGCATCAGACATAGGCATCGTCGCCTCCGCCGATCTGGACTTCGCCCGCATCCGCCAGGCGTCTCACCACCTGCAGGATGGCCTTCTGCTCGGCTTCGACCTGCGACACGCGCACCGGGCCGAGCGCATCCAGGTCCTCGCGCAGCATTTCGCCGGCGCGGGTGGACATGTTGCGGATGAATTTGTCGCGCAGTTCCGACGGCGCGCCCTTGAGCGCGACGATGAGCGACTCGGTGGCGATTTCCTTGAGCACGCGCTGGATGCCGCGGTCGTCGACCTCCAGCAGGTTCTCGAACAGGAACATCTCGTCGATGATCTTCTGCGCCAGGTCGCCGTCGTGCAGGCGCACGCCGTCGATGACCGCCTCTTCGTGCGCGGTGCTCATCAGGTTGATGATTTCCGCCGCGGTGCGCACGCCGCCCATGCGGCTGCGCTTCAGGCTCTGGCCCGCCAGCAGCTTGGTCAGCACGTCGGTCAGTTCCTGCAGCGCGCCCGGCTGCACGCCACCGAAGGTGGCGATCCGCAGGATCACGTCGTTGCGCAGGCGGTCGGTGAACAGGCCCAGCACCTCCGACGACTTCTGGCGGTCCAGGTGGATCAGGATGGTGGCGATGATCTGCGGGTGCTCGTCGCGGATCAGCTCGGCGATCGAGGTCGCGTCCATCCAGTTGAGCGAGTCGATGCCGCTGCCCGGGTCGCGCGATTCCAGGATGTCCTCGATCACCGACTGCGCGCGTTCCTCGCCCAGCGCCTTGTTCAGCACGCTGCGGATAAAGGCGCTGGAATCGACGTTCAGTGCCAGGTACTGCTCGGTCTCGGCGCGGAACTCGCCCAGCACGCCGGCCATTTCCTCGCGCGTGACCGAACTGAGCGAGGCCATGGCAGCGCCCAGTTCCTGCACCTCGCGCTGCGACAGGTGCTTGAACACCTCGGCCGCGGCATCCTCGCCAATCGCCATCATCAGGACGGCGCTCTTCTGCAGGCCGCTGGCGGAGACTTCCTTGGAGATGGCCTTAGCGGTTGTCATTGGCAATCCAGTTCTTGATCACGCTGGCGACCAGGCGCGGGTCGCGCTGTGCGGCGTCGCGCACCAGCGCGAGATCGCTTTCATACTTGGCGGCAAGCCGCAGGACTTCCGGATTGGCGGGTTCTTCCGGCGGCAGCAGCACGGCCTCGGTCTCGTCCCTGGCTTCCGGTGCCGGCAGCGGGGGCGTGGTGTAGCGGCGCAGGATCGGGCGCGCCACCTTGAACCACGCGAACAGCGCCAGCAGTGCCAGCAGCAGGTAGCCCGCGCCGGTCTTGCCCAGGTCGATCATTTCAGGTTGCTTCCACAGCGGGACTTCCGGCGTGACCTCGCGGTCCACGGTGAACGGGCTGTTGACCACGTTGATCGAGTCGCCGCGGTCGGACGAGAAGCCCATCGCCTCCCGGGTCAGGTTCTGGATCTGCGCCAGCAGCGCCGGCGGCAGCGGCTGCGCCACCATCTTGCCCTTGGCATCGGCCACCTGGCGGTAGTTCACCACCACCGCCACCGACAGCCGGCGCACGCCGCCCGGTGCCTGCTGCACGTGGCGCACGGTGCGGTCCAGCTCGTAGTTGACGGTGGAGTCGCGGCGGTTGCTGCTCGGGCCGCTGGGGCCGGCCTGGCCATTGGCGCTGCCGGCCTGCGCGCCTTGCGCGCCTTGCGCGGCTTGCCCTTGCTGGCCGGCTTGCCCCGGTTGGCCGGCAGCGGGTGCGCCGGCTTGTCCAGGCGCCTGGCCCGCGCGCGGCGTCTGCGGCGTGGTCACCGGCGCGACCGCAGCAGCCGGCGGCTGGTTGGACAGCGCACCGGGCACGCCGCCCGGCGGCGTCGCGCCCTGCTGGCTCGACTCGCTGACCTGCTGGCTGCGGATGGCCGAGCGGGTGGGATCCTGGTTGGGTTTGTAGCTCTCGTCAGTATGCTCGACGATGGAGAAGTCCACGTCGGCCGTTACCTGCGCACGCACGTTGTCCTTGCCGACGATCGGCGTCAGGATCGCCTCGATGCGCTTCAGGTAGTTCTGCTCCAGCGCCTGCACGTACTTGAGCTGGGTGGCGTCGAGCATGCGCTCGTTGCCGGAGTTCGACAGCAGGTTGCCGTGCTGGTCGACGATCGAGATCGACTTGGGCGTCAGCTCCGGCACGCTCGACGAGACCAGGTGGCTGATCGCCGCGACCTGGCCTTCGTCGATGGCGCGCCCCGCGTACAGCTGCAGCACGATCGAGGCGGTCGGCTTCTGGCGTTCGCGCACGAACAGCGTCGGCTTGGGGATCGCCAGGTGCACGCGGGCCGACTGCACCGCCGCGATCGATTCGATCGAGCGCGCCAGCTCGCCTTCCAGCCCGCGCTGGTAATTGACCTGTTCGGCAAACTGGCTGATGCCGAACTTCTGGTTGTCCATCAGTTCCATGCCCGCGGTGCCGCTCTTGGGCAGGCCCTGCGAGGCCAGCCGCAGCCGGGTTTCATGGACTTTCTCGGCCGGCACCATCACCGCGCCGCCGCCTTCGGCGAACTTGTACGGCACGTTCATCTGCTGCAGCGACTGCAGCACCGCGCCGCCGTCGCGCTCGGACAGGTTGCTGTACAGCACCTTGTAGTCCGGCGCGCGCGACCACAGCACGCCCACCGCAATGGCGGCGGCAAGCGCCGCGCCGCCGAGCATCAGCGGCAGCTTGGGATTGGCCTTCAGGCGCTCGATCACCTCGGCCGGGCGTCCCGGCATGGCAACCGCGGTCACGCGCGTGCTCCTGCGCCGGCGCCGCGATGCCCGCGACGGCCCGGTCGGTGATGGCGGCCATGGTCGTCGGCACGGCTCATGGCGCGGCTGACGGTGCGGCTCACATTACGCTGCAGAGAAAACACGCGTACTCCCGGATCGATGGTTGTCAGGCAAGTTCCGGCAAGCGACGCTGGGCGGCTGCCCGCGCTTGTCCGGCACGGTGGCAATGATCGGCCAGACTTGAGTGGGACAATCCCGCAAACAGACCCGGTTTTCCGCCCGATTTCGGGTCATGGCGGGTGCGTGGCGGCGGGTACTCTGCAAACCGCTGAAAATCGGTGCGACCCGTCCGGCCTGCCTGCATGGATGTGATCGACGAGACGCGCCATCGACTGACCCGGCCACCGGCCGGCCCATGACGACGCCATGACCACCATCTCTTCCATCGAGGGCATGCTGCAGCAACTGCGCGGCCTGTCACAGGTTGCCTCGGGCAACAGCGCCACCCAGTCGGCAACGGTTGCCGGCGGCGGCTTCGCCAGCGAGCTGCAACGCTCGCTGGGCAAGATCAATGCGGCGCAGGAGCGCGCCTATGGCCAGGCCGAGGCCTTCGAACTGGGCAAGCCAGGGGTGGCGCTCAATGATGTGATGATCGACCTGCAGAAGGCGAATATCTCGTTCCAGACCGGGGTGCAGGTGAGGAACCGGCTGGTGCAGGCGTATCAGGAGATGATGAGCATGCCGATCTGAGTGGGGCGGCGGTGGTGCCGCTTGCAAGTAAAAGGGCTCCTCGCTGCGCGCGCGGCAGCGGCCTTTTTGCTTTTCACAAACCTGCAGCGTGCGCGACGTTCGTGCGGCGCTTATGAACCGAAGCGTGAACGCAAGCCGCCAGCGCTGGCGATCGCTCCCCTCTCCCGCGAAGTGGGAGAGGGGTGGGGGTGAGGGCCGGAGTTTCAACGAAGTAAGGCGCGTCGGTATGCCAGCGCCTGCCCTCACCCCCGGCCCCTCTCCCGCAGGCGGGAGAGGGGAGCAAACCTGGCGCGCACCGATGGCCTGCGCCGGCTCACCTTTCAGCCGCTACATCCATCCCTGATTCCAGGTGGTAGATCCACGCCAGCAGCTCCGCCACCGCCACGTACAGCTGTGGCGGGATCTGGCTGTCCAGGTCCACCTGCATCAGCAGGTTGACCAGCGTGGGCGAGTCGTGGATATAGACGCCAGCTTCCCTGGCTCGCGCGATGATGGCCTCGGCCACCACGCCATAGCCCTTGGCAACCACGCGCGGGGCCTGGTTGTTGTGCTGGTAGCTGAGTGCGATGGCCGCGCCGCGGTCTGCCGCGCTTTCGCTCATGACGCGGCTCCGGCAGCGAGGTCGTCCTGGGTCTGGATATTGAGCCGCTGCAGGGGGATTCCTTGTGCTTCCAGCCGGCTGCGCAGCAGCGGCCGCGCCGCGATCAGGCGCGCGGCGATATCGGTCTCGCCAGTGGCGACACGCGCTTCCAGTCCGGACGGGCCCAGCGTCAGCAGGGCTTCCACGGTGCCAAGGCTGGGCAACTGCAGCCGGATCCGGCTCGACCACGGCCGCCTTGTGTCGTCAGGCCCTTGGCCATTCGCTTCGGGATCCGCACGCTGGATGTCCCACTCCATGGCTGCGCCAGGCCATGCTTCGCCCGCAAAGCGGAACTGTTGCGTGGCGAGCAGTTCGAGCTGCTGGCGAACCACGCCCTCGGTCGCAGGATGGATCGCCGGTCCGGCTGGCGCCGGCTGCCGGGCGGCTTCGCTGGCGATGCTATCGGTTTCGCCGGTGCGCGCCGCATGGGCCGCCATCGGCTCGGCAGGCGCCGGGCGCGTAGCATCCGCGGTGGCCTGGTAGGCCTGCGTCGCCAGCATGCCGGTGGACGGGCGTGGCGGCGGCGTGTCGGCATCGCGGCTATACACGGCAGCGGAGCCGGTCCCCTGGCGCACTCCCTGCTCGGAAGGCGCGTGGCTGTGCGCCACGCGCGGATTGCGCGGCGAGGCCAGCGCTTCGGCCAGGATCTGCGAGGCCGGCAGCAGGGGTGGTGTGCTGATGCGAGGCACGTCACCGCCGGCCGGCCCCGTGTAGGTCAACATGGCGGAGGCGGAAGCCTGCGGCTGCGCGGCGGATGGTTGTCCAGGTGCCGCTTGCGATGCCGGACGCGGCACGCCGGCCTGCGGCTCCTGCAGTATGGTCGACAGAGGGCGCGCACCGCTCACCCACTGCGCCAGGTGCGATTCATAGAACAGCCCGCTTTGTCCCACCGCATTCGCCAGCGCCGCTGCGGCGGCCTGCATCGACCCGGCTGCCGGCGGTGCGGGCAACAACGGCGTGCCCGGCTTGACCGGCTGCGGCCCGGCGCTCTCCATCACCGCCAGGATCGCGCGCGCGGTCGCGCTCAGCGATTCACGCGTGGAGGTGCCCGGCAGCAGCGCGGCCTGCGCCGGCATGCCATTGACGCCGGCGGCCTGCTGGCTGTGGCGGATGGCCTGGCCGGTGGAATTCTGGACATTCGATGCCGTGGCCTCGGGCACGGGCTGCAGTGCCGCCAGTTTGTCGACGGCGATCGCCGTGCGCAGCGATTGCGGGTCCGGGGCCTGACCGGGTGCCAGGCCTGGCGGCAGGAGGATGCCGGTCATTTTTCAGGAAGGAGGGGAAAGGCGGCGCGGAGCGGGGCCGCGTACGCGTGTGTGGTCAGGCGAGGAAGGCGCGCCGGTGCCGGCGCGGTATCTGTCTGCGTGCCGCTCAGGCCATTGCGCCGTACGCCGACGCAAGCTCCACCTGGCGGCGCGAACTGGTCAGCATGTCGCCGAGCTTCTTCAGCTGCGGCACGGCCAGGTCGCGGATGCGGGCATCGTACGTGAGGATGCGGTCCAGCAGCTGGTAGCGGCGCATGCGCTCGGCATCGGAGAACGGGGTTTCGTGGTCGAGCTGGCGCAGGTGCTCGACCTGTTCCAGGTAGCTGCGCTGCAACTCGGCGACGGTGTCCCAGTCGCCCGCCTGGGCGGCGTCGTACATGCGGGACGACAGGGCCAGGATGGCTTCGTAGCAGGTGACGATGGGGGAGAAGGGTGCCATTTCAGTTGTCCTGTAAGGCGGCGTGCGGCTCATCGATCTGCGCCCACGCCGAAGCCAGGCTTTCCAGCAGCGTATCGACCTCGGCCAGCAAGGCTGCGTTGCTGCGCAGGTTGGCCAGCATCAGGCGGCGGACCATGTATTCGTACAGGGCCTCGAGGTTGGCGGAGATTTCGCCGCCGGCGTTGTGGTCGAGTACGGCGCGCAGGCCGTTGTCGATGATGTCGATGGCCTTGGAGATGGCGTTGCCGCGTTCGGCGATGTTACCGCTTTCCAGGTGGAACTTGGCCCGCGCGATGGCGGCGCGGGCGCCGTCATATAGCATGGCGATCAGCTTGTGCGGGCTTGCGCTCATGGCACCGGTGTGGACACCGACCTGGGCGTAGGCGTTTGCGGCTTGGCGGGCGAACATGTGCGTTATCCCCGTAGGTTACTTGGAACTGCTGTTGGTCAGCGCGTTGAACTGCTGCGTCAGGTAGCTGCTGGTGCGATTCATCTGCGCCACGACCAGGTCCAGTTGCGTGAACTGGGCCTTGTAGCGGTCGATGGTTGCATTGACGCGCTCTTCGACGCGGTCATAGTCGTCTTCCAGGTCCTTCAGCGTCTTGGTGATGCCGTCCTGGGCCGATTTCAGTGCGCCATCGGTCTTGGTCAGGCCGTCGACGTAGTCGGTGACCTGCTTGCCGATGCCGCCGCTGCCGGTGGTGCTGGAAAACATCGCCGTGACACCGGCAAGGTCATTGTTCAGGGCCTTGGTCAGCTTGGAGTCGTCCAGCGCCATCGTGCCGTCCTTGTTGAACGAGATGCCGACGTCGATCAGCGTCATCGTGCCGCCATTGCCGTTGTCCATCGCGCCGCCGAGCATGCCGCGCAGGCGCGACTGGATCGACCGCAGCGTGCTGTCGCCGGTCAGCGCCGCCGAAGTGCCGGCGTCGGTGTCGAAGGCCGTCAGGGACTTTGCCGTGCTCTGGATATTGTTGTACGCGGTGACGAAGGCCTGGACCGACGACTTGATCGCGTCGTTGTCGCGCGTCACCACCAGCGACGTGGTGCCGGTCTTGTTCAGGTTCATGGTCACGCCCTGCGCCGCGTCCACCACCGAGTTGCTTTGGCTGACCACGTCGATGCCATTGATCTTCAGCGTGGCATTGGCCGGCGGGACCTTCTGCTCCATCTTGTTCGCGGCAGGCGCGGCGGCCGGGTCAAAGGCGACCAGGTTGTTCAACGCGGCATCGGCCGACGACACGCGCATCGTGGCTTGCGTGCCGGTCTTGTCGGAAGTCAGCACCAGGCGATAAGGCGTGGCGCTGCCATCGTTGACGATGCTCGCGGTCACGCCGATGCCGGCCTTGTTGATGGCATCGCGCACGCCTTCGAGCGATGCGTTGGCCGGGATCGTGACCTTCTTGGTGCTGGTGGCGGCGCCGCCGGTAGCCAGCGCTTCGCCAAAGTCGAAGGTGATCTCGCCCCCGCCGATCGCCGCCTTCTGGTCCGCGATATTGCCGCTTACCAGGGACTGCGCGGTGGCCAGCGTGTTGACGGTGATGCTGTAGTTGCCCGGTACGGCATTGGCGGCAGTGGTCACCGTCATCACATCGGTGGAGCCGACGGTGGCCTTGACCGCGCCGAACGTGTCGGCGTTGGACAGCTTCTTGGCCGCGGCCTGGTAGGCCGACAGCACGCTCTGCAGCTGGCTGAAGGCCGACAGCTTGGTCTGGTAGCTTTTGGCCTGGTTGTTGATCGCGGTAAGCGGTGCTTGTTCCGCCGTCTTGAGCTGGTCCAGCAGGGAGCTCAGATCCAGGTTGGAGCCGATGCCGATGGAGGAGATCGTGGCCATGTTCTTGTCTCGTCTTCAACTGGTGATCGGGTCTCAGGCTGCCTGGCTGACGAACAGCCCCTGCAGCTTGTCGATGGCGTGCGCGATGCGCAGCACCGCTTCCGTCGGCATCTGCCGGATCAACTCGCCGGTTCCCTTGTCGACGACCTTGGTGATGATGCGGTGGGTCGTCTCGTCGATCTCGAAGCGCAGGCCGATGGATGTCGTCCTGAGCGCGTCGACCAGCTCGCCGATGGCGGCGCTGGCTTCGGGCTCGCCGGCAGTGACCATGTCGGCCATGCCTGCGACTTCGTGCCACCTGGGCGCTGCCGTGCCTGTCGTCGTCGCAGCGCCGGCGGCAAGGCTGTCGACGGGCAGCCGCAGGGCTATCGAGTTCACTGTCGGTGGATGGGCCATCTTCTGCGCCGTCCGGGGCGGTCCGGTTGATTGGTTGAGTGATTTACTAAGGGGAGAAACGCTTTGCACGCAGTCTGCCTGCCTGCAAAAAGCTCCTCGGCTTCTCGCGCAAAAAGGCCGGGCCTTGCGGCCCAGCCTTTCGTGCCTTGCGCGGATGCGATTAACGCAGCAGCGACAGCACGTTCTGCGTGGTCTGGTTGGCTTGCGACAGCACCGAGGTACCAGCCTGCTGCAGGATCTGCGCGCGGGTCATGTTCGACACTTCCGTGGCGTAGTCGGCGTCCTGGATGCGCGAGCGCGAGGACGACAGGTTGGTGATCGTGGTGCCCAGGTTCGAGATCGTGGAGTCAAAGCGGTTCTGCACCGCACCCAGTGAGCTGCGCAGGTCGTCGACGATCTTCAGGGCTGCGTCGAGCTTCTTCAGCGGGTCGACAGTGGAAGCACCGGCGAATTCAGCCGTGGCGCCGGCGCCGCTCAGCACGATGTCGGTGCCGGTGTAGTCGAAGTCGGTCGTCGCGGCGCCACCATTGGCCAGCGCGCCGGCGCCGATGGCGAAGTTGCGGCCTTGCACAGTGGCGTAGGCGGTCACAGCGCCGGCGCTGTCGGCGCCGACCTTGACCAGCTGGTTGGCCAGCGCGGTGGCGGTCGTCACGCCGTTGCTCGGGTCGGTGAACTCCAGGTCAGCGACGTTCAGCGTCACGTTGCCGGTAGCATCGTCAACCGATGCTGCGTAGTAGTCATCGCCCGACTTCACCACGAACGTGGCGGTGGCAGCGCCGTTCGCGTCTTTCACGTTGTGCAGGCTCAGGCTGCTGGCCGAAACGCCCAGCGAGGTGGCCGCGGCCGAAAGATCCACAGCTTCCGGCGTACCGTCGGTGTTGGTCTGGGTGATGGCTTCGCTGACATTCAGGGCATTGCTGCTCAGGCTGAAGCCCTTCAGGCCCAGCGTCGACGAGTCGATCTGCTTCAGGTCGATGGTGATGGTCTCACCGTCATTGGCGCCGACCTGGACCGTCAGCGGCTTGGCGCTGGAGGACAGCACCTTCACGCCGTTGAAATCGGTTTGTTGCGAGGTGCGGTCGATTTCCGACAGGCGCTGCGAGATTTCGTCCTGGATCGACTTCAGGTCCGAAGCCGAGTTCGAGCCGTTGGCGGCCTGCACGCTCAGTTCACGGATACGCTGCAGGTTGTTGTTGACTTCAGTCAGCGCGCCTTCGGTCGTCTGCGCCAGCGAGATGCCGTCGTTGGCATTGCGCTGGGCTTGCGTCAGGCCCTTGATGTTTGCGGTGAAACGGTTCGCAATCGCCTGGCCAGCTGCGTCGTCCTTGGCGCTGTTGATGCGCAGGCCCGACGACAGACGCTGGATCGCCGTGTTCAGCGACGCTTGCGAAGCGTTCATGTTGTTCTGAGTCATCAGAGACAACGAATTGGTGTTAATGACTTGCGCCATTTACGACTCCTATTTGCAAAGTTTTTTGGCATTCCGGCTGCTAGCCGTAACGTTGGCTGCCTGCTTTGCAGGGCGTAGAGTGCCTCCGTTGCAAGGGTTATCGACCGCCCCCGGCAAAGGTTTAGAGTGATCTCTGCAAGAGTTTCGGGGGGTATCGCCCGGGAGCGCACGGGTGTGCGCGGGCCTGCCAACAGGCCCTGGGAGTGCGGCGTTGCGATGCCGGCTTCAGCGCCGCTTGCGCGTCCGCGGTATATAGATAGGCACGAATTCCGCCGTGATCGCCGGATCGATCCCCAGCACCGGCGTGTCCAGCGGCGTCACCAGGCAAATCGCCTGCTTGTAGACGATGGTGGGCTGCGGATCGTCCTGCCACCGCCCGAGCAGCACCATATAGCTGTCCGTCGCCAGCACGATCCCCTGCAGACGCGTGCCGTTGGACAAATAGACGACCACCGGCGCGCGGTCGGCCGAATGGGAGGCGAGGTGCTGGTATTGCAGCTCTTTTCGGCTGGCGCGCTTGGGCCGGATTTCCTTCTTCTTCACAACGACTCCGGAAGAGCCCGCAAGGGTTCTGGCGGCTGATGACGGTCCGTTGGCCGGCGGCCGGGTGGGCGACGCGGCCAGGGCGGCAGGGGAAAGATCCGCTCTCGGAACCGGCCTCGGGTCGGGACGTCGGCGCCGCGGTGCGTGCGGGTCTCGTGTGCGGGGCCCGGGGCGTCGCGCGCACGCCGGCGAGGGGCGCTGCCAGAAGAGAAGGGGGATACTTCAGCGCCGAGAGTAACAAAGTTTTACAAGGGTTGACGGGCGGAGTGCCGCGCTGGGCCTAGAGTGTTTGCTCTATAAAATTTGTTGCGCTCGGGGGCTGTGCTATTGTAGCAACTTTGTGCGAGTGCGCAATGATGTTCACCCGCCGCGGTCACCAGCCTGATGTGATCGAGCCTGCAGAAAAAACCTGAAGGAAAAGCCGAAATTTGGCCTGAAGGGATCTCAGGGCCAAAATCATTAAAAGTGTCCGAATTGCCGCAAAGCACATAAGGGATTCCCCTGATAGAAGCGGGATTTACACCTCATGTAAGCGCGTTTATATTCGTGGCAAGAGCTTGTGTTGAGCTCGAGCAGTCCTGGAAAGCCTACGAGCACCCCGCGCGTGGGCTTCTTTTTTTGGTGCCTACGTCGTTTGGGTCGCGCTCTGTGGCGCTGTGGTCGTGAGTAATCCGACCGTTCGGGATGCCCAGCGTGATTAAAAGCCAACTTTCGGACAGGCAATCCACCGAACTGCGGGGGTTTTTGCCTCTAATTCTCATTTCCCTTCAAGAGCTGTTCGCTGGCCGCCGATAGCGCGGCTGGGGCTGCCAAGCACCCAGCGGCGGGAAGCGCCTACAATGGGCGCTCTCCTTGACTCCGCAACAAGAGCAGGACCGGTCACCGCGCGGCGACGCAGCACGGCTTGCCGCGATCCTGCCGTTCGCAGGTGCACATGACCGCCGTCTCCTCCCAGCCGCCCTCGCACGAGGCCGCTCCCCCTTCCGCTGCCTGCGTCGCTCCTGCCCGGCACGACACCGGCGCGCCAATGCCCCCGGTGCCGGTCATGCAGGTGATCTTCGGGCTGATGCTGGCGATGCTGCTGGGCGCGCTGGAGCAATCGATCGTCGCCGTGGTGCTGCCCGAGATCGCGCTGCAGCTCAACGGCTTCGACAACATGGCGTGGGTGATTTCCGCCTACCTGGTGGCATCGACCGTCACCACGCCGATCTACGGCAAGCTGTCCGACCTGCTCGGCCGGCGCTCCGTGCTGTCCTTCGCCATCGTGCTGTTCCTGCTGGCTTCCGCCGCCTGCGCGCTGGCGCAGACGATGCCGCAGCTGATCCTTGCGCGCATCCTGCAAGGCCTGGGCGGCGGCGGGCTGCTGTCGGTGTCGCAGGCGACCATTGCCGACGTGGTGCCGCTGCGCGAGCGCGGCCGCTACCAGGGTTATGTCAGCGGCGTGTGGGCGGTGGCCAGCATGGCTGGCCCGGTGATTGGCGGCTACCTGGCGCACTTTCTCTCGTGGCGCTGGATCTTCTGGATCAACCTGCCGCTGGCGCTGCTGGCGCTGGTGACCGTGCGGCGCGCGCTGCGCCACCTGCCCGCGGGCGGGCGCCGCCATCGCATCGATTACCTGGGCGCGCTGCTGTTCGGCGCGGGGCTGAGCGGCGTGCTGGTGTTCCTGACGCGGCTGGGCCAGGGCCAGCCGCCGTCGCGGCCCGATACGCTGGCGCTGCTGCTGGCCGGCCTCGCTTGCCTGGGGCTCTTCATCTGGCAGGAGCGTCGCGCGGCCGATCCCGTCATTCCGCTGGCGATGCTGCGCGTGCCCACCGTGGCGATCTGCTGCATCACGCTGTTCCTGTGCTTCTTCCAGCTGATCGCCATGTCGGTGCTGCTGCCGCTGCGCTTCCAGGTAGTGGCCGGCGCGCAGGCCGATGCGGCGGCGTTGCGGCTGGTGCCGCTGACGCTGGCGATCCCCTTCGGCGCGTTTGCGGCGGGCCGGCTGATGTCGTGGAGCGGCCGCTACAAGCCGCTGCAGATGGCCGGCGCGCTGGTGGCGCCGCTGGCGATCGTGGCACTGGCGTTTGTCGATCCGCGCGCGGCGTGGCTGTGCGCGCTGGTGATGGTGGTGCTCGGGCTTGCGATCGGCCTGCAGCTGCCCAGCGGGCTGGTGGCGACGCAGAACGCCGTGCCGCTGCAGCACGTCGGGATCGCCACCGCGCTGACGGCGTTCTCGCGCATGCTTGGCGGCGCGGTCGGCGTGGCGGTGCTGACCACGGTGCTGATCGCGTTGCTGCGGCACGGCGGCGTGGCGGTCAGCGACCTGGGCGGCGGCGAAGACGTGCTGATGCAGTTGTTCGGGCGCGTGATGGCGGACACGCAGGCTGGCGGCGATGCCGCGGCGGTGCGCCACGGTGCCGAGCATGCCTTCCGGCTGCTGTTCCTGATGAGCGCGGGGGTGTCGCTGCTGGCGCCGTTCCTGGTGGCGCGGCTGCCGGAGAAGGTGCTGCGCGGCAGCGCCGGCAGCGCGCCGGTGGCTGCGGAGTAAATGTACTGAAGGCTGCCCCGGGATGTCCTAGCCGGCAGCCGCGTCGGCATCGCCGCCGCGCGCCACGCGCCGCCGAGCCCGTGCCGCCAGCCCCGCGCCCAGCGCCCAGCGCAGCGCCGGCGCAAGCACGCGCATGCCGGCCCGCGTGGCCGAGCGCCGCAGCGAAGGCCCGTCGAGGTCGAGCTGCTGCCGCGCCCACGGTGGCAGCAAGGCAATGCCGGCATCGGCCATGATCCGCACCGCGGGTTGCAGCAACGGGTTGGCCACGGGCATCCTCCGCACCAGCCGCACCACTTCACGGGTGCGCTCGCTGGCCTGCAGCTGGGGCCGCATCGCTTCCAGGTAGGCCGCCACCGCGGCGCGCGAGCGCGGCACATCGGCAGCGCCGAGCAGCAGCGCGATGCGCGCGACTTCGTCGTAATAGCGGTCCTGATCGGCATCGCCCAGCGGCCCGACATAATGCAGGTAGCCCGCCATGAAGCTCGACACTTCGGCCACATGCACCCACGTCAGCAGCGCCGGATCCGTCGCCGCATAGGGCCGCCCGTCCGGCGCCACGCCGGTGACGCCGGCATGGATGCGCCGCACGCGCCCGATCAGCGCCATGGCATCGTCGCGGCTGCCGTAGGTGGTGCCGGCAATAAACTGCGCGGTGCGGCCGAGCCGGCCCTGCATGTCGGTGCGAAAGCTGGAGTGGTCCCACACGCCGGCCAGCGCCAGCGGATGCAGCGTCTGCAGCAGCAGCGCGCTGACGCCGCCGGCCAGCATTGCCGGGAAGTCCGCATGCACGCGCCAGCAGACCGCGTCGGGGCCGAACAGGCCGGGGTCGCCGGGCGGGTTGTCATAGTCGAGGGTGAGGCCCGAGTTGCTGCGGGTCAGCGCGCGCACCTGCGCGCCGGCGTGCGCGCGCACCCTGGCCATCGGTCCAGGCGCGCTGCGTTCGCGCTGGGCGCGGCGGGAAACCGCAGGATCGGCGGGATCGGTGTGGCTGGACAAGACCGTGTGGCAATCAGGAAGACGTCACGGCCAGCATACACGGTAAGCCGCGCAAGCGCGCACGCGCTGCCCGCGGCAGCACCGGCAAGCTCAGCGAAAAAGGGCCGGACCTTCCCTTCGGAAGATCCGGCCGGTCAAGTTCCGGCGTATGCCCCTGCGGCCGCACCGCATGTTGCTGCCGCACATACCCGGATAGCTGCCTCTATCTCAGCAGGCGAGCCTGACTGCTGAAGTTACTGCTGGCGTTGTCCGCCTTGCTGGCCGCCCTGGCCGCCCTGGCCGCCCTGGCCGCCCTGACCGCCCTGTTGGCCGCCCTGGCCGCTTTGCTGACCACTGCGTTGACCGCTCTGCTGGCCCGGTTGCGAGCTGCCGCGATCCTGCTGTTGCTGTTGGCCTTGACCGCGGTCCTGGTTACCCATTTGACCGCCGCCTTGTTGTTGTCCCATGCCGCCTGATTGTTGGCTGCCGCGTTGGCCAGATTGCTGTTCTTGTTGCTTTTGGTCCTGCTTTTGGCCCGACTGCGATTGACCCGGCTGTTGCTGCTGTCCCATTGCTAGTCTCCTTGACGCGGCGGACTGCCGCATTCCGGTATTCGCAATCGCCATGCCAAGCACGCCCGCGCTGCCAGCGGGCTTGCCATTGCGGGCAGCGCCCCATGCTGCACCCGCAAGAGGTGCCCGCTTTTACAACAGGTGGCCCGATTTACACACCCTTGCCGCCGCCGCTCCAGCGTGGCGTTGGGCGAACACGCGGGTATGGACCTTGCGGACTGACAGGTGCCAGCTCCGCGTGCCAGGCAGCGCATGCGGCGGATGCGCTGGAAACCTGTACAGGAGACAAAGCCATGCGAATTTCCCGACTATCCGCGCGCGGCCTCAGCCTCAAGATGGCCTGCGTGGCCGCGGCGCTGGCGGCTGCCGGCAGCGCACAGGCGCTCGACAAAAGTGGCCTGATATTCATCGCGGCCGACAACACGCCAGCGGCGCCGGTCAACTCCGCGCCAGGCATGCCGGGCCGGCCCGATCCTGATCGCGGCGCAAGCGCCGACATGAGCGCCGACATGAGCGCCGACAAGGCCAAGCAGGCCGTCGAGGATGGCGCCATCACCACCAGGATCAAGACGAGGTTGCTGACCACCAAGGACCTCAAGTCGACCGGCATCCGCGTGAAGACGAAGAACGGCACGGTTGAAGTGGGCGGCACGGTGCCAAGCCAGCAACAGCGTGACCTCGCGCTGGACATGATCCGCAGTGTCGAAGGCGTGACTTCGGTGAACGACAACCTCAAGGTTTCTTCGCGCTGACCGCTTGCAGCGCCATGCCCGGCACGCCGATGCCCGCGTCCGTGCTTGTGCGGGACGCAGGGCCCCGGCGCCAGCGCCGGTTTTACGGATTGGCTAGGCGGCCTTGCGGCGCGTCGTGCCCGCGCTCTTGCGCGCCGTGGCATGAGGCTTCGCGCGCGATCCTGTGCGCGACTTGGCCGGCGCATGTTTGGCCGCGGCAGTGCGCTTGGCCGCAGTCCGCTTTGAGGGCGTTTTCTTCGTCGCGGCATGGCGTGCAGGCGTCTTGCGGCGGCTGCGGCCTTCGCCGGCGCGGTCATCTTCGGCCTCGGTATCCTGCACCGCTTCCGATTCGTCCGCCGGCTTCGCGCGGCGCCGGCTCTTGTCGTCGCTCTTGCCGCCGCTCTTGCCGCCGTCATCCTTGCCGCGCTCGCCCAGGCTCTTGCGCAGCAGCGCCACCATGTCGATGACCTTGGCGCCCCGGCGCGGCGCTTCCTCGTCCTCGGTGGGCTGGGTCAGCTGGTGTGTCTTCCCGGACTCGATCTTCGCTTCGATGCGCGCCATCATGTCGTCGCGATAGGTGTCCCGGTACTGCTCCGGATTCCAGTCCTCGGTCATGTCGTCGACCAGCCTGGTTGCCATCTCGATCTCGCGCGCATGGGCGCCGCTGCCCTTGGCGCTCGACGCCTTCGGCAGGCGCAGCTCGGAGATCGGCAGCACCTCGTCGGCGAAGCGCATGGTGTTGAGCACCAGCGCGTCGTCGTGGACCAGCATCGCCGCCAGGTGCTGGCGATTGCGCAGCACCACCAGCGCCAGCGCGGCGCGGCCGGTGCGCCGCATCGTCGCACGCAGCAGCGCATAGCCGCGGTCGCCGCGCTTGTCCGGCTCGAGATAGTAAGGCGTGTCGAAGTAATAGGGCGGAATGCTCTCCGCGTCGACGAAGCCCACGATGTCGACCGTCTGCGTGGCTTCAACATTGGCCTGGCGGAAATCCTCGTCGTTCAGCAGCACGTACTCGTCCTTGGCGTACTGGTAGCCCTTGACGATGTGCTCCTTGTCGACCGGCTTGCCGGTGCTCTTGTTGATGCGCTGGTAGCCCACCGGGGCCATGTCGCGCACGTCTAGCAGGTCCAGGTCGAGCGTCTGGCTGCGCGAGGCCGGCCGCAGGACGACCGGGATGTTGACGAGGCCAAAGGTAATGGCGCCTTTCCAGATGATGCGGGACACTTGACGGCTCCTTTACCGCATTTATCGCGTGCGCGTTGCGGCGGCGGTGGCGGCTGGTCGCCCGGTGGCGGGTCGGAGACGGGTTCCGGAGGGCCCGGCGGCGGCTCGGGCGGTGGGACTTCCGGCTCTCGCGGGGGGATGTCGGGGTCGGGCGTGGTATGCACGTAGGCTCCTTGTCAGGGTTGATGGCGGACCGGCATGGCTGAGCGGCATGGCTGAGCGGCTAAGCGCGGTTCTCGCCGAGCGTATCGAGCAGGCGCGTCAGCGCGTCAAGATCGGCGGGCTTGACCAGGTGCTGGTCGAAGCCCGCTTCCATTGCGCGGCGACGGTCCTCGGGCTGGCCGAAGCCGGTCAAGGCGACCAGCGTGGCGCCGCGCATCTCGGGCAGCGCGCGCAGCCGGCGCGCGGTTTCGAAGCCGTCCATGGCCGGCATGCCGAGATCCAGCAGCACTACTTCCGGGCGTGCGGCGCTGGCGCGCGCGACAGCGGTGGGCCCGTCCGGCGCGGTCACCACGGTGTGGCCCATGGTCTGCAGCGTCATGGTCATGGCTTCGAGCGCGTCGGCGTTGTCGTCCACCACCATGATCCGCCGCGGCACGCCGCTGTACGCCGAGGACTTGCCGGTGCCGGGATGCCACTTGTGCCACGGCTCGACCGGCAGCGTGACGGTGAAAGTGCTGCCCTGGCCGGGGCCGGGACTGTCGGCGCGGATCGTGCCGCCATGCAGCACGACCAGTTTCTGCACCAGCGTCAGGCCGATGCCTGGTCCGTCGTGGGGGAACGCGTTGCGCGGCGCCGTGCCATCGTCGACGTAGCCGTTGTCTTTGCCTGCATGTTCACCGGCGGGATCGTGAGGGGCCAGCGGGTCGAACAGGAGCCGCTGCAGCGACTCGGACAGTCCGGTGCCGTTGTCGCGCACACGCACCGTGACGTAGCCGCCGGCGGAATCACTGGCGGACTGGCCGGCCGGATCCTGGTCGAGCGTGGCGTCGAGCGCGATCTGGCCGCCCGGGGGCGTGTAGGCGGCGGCGTTGTGCAGCAGGTTGCAGAAGATCTGCGTCAGCCGCACCAGGTCGCCGCGCACCGGCAGCGGTTGCTCGGGCAGCGACAGGCGCAGCGTGTGGCCGTAGGCATCGAGCTCCGGCCGCACGGCTTCGACCGCGGTATTGAGCGCGGCACGCAGCTCTACCAGATCCTGGCGAAGCGTGATGCGGCCCTGGTTGAAGCGCGAAATATCGAGCAGCTCGTCGACCAGCCGGGTCAGGTGGTGCAGCTGGCGGCCGATGATGTCGCGCGCCCGGAACATGTCCTCGCGCGAAGGCGACAGCTGCTGCAGCATGTCGGCCGCGCTGCGCAGCGGTGCGAGCGGGTTGCGCAACTCATGCGCCAGCATGGCCAGGAACTGGTCCTTGCGCCGCTCCTCGTCGTGCAGCGTGCGTCCCGCGCGGTTCTGCAGTGTGACGTCCTGGCAGATGCCGGCAATGCGCAGCGGCCGGGCATTGCCGGTCTCGTCGCGCGCGGCCTGACCCTTGCCGTGCACGGGGAAGGCGCGCGCGCGGATCTCGCGCAGCTGCCCGTCTGGCCGCGTCATCTGGAATTCGATATCCATGCGGCCGTCGCTCAGCATGCTGGCGAGAGCGGCCTCGACGCGCGGGCGGTCGGCCGGGGCCAGGCGGTCCAGGCAGCGGCGCGGGTCTTCCATCAGGTCTTTTGCGGAATGGCCCCACAGCGCTTCGAACGAAGGGCTGACGAACAGCAGCCGCCGCGCGGCGGGATCGAGGATCCAGACCACGTCGGCCAGCGACTCCGCCAGCTGGCGGAACAGGTCCTCATTGTCGTGCAGTGCCTGCGTGGTGCGGTGGTAGGCATCTTCCGCCCCGCGCAGCCGCAGCAGCGCCTGGATGCTCGACAGGACTTCCTCGGGCTCGGCTGGTTCGACCAGGTAGCCGTCGGCGCCGCAATTCAGCGCCTCGACCCGCTGGCGCGCCTGGGCCACGCCCGGCGAGGTCAGCAGCACCAGGGTGCGTGCGATCTGGGGATCGTCCTTGATCAGCCGGCACACCTCCAGTCCACTGATATCGGGCAGGCGCGACGACAGCAGCACCAGCGCGGGCGCATGCTGGCGCACCAGCGCCAGTGCCGACTGGCCGGTGGCCGCCTCGATCACGGAGAACTCGCCGCGATGCAGGATGCGGCTCTTGACGTAGCGCGGGCCTTCGCGATCCTCGACGTTGAGGATCAGCGGGGCGCGCTCGGCTTGCGGGCGCATGGCGTCACGCTGACGGGCGCTTTCGCGCACGTCCGCAGCCGATCACGCTCGCGCAGGCGCGCGGCGGGTTCGGAAACAGGTAAAAGCGCACCGGCGGCGTGCCCTCGGGTGTAAATCTTGCCACGCCCGGTGACGCCTCGGTTGCAGTTATTACATGTGCGCGGAAGTGATCCATTGCCTTCCCCCTTGTAGCGGCTTTATCCACGGGCTCTCGATGAGGCCTTTTCGCTTCGCAGTGGCAAGAGGCATGCCGGCACCCGGGGCGCGGCCGGGCTTCAGCGGCGCTCGGCCTCGCCGCTGTGGGCCTCGGCGCTCGGCGAGGTGCCGCCGTGCGGGCCGGTCGAGCGAGGGGCTTCGGCGGATTTTTGCGAAACCTTGCCCGGCTCGGTGGCGCCTGCTGCGGTGGCGCCCTTGCCGAAGCGCGTGGCCAGCTGGTCTTGCACGCGAGCCAGGGCTTCGGCCTGTTGCTTGGCCGCTTCCGCCTCCTTGGCCTTCTTGGCTTCGGCGGCCTGCTGCTGCTCGGGCGTGGGTGCGGGCAGGCGCGCCTGCACCGGCGCGGCTGCGAACGACAGCATCGCGCAGGACACCAGCAGGCTGTGCAGCGCGCGCCGGTTGCGCGGCGCGCCGGTCCTGGCGCCACCACCGGCAGCGCGGATCGTACCGGGAATGCTGAGGTGGATCATGGCAGTCTCTCCATAGGTCGCGGCCCGGCGCTCACGCCGGCTGTCTATGGAAGGCGGGGCAAGAAATGTGCCGCGAGTGTGTTGCGATGTGGCTCAGCCGGCGCGCCCGAGCCGTGCCGCGGCGCGGGTGATGGCCTGCCGCACGCCGGCATAGCCGGCCCACGGATCGTCGGCCTGCAAGGCCTCGAGCCGCGGGCCCACGTTGGCGACGGTCCATTGCGCCGCGCTCTCCAGCGTATCGAGTTCTTCCCATGAGACCGGGATCGATACGCCCAGCCCTGGCCGCGCGCGTGCCGAGAACGCAGCGACGGTGGTCGCCCCGACACCATTGCGCAGGTAATCGATGAAAATCTTCCCTACGCGGTTGCGCGCGCCACTCTTGGCGACGAAGCGCTGCGGGATGGTGGCGGCGACATGGCGCACGACGTCTTGCGCGAAGTCCTTGACCTCGTCCCAGCCGGCGCTCGGCGTGACCGGCACCGCCACGTGCAGGCCCTTGCCGCCGCTGGTCTTCAGGAAGCTGACCAGGCCAAGCTCGTCGAGCAGTGCCTTCATCAGCGCGGCGGCCTCCTGCATCTGCTCCCAGGGCACGCCTTCGCCGGGGTCAAGGTCGAAGATGATGCGGTTGGGCCGGTCGATGCTGCGCTTGCTGGCGTTCCAGGTGTGGAACTCGACCACGTTGAGCTGGCCCGCCGAGACCAGCGCCTCGGCCGACACGATCTCCAGCAGCGCGGGATGTCCCGGCCAGAGCGACGGGTCCAGGATGTTGATGCCGTCGACGCGCAGCGTGTCGCCATGGCGCTGGAAGAACTGTTCGCCGCCCACGCCGGCAGGGGCGCGCACCATCGCGATCGGGCGGCCGCGCAGGTGCGGCAGCATCAGCGGCGCGGCCTGCTCGTAGTAGCGCACCAGGTCGCCCTTGGTCAGGCCGGAGGCGGTGTCGATCACGCGTTCGGCATGGCTGATCCGGACCTTGCCGTCGAGCGCGGTGGTCCTGGCTGCGCGCTTTGCGGGGGGCTTCGCTGCCGCCTTCTTCGCAGTCTTCGCTGTGGCCTTTTTTCCCTTGCCGGCCGGTGCCGCCGGCGTCTCGACCGACACCGCGCCGGCCGGCTTGTCGGTGCGCAGCCCGTGGAACACGGCATGGCGCACGCGGCCTTCGCGGGTCCAGCTGCCGAACGAAACCTCGGCCACCAGCTTCGGCCGTACCCAGTGCCCCTTCACGCCAGCCGGCACGGTTGCGAACGGCGACTTATCGGCACGCAGCGCCTCAAGCTGCGCGCGCAGTTCGCCGAGCGTGCGCGTGTCGAAGCCGGTGCCGACATTGCCGGCATAGCGCAGCCGGCCCCCGCTGTCGTGCACGCCCAGCAGCAGCGAGCCGATGCCGGTGCGGCTGCCCCTGGGATCGGTAAAGCCTGCCACCACGAACTCCTGGCGCAAGGTGCATTTGAGCTTGATCCAGGTGTTGCTGCGCGTGCTGACGTAGCTGGAATCGGCGCGCTTGCCGATCACGCCTTCGAGCTTCATGCGGCAGGCGGCATCGAGCATCTCGTCGGGGCTGGCTTCGAAGTCCTCGCTGAACTGCAGCCGCGGCGATGTGTTGCCGGCAAAGATATGCCGCAGCAGCGCGCGGCGCTCGGCCAGCGGCACCGTGCGCAGGTCATGGCCGGCATAGAAGGGCAGGTCGAACACGAAGTACTGGATCGCCTCGACGCGCGCCGTATCGAATGCGTTTTGCAAGGCCTGGAAATCGGTCTCGCCATGCTTGCCGAGCACGACGATCTCGCCGTCGAGCCAGCCGTCCGGCAGGCCCAGCGTGCCGACGTCGCGCGCCAGCGCGCGCAGTTTCGCGGTCCAGTCATGGCCCTGGCGCGTGAACAGCCGCACGTCCTTGCCGTCGATGCGCGCCAGCACCCGGTAGCCGTCGAACTTGATCTCATAGCGCCAGGCCGCGGTGTCCGCGGGAGGCTTGTCGACCAGCGTGGCCAGCTGCGGCGCCAGCGCCAGCGGCAATGCCGCGCGCGGCGCACCGGTCGGTGGCTTCAGTGCTTTGGCAGGGGATGTGGCGTTGGCTTTCCCGTGCGATTTCGCACCGGAGTCAGCCTTGCCGGCACGCTTTGCCGCCGGCTTGGCGGAACGGTTGGCACCTTTAGCCTTGCGCGCCGTGCCGCCCAGCACGCTGTCGGGCAGCGCCTCGACCACGTCGAACTCTGCAGCCGGCATCGCGGCGTCGTCGCGCTCCTTGATCAGCAGCCAGGCGTCCTGCTCCTTTTGCCGGCTGCCGTGCATCCGCACCAGCGTCCAGTGGCCATGCAGCTTCTCGCCGCGCAGCTCGAACTTGAGCTTCCCGGCGCGGTAGCCCGCCTCGGCGTCGCCGACCGGCACCCAGGTGCCGCGGTCCCATACGATCACCGTGCCCGCGCCGTAGTGCCCGGCGGGGATGACCCCTTCGAAGCCGGCGTAGTCCATCGGATGGTCTTCGACGTGGACCGCCATGCGCTTGTCGTCCGGATCCAGGCTTGGGCCCTTGGGTACCGCCCAGCTTTTCAGCGTGCCGCCGAGTTCGAGCCGGAAGTCGTAGTGCAGCCGCCGCGCCGCGTGCTTCTGGATCACGAACGACAGCTCGCCGGCGCGCTTGCGGGCGGCGGCACCGCTGGGCTCGGGCGTGGCGCCGAAGTCGCGCATGCGGCGGTATTTGTCCAGCGCGGCGCTGGCCGTGCCGCGCTTGCGCGCCGCTGCTCCGCTCTTGCGTGCCGCCGGCGGAGAGCCCTTGCGGGCAGGCCTGCCGCTGCGCGCGGTCGTACGCTTTGCCGCCGTGCGGCTGTCGCCGGAATCCTGTCGCGTCGTCTTGGCCATGGCTGTCGGCGGTTGGGGAAGATGCATCCAGCTTAGGCAGCACATGGCGCTGCCGAAATCGGCGCCAGTCCTACAGCGGGACAGGATGGCGCCGTGACGGCTCACGCACGGCAGCGTGCGCTGGCCGGCATGTGGTTCTTACCGGACGTTGTAATTCTGCCGCGCGACCGCGCGGCCCTCGCGCGCGCGCGGGCCGGCGCGCATGGGAACGCAATTTGCGAGCCTCCAATTTGCGAGGGCTCATTTGCGAGCTTGACTGGCGATGAACCATTGCTACGTCCGGCGCAGTGCCGGGACCATCCCGAGGAGGAAGCGGCAGATGAAACCAACCCTGAAGAAGATCGGCTCGCAGGTGATCGTTCTGACCGGCGCCACCAGCGGCGTGGGACTGGTCACCGCGCGCAAGGCCGCCGCGCGGGGTGCGCGGCTGGTGCTTGTGGCGCGCAGCGATGATTCGCTGCACAAGCTGGCCGAAGAGCTGCGCGAGCAGGGCGCCGAAGTCATCACTGTCACCGCCGATGTGGGCCGGCACGAAGACGTCGCCAAGGTCGCGCATGCCGCGATCGAGCGCTTCGGCGGCTTCGACACATGGATCAATAACGCCGGCGTGACGATCTTCGGCCGCCACGGCGACGTGCCGCTGGAAGACCAGCGGCGCCTGTTCGACACCAACTACTGGGGCACCGTCCACGGCTCGCTGGCGGCAGCCGCGCACCTGCGCGAATGCGGCGGCGCCATCATCAACATGGGCAGCGAGGCCTGTGACGGACCGCTGCCGCTGCAGAGCGCGTACGTGGCTTCGCAGCATGCGATCAAGGGCTTTACCGATTCGCTGCGGCTGGAACTGGAACAGGAACAGGCGCCGGTCAGCATCACGCTGATCAAGCCCGCCGGCCTGGAAACGCCGCTGGCCATGCATGCCAAGAACTTCCTCGACGTCGAGCCGCGCCTGCCGCCGCCGCTGTACGATCCGGCGCTGGCCGCCGATGCGATCCTGTTCGCCGCCGAGAACCCGCGCCGCGATCTCTTCGTCGGCGGCGCGGCCAAGGCCTTCTCCGCCGCGGCGTACCACACGCCGCATGCCTTTGACCGGTTCATGCGCCGCTTCATGGGCCGTGCCCAGCAGACGCGCCACCCGGCGGGCCCGCTCGAGGACAACACGCTGTACGGCAGCGGCAGCGGGCTCCAGGAGCGCAGCGGCACGCGGACCGCGCTCCGGTCGTGCCCCTATACGACCACGGCACGGCATCCGGTGCTGGCCACCGCACTGGTGGTCGGCGCGTCCGCCGCGTTGGCGGCGGTGGTGCAGATGCGCCGGGGGCGCTGACGCTAGCTCTGCGGCCTGTCACGGCCACACCGGCAAGCAGAGGCGCGTGACGTGCGCTGCGGTCGCGATGGATGCCACGAAGACCTATCATGGTTGGGATGCCCGCCCACTGGCGGGCATTTGGCCGTGCAGTACGCGTACCGCATGCCGGACGCCGCATCCGTCGTACTGAACGGCTTGCCATGTTCGTCCACTACCACATAGGGTTTGTCCATGTCGGAGCCGCAAGCGGCAAAAAGTGCCCGCGCGCCACATCTGGCAGAGGCGGGAGGCGTCCTCGTCAGGCAAGCCGGCCAGCCCATCGCTGAGCAATACCGGCGCATGCTGGACGCGCTCGAGGACGCGGCGGTGTTCGAAACCGATGCAGAGGGCCTCATCGTGGCATGGCCCGACGCCGCGCAGCGCGTATTCGGCTACCGCGCCGAAGACATCGCCGGCCGCCATTTCTCCTGCCTGCACCGCGCCGACGATGTCGCCGCCGGCTTGCCGCTGCAGTGGCAGCAGGCCGCGGCGCGGGCCGGCAGCGCGCGCGACCGGGGCTGGCGCGTGCGCCGCGACGGCAGCCAGTTGCAGGCCGCCTGTGTCATGCATGCGAGCGCCGGTGGCTTCGTGGTGGCTTGCCGCGATATCACCGTGCAGGAAGCCGCGTCCGAGCACGCCCGCCTGGCCGAGTCGCGCCTGCAGCTGCTGGCCGACAACCTGCCCGGCACCGCGGTCTGCGAACTGGACCTGGATGGCACCATCCGCAGCTGGAACGCCGGCGCGCAGGCCGTGACCGGATACGAGGCGGCCGACGCGATCGGCAAGCCGCTGGCGTTGCTGTACACCGGGCCGGATGCCGCGGCGGGGCGCGACCGCGCGGCGCTCGAAGCCGCGCGCGCCTGCGGACAGTGGGCCGGCGACGAGCGCCTGGCACGCCAGGATGGCGCGATCGTGCGCTGCCAGACCCGCATGGTGCTGGTGCGCGATGCCGCGGGCTGCCCGGCCGGGTTGCTCTGGACCGCGCGCGACATCAGCGACGCACTGCGCCTGGAGCTGCTCGAATCGGGCAACCGGCGCCTGCAGTCCTTCCTTGGCATCCTCGGGCACGAACTGCGCAACCCGCTGGCGCCGGTGCGCAATGCGGTCGAGGTGATCGCGCTGACGCCGGACGCCGGTGCCCGCATCCGGCATTGCGCCGCGATCATCGAGCGGCAGCTGCGCCAGCTCGAGCGGCTGGTCAACGACCTGCTCGATGTCGGCCGCGTGACCGCGGGCAAGATGAGGATGGAGCTGACGCCGACCTCCTACAACGACGTGGTCAGCACCAGCCTGGAGGCAATCCGCCCGGTGCTCGATGCCGCTGGCCAGCAACTGGTGGCGGAGCTGCCCGCGGCGTCGCCCTACGTGCGCGCTGACGCCAACCGGCTCGGACAGGTGCTGCTGAACCTGCTCAGCAACGCCACCAAGTACACTCCGCGCGGCGGCACTGTCAGCGTGCGGGTCCACGTCGAGCCGGCACGCGTGGTGACACTCATCTCCGATACCGGCCGTGGCCTGCCGCCGGCGGCGCTGGACCGGATCTTCAACCTGTTCTCGCAGGAAGCCGAGGCCGGCAGCCGCAGCGGGCTCGGCGTCGGGCTGGCGCTGGCCAAGGCCGTGGTCGAAGCGCACGGCGGCGCGATCCAGGCCGACAGCGCCGGGCCCGGCCAGGGCAGCACCTTCACCGTGATCCTGCCGCGCGCCGGCGCGCCGCGCCGCGAAGCAGCCGCGCCGGCATCGGGAACGCCGCCGCGGCGGCGCGTGCTGGTGGTCGACGACAATGCGGATTCGGCTGACAGCATGGCCGAACTGCTGAACATGCTCGGCCACGACGCGCGCGCGGCCTATGGCGGCCATCAGGCGCTGGCGCTGGCTGGCAGCTTCCGCCCGGACTGCGTGCTGCTGGATCTGGAGATGCCCGACATGTCGGGTTATGAAGTCCTGCAGGCGCTGCGCCAGACCTGCGCCGCGGAGGTGCGCTTCCTGGCGCTGACCGGGCGCGGCACCCCGGAGGACCATCGGCGCAGCGAGATGGCCGGCTTCCATGGGCACCTGACCAAGCCGCTGGCGATCGACGCGCTGTTGCGCGCGCTGGCCGATCCGACCGGCGCGCCGCGGTCTCAGAGCGACCGGTAAGCGTCCAGCCGGTTGTACAGCGTTTTCAGGCTGATGCCGAGGGCGCGCGCCGCCTGGCGCTTGTCGCCGTCGAAGCGCGCCAGCGTGGCCATGATGATCTCGCGCTGGGTATCGGCCAGCGTGGTGCCCACGCGCACGTTGACCACGCCATCCACCGTGGTGGGCCGCGGCGGCTGCGTGGCCAGGTTGGGATTGCCGATCTCCACCACCTTGTCGGCGAGGATAAAGGCGCGGTAGACCGCGTTCTTCAGTTCGCGCACGTTGCCCGGCCAGTCATAGCGCACCAGCCGGTCGAGGGACGCGGCCGAGAAGGCCTTGTCGCTGTGTTCCATCGCGTTGTATTCGGCGAGGAAGTGCCGCGCCAGCGGCACGATATCGTCCGGGCGCTCGCGCAGCGGCGGGATATGCAGCGGAAACACGGCCAGCCGGTACAGCAGGTCTTCGCGCAGCTGGCCGGTGCGCACAGCGTCGACCGGGTCGCGGTTGGTCGCGGCCAGGATGCGCACGTCGGTGACGATCAGCGTATCGCCGCCGACGCGGTGGAAGGTGCGGCTTTCCAGAACCCGCAACAATTTGATCTGCATCTCGAGCGGCATTTCGGTGACTTCGTCCAGGAACAGGGTGCCGCCCTGCGCCTGCTCGAAGTACCCCGCCTTCTGCTCGATCGCGCCGGTAAAACCGCCTTTCTCGTGCCCGAACAGCTCCGACTCGATCAGCGTCGGCTGGATCGCGCCGCAATTGACGGCGATGAAGGGGCCGTTGCGCCGCGCGCTGCGCTCATGCACGGCGCGCGCCACCACTTCCTTGCCCGAGCCGCTTTCCCCCACTGCCAGCATGGTGACATCGGTCGGCGCCACCCGCTCCACCTGGGCCATCAGGCGCTGCATGGCCGGCGCGGTGCTTTCCCACAGCAGCGAGACCTGCGAGGGCACGGCACGGCGCGGCGCGCCTTCACCGGGCGCAGGGGAAAGCGTGGCCTGGCGGGGTGAGGCGGTGACGGCGGCGCTGCGCCGGGGAGGCGTGGTGGTCACTGGCACGATCGAAGGCAGGGCTTGGCGAGCTTGTCGTGTGAGGGTGGGGAGTTCCTATGCTAGCCTTTGCCACGGGGCCTTGCCATAGCCGCGCGATCCTGCGCGGAAAGTTCCGACACCTGTGTCAGACAGACACCGGCAACCACGGCGCCAGGCCCCGCTTAGACTTGCATTACGCAGTGGACTGGCAGTACGCAGCCGGAACCGTGCCGCCCCTGTCCTGAACTGCCCGGCATGCCTGCCTGGCCGCGCTTCGCATGGCGCGCGGCGGCGGCTGCGGTACCTGGCGCCGGGCGGGCAATCGGGGCAGGCGTCTTTGCCGGTTCCGCAGGAGTTTCCATTAAGTCTCACTGACGGATCGTATGCCCCACATCCTGATTGTTGATGACGATGAGAACGCATGTGCCGCGCTGGCGGAGATCGTCGCCATGGAAGGTTTCACTTCCGCCACCGCCGGCAGCCTGCGCGAAGCCCGGCTGCAGTTCGGCTGGCACATGCCTGACGCGATAGTCGCCGACCTGCGCCTGCCCGACGGCAACGGCATGGAGCTGTTCGACGAGGTCGGCGCGTCCGGCGTGGAAGTGATCCTGACCACCGGCTATGCCAGCGTCGAAAGCGCGGTCGAGGCGCTGCGCGCCGGCGCTACCGACTACCTGGTCAAGCCGATCAACGTGGCGCGGCTGCAGACCGTGCTCAAGCGCCTGGCCACCACCGGCGAGCTGCGCGCCGAAATCCATTCGCTGCGCGGCGAACTGCGCCGCTACGGCCGCTTTGGCCGGCTGATGGGCAGTTCGGAAGTGATGCAGGCGGTCTATGACCAGCTCGCGCGCGTGGCGCCCACCGAGGCCACGGTGCTGCTGATCGGCGAAAGCGGCACCGGCAAGGAGCTGGCCGCGCAGACCGTGCATGAGCTGTCATCGCGGCGCCGCCAGCCCTTCCTCGCGGTCAATTGCGGCGCGATCTCACCCACGCTGATCGAGAGCGAGATGTTCGGCCACGAGCGCGGCAGCTTTACCGGCGCCGACCGCCAGCACAAGGGCTACTTCGAGCGCGCCGACGGCGGCACGCTGTTCCTCGACGAAATCACCGAGATGCCGGCCGAGTTGCAGGTCAAGCTGCTGCGCGTGCTGGAAACCGGCACCTTCATGCGCGTAGGCACCAACCGCGAATGCCATGCCGACGTGCGCGTGCTGGCCGCCACCAACCGCAACCCGGAAGAGGCTGTGGCCGACGGCAAGCTGCGCGCCGACCTGTTCCACCGCCTCAATGTGTTCCCGGTGGAACTGCCGCCGCTGCGCGCGCGCGGCGACGACGTGATCCAGATCGCCAACCTGATGCTGGACCAGCTCAATGGCGAGCAGGGCACACAGCGGCGCTTCGCCCCCAGCGTGCTCGACAGCCTGCGCCTGCATGCCTGGCCGGGCAATGTGCGCGAGCTGCGCAATTTCGTGCAGCGCGCTTTTATCATGGCCGACGAGGACCTCATCACCGAGGTGCAGGTGCCGCTGCAGGTGGCGGCCACGCAGGCCCCCGGCGCGGCGGTGGTATCGGTGCCGGTGGGCATGTCGCTGGCCGACGCCGACCGCCAGCTGATCTTCGCCACGCTGGAGCAGTGCGCCGGCGTCAAGAAGCATGCCGCCGAGATCCTTGGTATCAGCTTGAAGACTTTGTACAACCGGCTGGAAGATTATGCCGCCCGCGGGGAGCTGCCCGAGTGGCTGCGCGCCTCGCGCAACGACACGGGATCGTCGGCGACCGGTTGACTGGCCGGGGATGCCATGCGGGCCGGCCTCCCAGCGCTGCGTGCAGCACGTTTCTTGCTTCCAGGCCAAGCAGCCAACCTGGCCGACCAGACGCCAATCCGACCATGATGCAACCGCAGCCGCCGTCCAGCCAGCCGGACGTTCCTGACGATCATTCCGCGGACGTGGCCGCCGGCGCGGATTCCGCCGACGCGGCCGTGGTGCGCGCGGTGCAGGAAGTCAGTACGCTGATCGAGCAGTCTGCTCATGACCTGCGCTCATCGCTCAATGCCATCCAGAGCTGGGCCTACGTGCTGGACCGCGCTTTCGATACGGCGCCGGCCCCGGCGCAGCGCGCGCTCGACGGGATTCGCGCCGGCACCCAGCAGCAGCTGGCGCTGATCGAGGAAATGGAGGAATCGGTGCGCCTGCTGGCCGACGAGCGCGCGCCGAGCTGGCAGCGCGTCGACCTGCTCGATGCCGCCACGCAGGCCATTGCCGACCGCCGTCCGGCCGCCGAGGCGCGAGGGGTGCTGCTGGCCCCCGTCACCACCGACGGCGCGGGGGATGGCGCGTATGGCATCGACGGCGATGCGACCCGCCTCAGCCCGTTGCTGCGGCACCTGCTGGTGCACTGCATCTGGCGCGCGCCCGCGGGGGGCTCGGTGGCATTGCATCTGTTCGGCGAGCCCGCCCACGTGAAGCTGCGCATCACCGAGAGCCCGCCGCTGGACCAGCAGCGCAGCGCGAGCCGGCTGGCGGCGCTGACCGACTTCTTCGGCCGCCGCGCCGCGGCCGATGGTGCCACACAGGCGCGGCAGAGCACCGCGCTGCTGCTCACGCGGCGCATGGTCGAGATGCATGGCGCCATGCTCAGCGCCGAAAGCGACGGCTGCCAAACGGACAAGGTCAGCGTCTGCATCGCCGTCAGGTTCCCGCGCCAGCCACGTATGGCGTGACAGCGCGCATTGCGCGCGCCTTCCATCCTTTGCTTGACGATGTAGTTTTTACCGGCATGTCCGGCGCGGCGCGCATTGGCCGGGCGCCGGCGGCGCGCCCAGCGTGGCGCCCGGCGGGCAGGTAGCGCGCGGCGGTTCGGCCCGGCCAGTCTGGCCCGGCCTTTGCATGGGTAAGTCACTCAACCAAGGAGGGAACAACCATGCCTAAAGCCAGCCGCAAGTCCGACAAGGCCGCGCAGGTTGCCCACAAGCCGTCCGGCGCGAAATCCTCGGCATCCACCGCAAGGTCCTCGGCCAAGCCTGGCGCGCGATCGGCCACCAAGCCAGCCGCGAAGCCGGCCGCGAAGCCTGCTGCAAAGACTGCGACCAGGGCCACGGCGAAACCAGCGGCCAAGCCGGCAGCGAAGCCCGCGGCCAAGCCTGCTGCCAAGGCCGCCAAGCCAGCCGCCAAGCCCGCTGCAAAGCCAGCCGCCAAGCCTGCTGCAAAGACCGCCACAAAGACCACGGCCCGCCCCGCAGCCAAGACCGCCGCGAAGGCTGACAAGCCGCAGGCGATGCGCGCCAGCGCCGCCTCCGACAAGCCCCAGCGCGGCAAGGAAGCCAGGACTTACCAGGCCGCCGTCGACGACTCCCTGGAGATGACCTTCCCGGCCAGCGACCCGATCTCGCCAAGCGCCGCCATGCACGCCGAAAGGAAGACGCAGACCGCGCGCGACGACGTCGACTGGAAGCTCAAGCGCGGCAGCGAGCAGCAGCCCGTGGGGGCCAAGCCGGCGGGCCAGCGCAAGGGCAGCGTGCGCGGCCGCTAGCGTAGCCGATGCGCGATTCCGATCAACAAGAAATGGAGCCAGCATGACCGCTATCGTCGCAGGTCGATTCGATAGTTTCAGTACCGCCGAATCCGTCGCCAGCCGCCTCAAGGCACGCGGTTTCGCGGACCAGGACCTCAGCTTGTTCTACGTCAATCCGCCCGGGCAGCACGCCGCTTACGCGGTGGGTGGAGACCACGCAGCCGATGCCGGCGCGCGCAAGTCCGGCGCCGGTGCCATTGCCGGCGTGGTGATCGGCGCCGCGGCGGGCGCTGCCGTGGGCGCGATGCTGGTGTCGGCGCTCTCAGCCGTGCCGCCGTTGTCGATCCTTGTGCTGGTCTTTGCCGTGGGCCTGGGCGCGTACCTCGGCTCGCTCGCGGGCGCGCTGGCGCTGGCGCGCGATGGGCGCCGCGATCCGGTGACCGGCCAGCCGCCGGTGCGCAATGCCGGCGTGCTGCTGGCCGCGCACGTTCCCAGCGGCGATACCGCCGCGGTGGCGGACCTGCTGCGCCAGGAAGGCGCCAAGGACGTGGAGCGCGCCGACGGGCAATGGCTCGACGGCCGCTGGATGGATTTCGACCCGCTGGTGCCGCCGGTGCCGGCGGACGCGCGCCGCCAGGCACGGGGCATCCGGCCCCGCACCGAATGACTTTCTGCAGCGACTTGTTAACCCAAAACGGAGGTGTCCATGACCCCAGTCCAACCTGAATCCCCCGGCGAACAGCCGCGCGGCGCATCGATCGTCGGCGGCATCGACCGCGATTCCCCGGGCCCCGGCCCGTTCGTGATGGCCGCCGATACGCTCGAGGGCAACAAGGTGGTCGACCCGGCGGGCGACGACATCGGAACCATCGACCACATCATGATCGATGTCCTTGGCGGCCGCGTTGCGTATGCGGTGCTGGCCATGGGCGGCTTCCTCGGCATCGGCGAGAAGCTCTTTGCATTGCCGTGGTCCGCGCTCACGCTCGACACGCGCCGCAAGTGCTTCGTGCTCGGCGTCGAGAAAGACCGGCTCAAGGCCGCGCCCGGGTTTGACAAGGACCACTGGCCGAGCATGGCCGATTCGCAGTGGGCTACCAGCATTCACCAGTACTACGGCATTTCGCCGTATTGGGAAGCGGACCGCTACGATCCGTGGGGCTGAGGCGGGCTGAAGCGGACTGAGCGAGGGAGACAGCGCCGTGAGCCAGTGAGCGATGAACGAGGCGCCGGATCCGATCCGGCGCTTCCATTTTTTGGGAGTCAGACCTTGTGGTTGATCTGTCCGTACGGGCGCTGCGATGGGTCGGCTTGCATGCCGCTGTCTTCGGGCTGCGCCGGTGCCGCCTGTGGCCCTTCATGGCGCAGCGACAGCGCGTTGTGCACGCCGAGCACGCCGGCGCTGACGGCCGCGGCTTTCTCGATGCGCTGCGCGGTGTCGGCATCCTCCACGCAGCCCCGCACGGTGACCCGGCGATCCGCGACTTCGAGCGTCACGCCCTCGGGAAAGCGGCCGTCGAATGCCGCGGCGATCTCGGCGCGCACTGCCACGCGCAGCGCTTCGTCGTCGTCGGATGGGGAAGGGGCGTTCTGGTTCATTTCGGCTCCTCGACAGAAAAACCCTGTCCGGTGCAAGAACCATTCCCGCGCAAGCGGCCACCGGCATGCGCGCCGCACGCTGCAGGAACGCGAGCCGTGTGCCGCGGGCTGCCACGCAAGTGCTGCGCGCGTTGTAGGACTGCGCCCGCTGCACCTCGGCCCCATGCCCTCCATACAATGAAATCAGCATGCCACCGTGCCGGCGCACGGCGCGAACGAGCAAGGCGCAATCGAGGAGCGCAACGATGAGCAAGTCCAGCCCGAACCTGCCGCGCGTCAATCATCCGCCAGCGTCTGGCAGGCGTGCCAGCATATTGCACGCGTTTGACCGCTTCGCGGGTGGTGCCACGCGCCAGGCCGGCTCTCCCACTGCATTTGTGCTCGCGCTCGGCGTGGTGGCTGCCTGGGCCATCACCGGGCCTATGTTCGCGTTCTCCGAGACCTGGCAACTGGTCATCAACACCGGCACCACCATCGTCACCTTCCTGATGGTGTTCCTGATCCAGCAGAGCCAGAACAAGGACGCCGTCGCGGTTCACCTCAAGCTCAACGAGCTGCTGGCCTCGCACCGCGAAGCCAGCAACATGCTGGTCTCGATCGAAGACCTCGACGAGGAAGAGTTGCTGCAGCTGGCTACCTTCTACCGCCAGCTGGCCGAGCTGGCCGACAAGGAAAACGGGCTCAAGATGAGCCATTCGCTGGACGAGGCGCGCGAAAACCACGCGGCCAAGCAGAAGGCCCGCGCCTCGCGGCAGTACCGCCCGAAGGACGGCGGCAGCGGCGCCGATGCGCATGCCATTGCCGACGCCAGTCCATAAGCCGCAGCACCGGGCCGCGGCACGCATGCCGCGGTAGCGTCAACTTGTCGCGCCAACCAGGTCATCGAGCAAGGAGCCACCCCGTGTCCGATCCGAACAAGGCAAGCAAGCGCAGGCAGATGAGCCCGGCCGCCGCCGCATCACGCGCGGTCATGGTGTACGGCTGCGACGCACTGGGGCAACCGGACAGCCACCTTGGCACCACCATGGCCAATATCGCGCGCAAGGTGGCCGAGATCGCAGGGATCGGGTACGCCGGTGCCTACGATGATGCCGCGCCGGGACAGCCGCGGCCGTACCTGGTGCCCGCGCAGACGCTGGTCGGGCAGGATCTTGCCGCGCGCCTCGGCGTGCACGGGGAGGGCGACCTGTTCGGCGGCGTGGTGCCGTACGCGTTCGTTGCCACCAAGGCGATCACGCACGGGCTGGTCGAGCCGGGCGCGGCCGCGCCAGAAGGATGGAACGAGGCCTTCGTGCAGCGCGTGGTCGGCGCGACGCTGCCGGGCTTCACTGCGTTCACCCTCGCCGATGCGCGCACCGCCGGCATGCGCCTGCTGGCACTGGGCCCGGTGCGGCTGAAGGAGCCATGCGGCATCGGCGGGCTGGGCCAGTCCGTGGTCGACTGCGAGCGCGCGCTGGACGAAGCGCTTGCAGCCATGCCCGATGCCGTGGTCGAAGCGCATGGCATCGTGGTCGAGCGGGACCTGGACGCGCCGCAGACCTATAGCGTTGGCCAGGTGGAACTGGCCGGACTGCGCGCCAGCTATTGCGGCACGCAGGGACTGACGCAGAACAACAGTGGCCGGCAGGTCTATGGCGGCTCGACGCTGACGGTGGTGCGCGGCGGCTTCGACACGCTGCTGCGGCAGCCGTTCGAGGCGCGCACGCTGGCTGCGGTGCGCGCGGCGATGGTGTATCACGACGCCGCGCTGGCCTGCTATGACGGCATGTTGCTGACGCGCTGCAACTACGACGTGGCCTTCGGCCCGGCCGCGGGTCCCGGCGCCGACCGCGAGCAGGTGCTTGGCGGTGTGCTCGAGCAGTCGTGGCGCGTAGGCGGCGCCACCGGTGCCGAGCTGGCGGCACTGGCGGCGCTGCAGGATGATCCAGGCCGCACCCGGGTGGTGGCGTCCACGCGCGAGGTGTACGGCGCCAACGTGCACGTGCCCGCCGGCGCCGTGATCTATTTCCAGGGAGAGGACCGCCACGTCGGTCCCCTGACCAAGTACGCAAGACTGGAGCCCGATTCCCATGGCAACCCATGAAGAACTGCTGCAGATTCAAAGCGAGGGCGGCACCATTGCCGGCACCCTGATCAGTCCGCAGACGAGATTGCCCGGCGTGCTGTTCGTGCACGGCTGGGGCGGCAGCCAGCAGCAATACCTGGCGCGCGCGCGCAAGGTTGCGGGGCTGGGCTGCGTCTGCCTGACCTTCGACCTGACCGGCCACGCCGGCACCAGGTCGCAGTACGAGACCGTCACCCGCATGCGCAACCTGGCCGACGTGGTCGCCGCGTATGACACGCTGGTGCGGCAGCCGGAAGTCGATCGCAATGCCATCGCGGTGGTGGGCAGCAGCTACGGCGGCTACCTGGCGGCGCTGCTCAGCGCGATGCGCCCGGTGCGCTGGATGGGCTTCCGCGCGCCGGCGCTGTACATGGATTCCGGCTGGGAGCTGCCCAAGCGCCAGCTGCACCGTGAACAGGACCTGGTGGCGTACCGGCGCAGCGTGGTCCCGCCGGAAGACAACCGCGCGGTGCGCGCCTGCGCGGAATTCGGCGGCGACGTGCTGGTGATCGAATCCGAGCACGACCAGGTAGTCCCGCATGCCGCGGTGATGAGCTATGTCGACGCATGCGTGCATGCCAACTCGATGACCTACCGCGTGATCAAGGGCGCCGACCACGGGCTGACCGACGAGGAAAGCCAGCGCGCCTACAGCAGCCTGCTGGTCAACTGGCTGCGCGAGATGGTCACCGTGGCGCGCGCCGGCCCGGTCAGCGCCGACAGTGCCGTGGAGCCGAAGCCGCGGCCGGCGGCACCGGAGCCCGACGACGAGCTCGTCGCCATGGGCGGAGCGGTGCCGCCGCCGGCTGCCGGTTCCGCCGGCGCTCCGCCGGCCAGCGCCGAATAGTGCTGAGTGGCGCCCGCTGCCAGCACGCCGCCTGCATGGACAGCACCCTGCCCGCCACCGAGCCGGCCGCGGCGCTTGACGCCGTGCTGCGCGATGCCGGCCTGCGCTACGTCGATGACGGCAGCGCGGGTATCACACGGCGCCGCCAGGGCAGCGGCTTCAGCTATATCGGCCCCGATGGCCAGCGCGTGCGCGACGAAGCCACGCTGGCGCGCATCGCCGCGCTGGCGATCCCGCCGGCCTACGAGTCGGTGTGGATCTGCCCGGATGCGCGCGGCCACCTGCAGGCCACGGGGCGCGACGCGCGCGGGCGCAAGCAGTACGTCTACCACCCCGAATGGGCGGCACTGCGCGATTCAGACAAGTACGCGCGCCTGCCCGCCTTCGGCACGGTGCTGCCGCGGCTGCGCGCCCGCGCCGCGCGCGACCTGGGCCGCAACGGCATGCCGCGTGAAAAAGTCGTGGCGGCGGTGGTGGTGCTGCTCGATGCCACGCTGGTGCGCGTGGGCTCGCCGCGCTACGCGCAGCAAAACCGTACCTACGGCCTGACCACGCTGCGGCGCCGGCACGTGACCGTGCGCGGCAGCCGGCTGCGCTTCCAGTTCACCGGCAAGAGCGGCATCACTCACGACGTCTCGGTCAACGACCCGCGCCTGGCGCGCATCGTGCGCAACTGCGCCGACCTGCCGGGCCAGCGGCTGTTCAAGTATCGCGACAGCGACGGCGAGATCCGCGAGATCGGCTCGGCCGACGTCAATGCCTACCTGAAGGAGGCGACGGGGGGCGAATTTACCGCCAAGGATTTCCGCACCTGGGCCGGCAGCGTGCATGCGCTGTCGATCCTGCGCAAGCTGCCGCCGGCAGCCAGCGACACCGCACGCAAGAAGGCCGTGGCCGACGCAATCCGCGAGGTGGCGCACCAGCTGCGCAACACCATGGCGGTTTGCCGCAAGTGCTATGTGCACCCCGGCGTCATCGAGGCTTACCTGTGCGGTGTGCTCGAAGCCCGCGGAAGGGCCCCATCGGTGGCCAGGCTGCGTGCGGACGAAGCCCGCTTGCTGCGCCTGCTGGCCGCGGCGCGATAGCTGATAGCTGATAGCTGATAGCTGAGCGGGTATTCGGTGGGCGCCAGTTCGTGCGGGTGGCCATCCGGCATGCGCGTCAGCGAGGCAGCGGGCCGAGATAGCCGGGCAGCTCGCGCGCGCCATCGGCATGCGCCAGGCGGAACGCGCGCGCCAGTGCGGCGGCAAAGTGATGCGCCGTGTCGAACGGGCCCGGCACGTTGCGGCGGAAATAGTCAGCCCAGCGGAAATCCGGGTAGGCGGTCTTGACCTTGCGATAGCCGCCGGCCAGCTGCACGAACGCCTCCAGGCTGCGGTAGGGATCGTCGAGCATGTCGTGGATGGCCTCGGGCAGCTCGGTCAGCGGCCGGCGGCGGCCGTGCTCGTCATACGGGTGGACCAGGTGGTTGGCCACCATGTAGCGCCAGAACGCCGGCACGTCGAGATCGCTGACATCGGCGCGGACGACGCCGGGCACCTGGGTCAGGCCAAGGTCGTGCCAGGCACGCCCCCAGTGATGGTGGTCGACCACGTAGAGGCCTTGTTCCGGCCCGACCACCAGGTGGACGCGGTGCCGGTCCAGGAACGCAGCACGGTGCTCGGGTGGCACGCGGCGTGTCACGTGGACCTTTTGGGCCACGTGGTAGCCGCCGACAGTAATCTGGGTCGGGTGCAGCGCGTCCAGGGGCACCATCAGCTTGCTGCCGGGACGGAATTTGCGTGGTTGGCGCGGCATGTCGGCGCGGCGCGGCCCGACGCTTGGTCGCGCCGCGCCGCGCCGGATGGCTGGTTCAGCTCTTGTTCAGCGTGCGTTCCGGCGATGTGCCGGTGTCGCCCGCCATGCCGATGTCTTCGCCACCGACTTCCGAGCCGGCGGCCCAGGCCGAGCCCCGCGCGCCCTGGTCACCTTGCCCGCGTGCCACGCGCAGCCGGTTGTCGACCTCGGTCACGCCGAACACCGCGTCAGCGATTTCCTCGATGACATACTTCTCGCGGCGCTCGCGCACGGTGCCGTCCAGCGTGACCACGCCGTTGGCGACTTCCACGCTGACGTCGCCGACATCGATATACGGATTCATGGCGAGGCGCTCGCAGACATCCTCGCGCACGCGCTCATCCGAGCGGCGGTAGCCTTTGGGTCCGGTCATGCGCCGGCCCGCATGCTGCGCGGCCGCTTGCTGGCCGAAGGCCCGGCTGCGGCGGTAGCCGTAATCGTCCGGATAGACCCGCTGCCCCCCGCTGAACGACTGGCCGCCGCTGGCGGAATCGCCATAGTAGCCGCTGCCATAGCTCGGCTCGCCGCCGCGCTGGCTGCGGTCGCGCTCCATGCCTTCGCGCCAGTGCATGGCGCGGCCGCCACGCTCGCCACCGCCGCCCCGGTCGTCGCGCTCGCCGCCGCGGCCGCGCGGCCCGAAGCGGTCTTCGTCGCGGTAACCATAGCCCGATTCCCGCTCCTGGCTGCGATAGCCGCTGTCTTGCGCCGACGGACGGTAGCCGCCGTAGCTGCTGCTATAGGGATGGCCAGTACCGCCAGCATCCGAAGCGCCATAGCCCGGCTGGCCCCAGCGGCCGCGGCCTTGGCCGGCGGGCGTGTCCTGCTGGTACCACGGACCGCCGTGGCGCGCGGATTCGCCGCCGCGGGCCTCGCGCTGCTCTGCGCGCTCATCACCGCGCCAGTCTTCGCCCCACTCCTGGCCCCAGTCTTCCGAGCCGCTGCCCCGGCCCTCGTCGCGCCGGGCCTGGCCCTGATTGCCCCGGCGGCTGCCGCGGTCGTTGCGGAAGTTGAACATTGCTTGCCTCCTGGCTGAATGGTCCGGCTGGGCGCCGGGCCGTTGAAGTGCAGCGGTTTCCGCAGTGGAAAAGCCGCAACCGGAAAGCCGCAAAAACCGTGCCCCTTCGCTACCGCGCCGGCACGCCGCGGCGCGCGCTGCGGCGCTGTAAGGATTGCCGGGCGATGTAACGGTTACGGGCGGCTGCCACGTCACCGCAGTTGGCGGGACGCGCCGCCGCGGCAGCATGCCGGGCGCATCCCAGCGGCATGGAACTTGCGCGGCACGCGCAGGGGCCGGCGTGCCCTCCACAGACAGGAGTCAGCCATGTCCACACCGAAGAGCGTTCCACCCCAGCACCAGGATCGCCAACCCGGGCTGGAAGCACCCATGCGGCCGCAGCCGGACAGCGGCGCGGACGACTACGTCGGCAGCGGCCGCCTGCAAGGGCGCGTGGCGCTGATCACCGGCGGCGACAGCGGCATCGGCCGCGCCATCGCGGTGGCCTTCGCGCGCGAAGGCGCCGACATTGCCATCGCCTACCTCGACGAGCATGCCGACGCCCGCGAAACCGTCGAACTGGTCGAAGCCTCCGGACGCAAGTGCCTCGCGGTCGCGGGCGATCTGGCCGACTGCAGCCATGCCGAAGGGGTTGCCCGCCAGACGCTGCACCAATACGGCAAGCTCGATATCCTGGTCAACAACGCTGCCGAGCAGCATCCCGAGAAATCCCTGGAAGACGTCGACGAAAGCCAGGTCGAGGCCACCTTCCGCACCAATGTCTTTGCCATGTTCCACCTCACACGCGCGGTGCTGCCCCACATGAAGCCGGGCGCGTCGATCCTGAACACCACGTCGGTGACGGCGTACCGTGGCAGCAAGCACCTGCTCGACTATTCGGCGACCAAGGGCGCGATCGTGTCGTTCACGCGTTCGCTCGCGCTGCAGGTGGTCGACCGCGGCATCCGCGTCAATGGTGTAGCGCCGGGCCCGATCTGGACGCCGTTGATCCCGTCCACCTTTACGGCGGAGGAAGTTGCAGAGTTCGGCAAGAAGACGCCAATGGGCCGGCCGGGGCAGCCGTTCGAAGTGGCAGCGGGCTTCGTATTCCTGGCCTCGGATGCGGCCAGCTATATCACGGGGCAGATCCTGCACATCAACGGCGGCGAGGTCGTCAACGGCTGAGCGGGCGGCGCCGCGCGCACCGCCGCACAAGCCGCGCATGTAGTTCGGGCGCCGCGCTTGCAAAAATTGCACGTGCCGCGCGCTGCCACGGACGCCATCGTGCAGGTCCGGCGCGGGCGTGGCTCTTGCAAGCGGCCTTGAAAAGTACCGCATCCATTCATCGATACCAGGGAGCCACCATGTCACCGATCGTAGCGGGTCGCTTCGACTCCATCGCCAGCGCCGAAGACGCGGCGCGGATCTTGTTCGCGCGGGGTTTTTCGGTATGGGACGTTTCCATCATGTCGGTCCGGCCGCCAGGCGAGGCGGAGGCCGGGACAAATGACGATGCCCGCGCCGATGACAGCGCCGATGACAGCGCCGCCAACGTGATGCTGGCTGCCTGCGTCGGCAATGGCCTGTCGTCGGTCGCGATCGACGTGCTGCGCGAAGCCGGCGCGAGCCACCTGGAGCGCGCGCAGGGCCGCTGGGAATGCGGCCAGTGGACCGACTTCGACGCGAACGTGCACGGCGAGCCGGTGCAGGGGGGCGAGGGCGAGTACTGGCCGCGGCCACTGGCACGGGAATCGGTAGCCGAGCAATCCACCGGCAACGAGGATCCTGGCAGCGAACTCGAGCATTTCGTCAACCAGAAGCGTGTCGAACACGACTGAACGGCGCGGCCGCGCCAGCGCCAGGAACGGCAATGCCATTGCGGAACTGGCGCGGCTGCGTCCCACGCAGCTCACGCTGGGCTATGCCCATGTCAGGGACAAGATGGAAGTCACGCAGCGCCACGCGGACCCCAACGACCGCGCGGCGCTGCGGCGCTTCATGCGCAGGCATCGCATCAAGACCGTGGCGGGCCCCGGCGGCAGCCTCTATATCGTCGACCATCATCACTGGGCGCGGGCCTGGCTGGCGCTGGGATACCAGTGGGGGCCGGTGCGCATCCTGCACGACCTGAGCGCACTGAGCCCGTCCGCGTTCTGGAAGCGCATGCGCCGGCTCGGCCACGTCCACCCGTACGACGAGCACGGCAAGCTCCACGGTCCCAAGGCGCTGCCGCCCACCGTGATGGGCATGCGCGACGATCCGTACCGCAGCCTGGCAGCGTTTGCGCGCGCGGCCGGCGCCTACCGCAAGCCGGCCGGGGCGTATGGGGATTTCTGCTGGGCCGGCTTCCTGCGCGATCGGGTGCGGCAGGACCTCGACAGCATCGCGGGCTTCGGGCTGGCGCTGTCGGAATCGATCAAGCTGGCGCGCAGCAGCAAGGCCAGGCGGCTGCCGGGATTTTGCGGCGGGCCGGCAAACAACGAGTAAGGGAAGGACTGAAGGACTAAACGAACGACTAAACGAACGGCGCGCCGTTCCCGCGCCAGCGGGAACGACGGGAGGAAGGGGAACGCCTCAGCGCTCCGATTTGTGCTTCGGCAGTTTCCTGGTCTTGGTCGATGCCATCTTGTCGAGTTCTTTTTCGCTCATCGACTTGTACATCGAGCGCGAGGCGCCCTTCAGCGATCCGACCTTCGTATCCCCGCGCTTGGCGGAGAGCGCCGCTCCCGCGGCCTGCTGTTGCGCCTTTGATCTGGCTGGCATGTCAGTCTCCTTGGAGGGTGGCAGAAAAGATGGGGTGGCGGAAAAACGGGCAACGCGGCCGCGGCCCCGGCATGGGCGGCAACGCCGCAGCGATGCCGCCCATGCCGGGGCCTGCTGGCCGCTACCGCCTGCTGGCCGGCCGGAACGCTATATCCGGCCGAGAACCACGAGCAGCAGCACGATCAGGACGATCAGGCCCAGGCCGCCGCTTGGCCAGTAGCCCCAGCCGGAACTGTACGGCCAGGCCGGCAGGGCACCCAGTAGCAGCAGGACAAGAATGATCAGAAGGATAGTGCCGATTCCCATGGTGTGCTCCTTGTTCGTGGATCGGGGACGCCGGGGCTTCCGTACCGAAGCGGCCGCGCATCTGAAAGGCCACTGCTCAAGGTTCAGCCTATGCCAAGCCTCGCCCGCATCCTTCCGGGCAGGGGCTGATATCGGTGTAGGAATCGGACGACTCTCGGTGCGCTGCGAGTGGCTTTGGCGCCCTGCACAACGGCTCGCGCAGCACATTGGCGCAGGCGTGGCCGCGCGCTCAGCCCGCCTCGGTCAGGCCATGCTCGACCGCGTAGACCGCCACCTGCACGCGGCTGGCGAGGTTGAGCTTCTTCAGGATGTTCTGCACGTGGATCTTCACCGTGCTTTCGGCCACGCCGAGATCGCGCGCGATTTCCTTGTTGCTTTCGCCGCGCGCCAGCCCCTGCACGATCTCGCGCTCGCGCGCGGTCAGGCGCGGCGCGTCGTCGTGGCGCGGTGCGGCGGCAGGCGCCGGCGTGCGGAACTGCGCCACCAGCTTGGCCGTCATGCTGTCGGAAATCACCGGCTCGCCCGCCGCGGCGCGGCGGATGCCAGCGATCAGCGCCTCGGTCTCGATGTTCTTGATCAGGTAGCCGCGCGCACCGCTGCGCAGCGCGGCGGCCAGCTCCTCGGCTTCCTCGGACACCGTCAGCACGATCACCGCGGTCTGCGGCAGGTCTTCCACCAGCAGCTGCAGCGCCTCCAGCCCCGACAGGCCGGGCATGTTGAGGTCCAGCAGAATCACGTCGGGCCGATGCTGCTTGGCGCGCTTGATGCCCTCCACGCCATCGGCGGCTTCGTCGACGATCTCGAAATCGGACTGGCGCTGCAGCAGCGCGCGGATGCCGGAGCGGAACAAGGTGTGGTCGTCGATCAGCAGGATGCGAATGGTCATGGCTGGGTCTCGGTGGTCTGTGGGGCGCGGCGCGGCAGCACCAGCTCGATGCGCACGCCGCGGCCGGGGGCCGCCTGCACGTGCAGCTGCGCGTCAAGGCGCGCGGCGCGCTCGCGCATGATGTTCAGGCCGATATGCGCATCGGCGCGCGTGGCGAGTTCTGCGGGATCGAAGCCTTCGCCGTCGTCTTCCACCACCAGGCGGAAGTCGCGGCCGTGGCTGAGCGCCACCGTCACGTGCGCGGCCAGCGCGTGCTTGCGCACGTTGGAGAGCGCTTCCTGCAGGATGAAGAGCACCTGCAGCTGTTGTTCCGGCGCCAGCGGCCGGCCACCCGCGCCGATGCCGTCAGCGTGCTCGTCGATGGTGAGCGTGGCTTCGGTGCGGCACTGGCGGCGGAAGCGCGCCACGGTGTCTTCCACTGCCGGGCGCAGCTCGCCGCCGCCCAGGCGCGAGCGGAAATTATTGAGCAGCTCGCGCACGTCCTGGTAGCTCTCCTCCACGCCGTGGCGCAGCATCGGCACAATCTCGCGGCTCTCGGCCAGGTCGTCGCGCGCGACCGCGGCGTCAAGCAGCTGCACCTGCAGGTTCAGGTAGTTCAGGCCCTGCGCGATGCTGTCGTGCAGGCCCTGCGCCACCAGGTTGCGTTCCTCCACCACCGCCAGCTGGCGCGCCGTCGCCGACAGCCGCAAGTGCTCCAGCGCCGTGCCCAGGTGCTGGCCCAGCGTTTCGAGCAGTTGCCGGTCGGAGGCGGGCAGCGCACGCGGGCTGCGGAAATGCAGCGCGAACACCCCGGTGGCGCCGCGCTGGCTTTCGATGCGGAACGCCGCCAGCGCCCGGAAGCCGTTGCGCGCGCACGGCGCGCCGTCCGGGTCCCCGGCGCGATGCAAGCCGCGCAGGTCGGCGATCGTGACCACCGCTTCGCGCGTGGCCTCCCCGCAGTGGCAGGCGTCAGTGGCGGCGCAGGACGCGGCTTCGGCCAGCGCCGCGGGCAGGCCAGCGCTGGCCAGCAGGTGCATGCGGCCGTGGCGCGGGTCGAGCACGCGCACGCTGCCACCTTCCGCGTCGAACTGGCGCATCACGCGCGCCAGGAAGCCGCGCGCCATGGTGTCGGCGTCGCTGGCCTGGTTCAGGAACGCCGCGATGTCGTACAGCGTTTCCAGGTCGCGGTTCTGCCGTTCCAGCTCGGCGGTCTTCTGTGCCACGCGCGCCTCCAGGTCGCGGTACAGGCCCTGCAGCTCGCCGGCCATGCGGTTGAAGCCTTCGCTGAGGGTGCCGAACTCGTCGCGGGTCTCCACCGGCAGGCGCAGCGAGAACTCGCGCGCGGCCATGCGCCGCAGGCCGTCCTGCAGCCGCAGCACCGGCAGGATGATCCACAGGTAGAGCAGGTAGATCACGGCCACTGTGCCCACGCAGGCCATCAGCGCCAACGCCGTCTGCGACAGGCGCAGCAGGTCGGTCTTGCTCGCGCTGTCGTGCTCGATCATGCCGACCAGCGTGTCGGCCTGCGCCACGAAGCCAGGCAGCGCGGCGATATAGCGCGCCGGCGCGGTGCTGTCGGTGCCGGCCATGGCGATCGGGCGCAGCCGGGTATGCCAGTCCTGCGTCACGCGCGCGAGCTGGGCGTGGATGGCGGGTTCGTCGGGCAGGAACAGCGGGCGCGACGGGTTGCCGCGGCGCAGCTGCGCCAGCGTGCCGTCCAGCGCCTGCACCTGCATCGCCAGCGCGTTGCCACGCTGCGCGTGCGCCAGCGTCAGCTCGATCGCGACCCGGTTGGCGCGCATGCGCAGGCTGCCGGCGTCATTGATCGCCGCGCCCGCGCCTTCGAGCTTCCAGGACAGCCACAGCGTGCCGGAGATCATGCCGAGCACCACCAGCAGCACGGCCAGTGACAGCGAGATGATGCGCGTGGACAGGCGATGGCGCAGCGGGGTGGCGGCCTGCGCTTCGGCCGGGGGATCGGCCAGATCGGTGTAGGGCATGGTTCGGTATCGGGGGCTACCTGTCAGGGGAACGCCGGCGTGCTGTCAGCCGCGCGCGCGTCTGGAAGGCAATTCTCCGCGTGACAGGCGCCGCACTACCTGCGCCAGATCAACAAAACGCGAGGCCGGCCAGTTCGCATGTGCGCCCGGGGCCGCATTGCGCGTTCGCAGTCAACCGGGATGGTGATGAATACGGCGCTATTGACATATCACGTTGTGATAGATCGACAGGCTGGCGCTCTTACACCGGCTATTGGCGCCCGACTTATCCCCGATCAAATCCCCACGCCGGGCGGCGCCCTAGCATCCGGTCAATACCGGTCCGGAGAATCCACACCATGTCTGATGGCATCGACACCCTGGTGCAGCAGCACCGCAGTTGCGACGCCGCGCTGGCACGCCTGGAAGGCGCGCTGCGCGAGGCCGACTGGACAGAGGCAGCGGCGGCCTTCGCCGAGCTGGAGGCGGCGCTGGCCGGCAACTTCGGCGCGGAAGAGGCACGGCTGTTCCCCGCCTTCGAGCAGGCCACCGGCATGGCCGGCGGCCCGACTGCCGTGATGCGCCACGAACACGACGAAGTGCGCGCGCTGGTGGACAACGTGCGCGAATGGCTGTCGCTGCGCGACGCCAATGCGCTCGCGGCCGAGACCGACACGCTGATGGTGCTGCTGCAGCAGCACAACATCAAGGAAGAGAACGTGCTGTTCCCGATGTGCCGCGCGCATGTGCCGGGTCTTGATGCCGTGCTCGACGGCATTGCCTAGCGCTGGCGAAGGCAGGGCAACCGAGATGAAGGCCGCCAACCTCGACTACGAGCGCGCGCCGCGTCCCGCGGTGGTGTTCGGTTGCCTGGTCCCGGCGCCATGGCTGGGCGCCGTGGCAGGGCTGCTGCTCGCGGCAGGGCCCGCCGATGGCTTGCCTGACCGCTTTGCGCCGCTGGCGCTGGTCGCGGTCCATGTGCTCGCGCTGGGCATGCTGATGCCGGTGATGGTGGGCGCGTTGTTCCAGATGATGCCGGTGGTGGCGGGCGTGGCCGTGCCGGGTGCCGGCGTGCTGGCACCGTTTGTCGCCGTGGCCGGGGCCGGCGTGGCCGCCGGCCTGGGCTTCGGGCTGCTCGGCGGCAGCCCGGGCGGCATGCATGCAGCGGCGGGGGCAGGCGTGCTGCTGTTGCTGGCCGGTGCGTTGCTGCTGGCGGCGGGGTGGCGTGTGGCCGCGGTCGACGCCACCACGCGCACGCTGGCCGGCATCGGCGCGCCGCTGCTGGCGGCGGTGCTGTGCGGCATCGCGCTGGCCGGCACCTTCGGCGGCTGGTGGCAGGTGCCGGTGGCGCCGGTGCTCGGCATCCATATGGCCTGGGCGCTGGGCGGCTGGCTGGCGGCACTGGTGACCGGAGTGGCCACGACCGTATTGCCGATGTTCTGGCAGACGCGGCGCCTGCCGGCGGCATTCGCGCGCGGGCTGCCGATGGCGCACTGGGTGCCGCTGGCGCTGTTCAGCGGCGCAACCCTGCTCTGGCCCGGGCAGCCTGCCCTGGGCCAGGCGGTGCTGCTGGCGTGGCTGGCGTTCGTCGCCGTGGTGGCCGCCGTCGGCCTGGCTGGCACGCTGCGCGCGCGGCGCCGCCAGGATCCGCTGTGGCCGCTGTGGCCGGTGGCCTGCGCCAGCATGCTGGGCGCTGCCGTGGTGGGGGCGGCGGCGATCGTGTGGCCCGCAGCGGATGCGCCGCTGGCGTGGTGGGCCGGCACCATGGCGCTCATTGGCACCGGCGTGCTGCCGGTCACGGCGATGCTCGGCAAGATCGTGCCGTTCCTGGTCTGGCTGCATTTGCGCCGGCTGCTGCCGCCGCGCGCGCGCGTGCCGGCCATGCAGGCCATCATCGTGCCCGACCGGCAGCGCCGCCAGGCGTGGCTGCTGCTGGCGGCCTACCTGCTGCTGCTGGCGCTGCCGCTGGCGCCGGTGGCACTGGCGCGCGCCGCCGGCCTGGTGCTCGCCGCGGCCAATGCCTGGCTGGGCTGGCAATTGTTGTCCGCGTTGCGCTGCATGCGGCAGATGCGCCGCCGTGGCGGCCTGCCGCCGCGTCATGCGGCCTGGAATGCTGAAGGCAGTCATGCCGAAGGAGGTCATCACCATGGGTGAAGCCATCAACCTGGAAGCCCTGTCTTTGTTCCGCGGCGTCGACGCAGCCGTGGTGGCGCAACTGCGCGCGGCGGCAACGCTGCGCTGCCTGCGCAAGGGCGAATACCTGTTCCGCGGCGGCGAGGCGTGCGCCGGCCTCTATATCGTGGTGGAAGGCCTACTCAAGCTGGCGCTGCAGCCGCCGGCCGGCGACGAGTCCACCGGCGAGCGCGCCATCGAGGTCTTCGGCCCGGGCGCGGCCTTCGGCGAAGACCTGCTCTGCCTGGACGTGCCGGGCCGCATGGCCTGCCAGGCGCAGACGCGCACGCTGGTGCTGCAGATCGGCAAGGCGGCGCTGTGGCAGGCCGTCATGCAGGAGCCGCTGCTTGCGGCGCAGTTGCTGCGCAACCTGTCGGGCCGGCTGCATGGGCTGATGCGCGATATCGAGGCGATCAGCCTGCAGAGCGCGCTGCAGCGCGTGGCGGGCTTCCTGCGCGAGCAGGCGTTTGCCACGCGGCGCACCTGGCTGGCCTGCACGCAGCGCGTGATCGCGTCCAAGCTGGGGATTACGCCCGAGACCCTGTCGCGCGTGATGCACAGGTTCTGCGCCGAGCGGCTGGTGCGGATCGAGCGCGGCAAGATCTACCTGATCGATCCGGATGGGTTGGCGCGCCAGGCCGGCGCGGGCGAACTGGCGGTGGCCTGACGCCCGGTCGGGGAGTCAGGCGGCGCGTGCCGGCGAACCGGCACGCGGCAGGCAGGTTCAGGCCGTAGCGGCCACCTTGGCAGGGACCAGCGCCGCTGGCTTTTCCCCTGTCATCAGGTAGTGGATCAGCTCGGCCACCGGGCGGATCGCCTCGCCGAACGGCAGCGCGCCCTTGCCGCGGAAGAACAGCCCGCGTTCCACGTCGCCACGCACCGCCTGCGCCAGCTTGAGGTCGATGCAGAACTGGCCAATGCGCCCGATGCCGTCGCGCAGGCCGCACGATTGCAGGCAATCGAACCCTTCCAGGCACTCGCGTACCTTGGCGCGGCGCTGCAGCCTGGCCTCGCTCGACAGGTAGCGCGACAGCCATGGCGTCAGCACTGCGCGCGCCGGCAGCCCGGCCACGCTGGTGAACTCGCGCAGCGTCTCGGGCCGCGCCGTGGCCAGCACCTGCTTGAAGGCCGGATGCGCATCGCATTCCTCGGTGACGGCAAAGGCGGTGCCGAGCTGCACCGCGGCGGCGCCCTCGTTGAGCCAGTGCCGCACCTTGGCATGGCTGTCGATGCCACCGGCGAGGATCAGCGGGATGCTGTCCCATGCCAGCCCCAGCGACTGGAACAGCTCGCGGCATTCGGCCAGCACGCGCGAGAACGAGAAGCGCGGCTCGGACAGGTCCTGGATCGTGGCGGCGCCAAGGTGGCCGCCGGCATGGGCGGGGTGCTCGACCACGATGGCATCGGGCAGCCGGCCCTTCTTCATCCAGCGGCGCAGCACCAGGCCGATGCCGCGCGACTCGGACAGGATCGGGATCAGCGCCACCCTGGGGTGGCCGGCGGCCAGCTCGGGCAGGTCCAGCGGCAGTCCGGCGCCCATCACGATGGCATCGGCGCCGCTTTCGCACGCCTGGCGCACCAGCGAGGCGTGCGAGCCCACCGCCTTCATCACGTTGACCGCGATCAGCCCGCGGCCTTCCGACAGCGTGCGCGCGGCGCGGATCTCGCGGTCGAGCGCCTCCAGGTTGGCGGCTTCGATGGCCGCCTTGTCGCGCCCGCCGCGGGTGCGCGCCATCAGGTCGGGGTGGTGGTGGCGCAGGTCGATGCTGGCGATGGTGCCCACGCCGTTCTCGCGTGCCACTGCGCCGGCAAGCCGGTGCGCCGAGATGCCGATGCCCATGCCGCCCTGCACGATGGGCAACAGGCGGCGGCCGGCCAGCTTCAGCCAGTGTTCGTTCATAAATGGGATCTCCGGAAGGTAAGTCGCGTGTGGCCGGCAGCCGGCCTGGCGCGGGGGGTGACTGGCGAAGCGTGGCACAGCGGAAAGACCCTGCGTTTGCCGCAGGTCAAGGCCACGAGGGCTGCCTGCCATCGGCCTACGCCAACTGGCATACGCCGGCGCCAGCCATGTGCGGTTGGTGCCGGTTTGCGCGCGATCAAGCCCATATCGCCAGCGCGTGGCTAGCATCAGCCGCTGTTCCTGTCCTGTTTTCCTTGTCTTGTTTCCCACACCATGACAACTGCCTGTACTGGCCCGGATGCGGCCACCGTAGCGCCTGCCTGCGCGCCACGCCGGCCCCAGCTGGTCGCGCCCGCCGGCTCGCTGGCGGCGCTGCGCATGGCGCTGCAGCACGGCGCCGACGCGGTCTACCTGGGCCTGCGCGATGCCACCAATGCCCGCAACTTCGGCGGCCTGAACTTCACCGAGGCCGACATCCGCACCGGCGTCGCCGAAGCCCACGCCCGCGGCGCCGAAGTGCTGTTCGCGATCAACACCTTTGCGCAGATGGGCGCGGTGGCGCAGTGGCACCGCGCCGTCGACGCCGCCGCGGAACTGGGCGCCGACGCGGTCATCATGGCCGACGCCGGGCTGATGGGCTATGCCTGCGAACGCCATCCCGGGCTGCGGCTGCACCTGTCGGTGCAGGGCTCGGCCACGCATGCCGATGCCATCGAACTGATGCGCGAGCGCTTCAATATCCGCCGCGTGGTGCTGCCGCGCGTGTTGTCGCTGGCGCAGATCGGCAAGCTGGCGCGGCAGACCAGCGTCGAACTGGAAGTGTTCGGCTTCGGCAGCCTGTGCGTGATGGCCGAGGGGCGCTGCCTGCTGTCGTCGTACGCGACCGGCGATTCGCCCAATAACAAGGGGGTCTGCTCCCCCGCGCATGCGGTGCGCTGGACCGAGCAGGACGGCACCATGCAGGCGCGCCTGTCCGGCATCCTGATCGACAGCTACGCGCCGGGCGAGCCGGCCGGGTATCCGACGCTGTGCAAGGGCCGCTTTGAAGTGGAAGGCGAGCGCGGCTACGTGCTCGAAGAACCCACCAGCCTCAACGCGCTGTCGCTGCTGCCGGCGCTGGTCGGCATGGGCATCGCCGCGATCAAGATCGAGGGCCGGCAGCGCAGCCCGCGCTATGTCGCCGACGTGGTCGGCGTGCTGCGCGCCGCCATCGACGACGCCTGCGGCGATCCCGCCCGCTTCGCGCCGCGCCAGGAATGGCAGGCCACGCTGGGCCGCCATGCCGAGGGCGACCAGGTGACCCAGGGCGCCTACGACCGGCCATGGCGGTGATGCGGATGGATGCGACCCGTCTTGATCCCCCCGTCGATTCCGCCGCCACCCTTGCCATGATGGAGCCCGCCATGCCCGACACCGCCGCGGCGACAGCGCCGCAAGCTGTTTCACGACATGCTGCGCCGCAATTCGGCATCGCCCTCGGCCCGCTGCTGTACTACTGGCCGCGCGAGCGCGTGCTGCAGTTCTACGCCGCGGTCGCCGATGCTCCGGTCGACCGCGTCTACCTCGGCGAGACCGTCTGCACGCGGCGCCACGAGCTGCGCCACGCGCAATGGCTTGAGATCGCCCGGATGCTGCGCGATGCCGGCAAGGAGGTGGTGCTGTCCACGCCGGTGCTGGTGGAGTCCGATACCGACATCGCCTGGATGCGCCGCGCCTGCGAGCAGCACGGCTACCTCGTCGAGGCCAACGACCTCGGCGCGGTGCGCTGCATGGGCGGGCGGCCTTTCATCGCCGGCCCGCACCTGAACGTCTACCATGCCGACACGCTGGCCTGGCTGTCCGGACTGGGCGCGGCCGGCTGCGTCGTGCCGGTGGAAATGGACGGCCGCACGCTGGCCGCGCTGGCCGCGGCGCGGCCGGGCGGCGTCGGCGTCGAAGCCTTTGTCTGGGGCCGCATGCCGCTGGCGTTCTCGGCGCGCTGCTTCACCGCGCGCCACCATCGGCTGCGCAAGGACAGCTGCGAATTCCGCTGCATGGACTACCCGGACGGCCTGGTCGCCGCCACCGGCGAAGGCCAGGCGTTCTTCACGCTCAACGGCGTGCAGACGCAGAGCGCGACCTGCCTGGACCTGTGCGGCGAGGCGCTCGCCATGGCCGCGATGGGCGTGGACATGCTGCGCGTCAGCCCGCATTCGACCGGCACATTGGAGGTGGTGCAACAACTGGCGGCGATCCGCGCGGGTGAGCGCGCGCCGGCGCCCAGCGGCATCACGCCGGCGGGGGCGCAGCCCTGCAATGGCTACTGGCACGGCGGCGCCGGCATTGCGTGGGAGGCACGGGCATGAATGCGAACACGAGCCCATTGCACAAGCTGATGACCGGCGTGCACCGGCGCATGCCGGCGCGGGCGCGCGCGCTGCCGCTGGTGGCGGCGCTGGAGCTGGCGCGCCGCGCCGGCTGGCTGGAGCCGCCGGCCGCGCTGGAAGGCCATGTGTTCCTGCTGACGGTGCAGGACCTGGGGCTGGAAGTGCCGTTCCGCTGCGAAGGCGGGCGCTTCCGTACCGCCAGTGCCGGCAGCGGCGAACCCGCGCTGACGCTGCGCGCCGCCGCGGTGGACTACCTGCGGCTGCTCGGTGGCGAGGCCGACACCGACACGCTGTTTTTCCAGCGCAAGCTGGTGATCAGCGGCGACACCGCGCTCGGGCTCGAGGTCAAGTACTGGCTCGATGCGGCGCCGCGCCCGGCGTGGGTCAGCCAGGCGGCGGCGCGGCTGGTGGCGCTGCAGGGCGCGCTGACGGTACGCGCGGGCTAGCCGGCGGCATGGCCAGGCCACGGCCGTTCAGGCCGCTTCGCCATCCAGCATGTACCGGTTGCGGCCCGCGCGCTTGGCGCGGTACATCGCGCTGTCGGCTCGGTGCAGCAGCGGCTCCAGCCGCGGCGACTCGGGCACGGCGCAGACCGCGCCGACGCTGATCGTTACCACGGGCTGCACCGGGGTGCCGCGGTGCGCGATGCCAAGCTCGCGAACCGCGGCGACCATGCGGCGCGCCACCTCGCGGGTTTCTTCGCGCGATGCGCCGGGCAGCACCGCCGCGAATTCCTCGCCGCCCAGCCGCGCGCAGAACTGCTCGCCCGCTACCGTGCCCGCCAGCGTGCAGGCGATCTGGCGCAGGCAGTCGTCGCCCGCCAGGTGGCCATGCAGGTCGTTGTACTGCTTGAACAGGTCGACATCCAGGATCAGCAGTCCCAGAGGCTGGCCGCGCTCGTGCGCGCGCGTCACGGCGGCGAGCGACTCGCGCTGGAAGTAGCGCCGGTTGAAGATGCCGGTGAGCGCATCGACGTCGAGGTCGGCCTGCACCTGCCACAGCTGCTCCTCGGTCTGGCCAAGGCGCGCGGTCAAGGCCAGCTCGCGCGACTGGAAGCGGCTGATGTCGCGCATGAACACCAGGCTGCCGATCTGCCTGCCGTCCAGGCGCGCGACGCTTTCGACAGCCAGCTCGAACGGGGCGCCCGGCGGCACGAACGGCGTGGCCGGTGCGAGGCCGGGCGCGGCCTGCGCGGATTCAGACGCCGAACCCTGAGCCGATCCCAGCGCCGCCTCCCATCCCGCCGGCACCGGCCCGCCGCGGTGCAGCGCCGGCCACAACTGGGTCGCGGCGGGATTGAATTCCACGACCGTGCCCTTGGCGTCGACGATCACGCAGCCCTCGCGCAGCGCATCGAACACGCGCAGCCGGGCGTAGTGGCCGATATCGTCGAGGTGCGTGCGCAGCGCGCAGAACCACACCAGTACCGCCATCAGCGAAAACGTGGCCGGGGTCAGGTCGCCGCCCAGCGGGCCGGTCCAGCGGTACAGGTACGCGACATGGGCAATCAGCGGCAGCGCCAGGCCGCCGGCCAGGATGGCGCGGCCGCGGCGCGACAGGGCGTCGTTGGGCACCTCGGCCGTTACCAGGAAATACCAGCTTAGCGCCAGGAGCGAGTAAGACCAGAAGGCCGCGACGGCGTAGCCCGCGCCATGCTCGAACACCGCGCCGGGCGCGACCCCGGGCGGCATCAGCGTGATGCGTGTCCAGACCAGGTGGTGGCGCTCGTTGGTGAAGACCAGCACCACCGTCACCACTGCGGCCAGCACTGGCAGCCACAGCCGCGACCACGGCACCACGTAGCGCGGGCGGCTCAGGTGGACCATCGCCACCAGCCAGCCGATCGGCACCGCGACAATGCCGATGTACTGGATCTTGGCCCACAGGATGCGCCCGGGCAGGTCGGTCGAGCTGATCTCAAGCAAGCGTCCGCCGCTCCAGACCACCGCGCCGAAGGCCAGCACCAGGAACGCCTGGACGGTGGGGTCGTCGCGCCGGGGCCAGGTGGCGATGGCCATGCCGATGCAGCAGACGACGGCGACGGTGAGCAGCAGGACCAGTGGATATGAGGGCATGTACCGGGGCGCGTCCTGTACCAGTCCTGTGCGGAGATCCGCCAGCCGGGACGGCGGCGCAGGCGGATCGGGGTGTCATGATTTGCATGATACCGGGGCGCGCGGGTTGCCATGGCAAGGCACGCAGGAAAAATTGGCCGCGGCGTGCCGGCACGCAACGCCACGGCGCTCGAGCCGGGTCAGTTCGCGCGCGGACGCGGTGTCTCGCGGACCAGCCAGGCGGGAATGTCCGTGACGGCCTTGGCGCCCGCGGTCCAGTCGGTCAGCGGGCCCTGCATGAGCAGGTGGCCCCAGCCATCGATCCATTTCTGGTGGGCGCGCGCCAGCAGCTCCAGCATGGCCGACGCATAGTGCAGCGGCCCGCCCAGCAGCGGCAGCTCGCTGGCGATCTCGCGCGCGTAGAGGCTCTCGGGATCCTGTTCCATCAGCAGGCCCACGGCGTCGAAGCGCAGTTCGTCCGCCATGCTGCGTGCAAATTCCAGGTTCAGCTCGGCCATGCGTCGCCACGTGTCGGCCAGGTCTGCCTGCATGGACTGGAACTGTTGCAGGCTGCCAAAGCCTGCCGTGAAAACGGCAGGGAATGGCCAGAAGGCTTGCGTTGCGGTCATCATCTTGGGCATCTCCGGTTGGATCCACAGGTTGCGCCGGCCGCAGGGTGCTGATGACAGCACATGCATGTTGCACTGCAAACGACGCCTGACTAGCTTAAGCAGATCAGACGATCTTTGCCATCGCCGATGCCGCGCACGCCCTCACTTGCAGCCCAGGCGCCTGGCCAGCTTGTGCAGGTTGCTGGCGTCCACGCCGAGTTGCCGCGCCGTCTGCGCCCAGTTGCCGCCGTGGGCCTGCAGCGCCTGCTCGATGCAGGCGCGCTGGGTCTGGTCGACGGCGTCGCGCAGGCTCATGCCGGGGACGATCGCTGGCAGCGCTGTATGGGCGGCATGCGCGGCTTGCGCCAGCCCCGAAGGCGGCGCATCGAGTCCGTCCAGGTCAAGCAGCTCCGTCTCCAGCGTGACGATGTCGTTGCGGCCGGCGCCCCGGCTGACCGCGCGCAGCGCGGCGCGGCTGAGCACGTGCTCGAGTTCGCGCACGTTGCCGGGCCAGCGGTAGCGCCGCAGCGCATCCTGTGCCGCCGGCGACAGGCGCAGGCTGCGCAGGCCCAGGCGGGCGCGGTTCAGCTCCAGGAAGCGCCCGGCCAGCAGCAGCACGTCGTTGCCGCGCTCGCGCAGCGGCGGGATCGGGATCGGGTAGACCGACAGGCGGTGGTACAGGTCGGCGCGGAACGAGCCATCGCGCACATGTTCGCGCAGGTTGCGGTTGGTGGCGGCGATCACGCGCACGTTGACGCGGCGTGGCCGGTCCGAGCCCAGCCGCTGGATCTCGCCGTTCTGCAGCGTGCGCAGCAGCTTGGCCTGGATCGACAGCGGCAGCTCGCCGACTTCATCGAGGAACAGCGTGCCGCCGTCGGCGGCCTCGAAGCGTCCCGGGCGTTCGCCGGTGGCGCCGGAGAACGCGCCGCGGGCGTGGCCGAACAGCTCGCTCTCGGCCAGGGACTCGGGCAGCGCCGCGCAGTTGACGTGTACCAGCGGCTGCGCGCGCCGGCGTGACTGGCGGTGCAGCCGGTGCGCGAACAGCTCCTTGCCGACGCCCGTCTCGCCCAGCAGCAGCACCGGCAGTTCGGTATCGGCAACCACTTCCAGCTCGTGCAGCAGGTTGGCGATGGCCTCGCTCTGGCCGACGATCTCGCCGGTGATGTCGCCGGCGCCCGCCGTGCCTTCGTCGGCAACGGGCTTGCCCCGTGCCACCTGCAGCGCCAGGATCTCGGCCTCGAGCCGGGTGGTGCGGATCGCTGCCTCGACCACCACGGTGAGCCGCTGCAGCTCGGCCTGTGCGGCGGCGTCGAAGGTGCCCACGGCGAGCGCATCGAGGGTCAGCACGCCCCATGGCTGCCCTTCGACCTCCAGGCTGGTGCCCATGCAGTCATGCACGGGCAGCGGCTCGCCCACGTGCTCGTCGATCAGGCCGTCGTACGGGTCGGGCAGCACGCTTTCATGGTGGAAGCAGGTCACGCCGCGCCGCGCCAGGATTGCCGCGAGGCGCGGATGCAGGGCTACGGCAAAGCGCCGGCCCAGCGCGTCGCGGACCAGGCCGTCCACTGCCATGGGACGCAGGTGGTCTTCCTCCAGCCGCAGCAGCGCCACGGCGCCGCAGCGGAAATGCCCGCGCAGCCCGCTGACCAGGCGCTGCAGGCGCACGGCGTGGGGCAGGTCGGCCACCAGGTCAGCCAGCAATTCGGGAACGATCGCTGAATTCGTCATGGTGAAAAACACCTGATAAGGTAATTAGTACCATGGGAAGTGTAGGGTATTTATAACCGTTCGTATAGCAACCCATTGATCTGGAATGGTTTTTTTCAGGCACGCTCCTCGCGTTATGTCAGGCAGACGCAACTTCCCACACAGGAGCACCTCATGACCTTCCAGGACCAATCGCTCGGCCAACTGGCCCGCCGCATCCCCGGCGCGACGCGCATCTTCCATGACTACGCGCTCGACTTCTGCTGCGGAGGCAAGCAGACCCTGCGCGATGCCGCGCTCGAAAAGGGCCTTGATGCCGCCGCCATCGACAGCATCGAAGCGCGGCTGCATGCCCTGCACGACGATGCCGCACCCGCCGGACAGGACTGGAACACCGCCACGCCGGCCGCGCTGATCGACCATATCCTGACCCGCTTTCACGCCCGTCACCGCGAGCAGCTTCCCGAACTGATCCGGCTCGCAAGCCGGGTCGAGCAGGTCCACGGCGACCGGCCCGATTGCCCGGTCGGCCTGGCCGACCACCTGACCGCCATGCTCGGCGAGCTGGAAACCCATATGCAGAAGGAAGAGCAGGTGCTGTTCCCGATGCTGACGCGCGGCCTGCAGGCCGCCGCCGGCCGCCCCATCGCGGTGATGCGCATGGAGCATGACGACCACGGCGTGGCGCTGCAGCGGATGGCCGCGCTGACCAACGACATCACGCTGCCGCGCGCGGCCTGCAATACCTGGCGCGCGCTTTACCTGGGCCTGCGCGCGCTGCGCGAAGACCTGATGGAACACATCCACCTGGAAAACAACGTGCTGTTCGAGAACGCCGCAGTGGCCGCCACCGTGCCCGCCACCGGTTGCGGCTGCGCGAGCCACGCCTGAACCGCGCACCACCCATCACAACCAACGAAATCGCATCATGGGTTCCTACCGCAGACTCTGGTTCTTGTTGATCGCCGTGCTGGCGGTCACTTTCTCCCTGCTCGGCTACTACGGCGTCGAGGTGTACCGGCAGGCCCCGCCAATGCCGGACAAGGTGGTCACGGCCGAAGGCCGCACCCTGTTCACCGGCGAAGAGATCCTGGACGGCCAGACGGCCTGGCAGTCGGTGGGCGGCATGCAGCTCGGCTCGATCTGGGGCCATGGCGCCTACCAGGCGCCGGACTGGACCGCCGACTGGCTGCACCGCGAACTGACCGCGTGGCTCGAACTGGCGGCGCAGGATACGTACGGCCGTCCGTACGCCAAACTGGCCGCGCCCGAACAGGCCGCGCTGCGCGAGCAGTTGCGCACGGAATACCGCGGCAACGCCACCGACCCGGCCACCAATGTGCTGACCGTGTCGAAGCGCCGCGCACAGGCCATCGCCAACACCGCGGCCTACTACGACCAGCTCTTCTCCGACGCGCCGGCGCTGCACACCACGCGCGATCACTTCGCCATGAAGGAGAACACGCTGCCCAGCGCCGAGCGGCGCCAGCAGCTGACGCAGTTCTTCTTCTGGACCGCATGGGTCGCCTCGACCGCGCGCCCGGGGCAGGAAGCCACCTACACCAACAACTGGCCGCATGAGCCGCTGATCGGCAACAAGCCGACCAGCGAAAACGTGGTGTGGTCGGTGATCAGCGTGGTGGTGTTGCTGGCTGGCGTGGGCTTCCTGGTGTGGGCGTGGGCTTTCCTGCGCGGCAAGGAAGAGACGCCGCCGCAGGCGCCCGCGCGCGACCCGCTGCTGTCGGTGGCGCTGACCCCGTCGCAGCGCGCGCTCGGCAAGTACCTGTTCCTGGTGGTGGCGCTGTTCGTGTTCCAGGTGTTCCTGGGCGGCTTTACCGCGCACTACACCGTCGAGGGGCAGAAGTTCTACGGCATCGACGTATCGCAGTGGTTCCCCTACGCGCTGGTGCGCACCTGGCATATCCAGAGCGCGCTGTTCTGGATCGCCACGGGCTTCCTGGCCGCGGGCCTGTTCCTGGCGCCGCTGATCAACGGCGGCAAGGACCCGAAGTTCCAGCGGCTCGGCGTTGATGTCCTGTTCTGGGCACTGGTGGTCGTGGTGGTGGGCTCGTTCGCCGGCAATTACCTGGCGATCGCGCAGAAGCTGCCGCCGCACCTGAACTTCTGGCTGGGCCACCAGGGCTATGAATACGTCGACCTGGGCCGGCTGTGGCAGATCGGCAAGTTCGCCGGCATCCTGATCTGGCTCGTGCTGATGATGCGCGGCATCCTGCCGGCGCTGCGCGCGCGCGGCACCGACCGCAACCTGCTGGCGCTGCTGACCTCGTCGGTGGTGGCGATCGGCCTGTTCTACGGCGCGGGCCTGGCCTACGGCGAGCGCACCAGCCTGACGGTGATGGAGTACTGGCGCTGGTGGGTGGTGCACCTGTGGGTGGAAGGCTTCTTCGAGGTCTTCGCTACCACCGCCCTGGCCTTTATCTTCGCCACGCTGGGGCTGGTGTCGCGCCCGATGGCGACCGCGGCCAGCCTGGCCTCGGCGTCGCTGTTCATGCTCGGCGGCATCCCCGGCACCTTCCACCACCTGTACTTTGCCGGCACCACCACGCCGGTGATGGCGGTCGGCGCCGCGTTCAGCGCGCTGGAAGTGGTGCCGCTGATCGTGCTGGGCCATGAGGCCTGGGAGAACTGGAGCCTGAAGCAGCGCGCGCCGTGGATGGCAGACCTGAAGTGGCCGCTGATGTGCTTCGTCGCGGTGGCGTTCTGGAACATGCTGGGCGCCGGCGTGTTCGGCTTCATGATCAACCCGCCGATCGCGCTGTACTACATCCAGGGCCAGAACACCACGCCGGTCCATGCGCATGCGGCGCTGTTCGGGGTCTACGGCTTCCTGGCGCTGGGCTTCACGCTGCTGGTGCTGCGCTATGTTCGGCCGGCCTACCGGCTGAGCCCGGCGCTGATGAAGACGGCTTTCTGGGGCCTGAACGCCGGCCTGGTGCTGATGATCGGCACCAGCCTGCTGCCCGTCGGCATCATCCAGTTCCTGGCCAGCGTCGAGCATGGCACGTGGTATTCGCGCAGCGAGGAGTTCATGCAGCAGCCGATCCTGCAGACGCTGCGCTGGGTGCGCACGTTCGGCGACGTGGTGTTTATTGTCGGCGCGGTGTCGTTTGCCTGGCAGGTGGTGCTGGGTCTGGCGAACCGCACCCCGGCCGCGGCGGACGCGGCGGCCGTGAGGATGAAGGCGGCGGCGCGCTGAAGCGCGCGGCTACGAGGCAGTATTGAAGCAGCAAGAGGTAAGGAGAGGCAGTACTTGCCCGCCCGGTTTCCGGGCGGGCGTTTTTTTGCGTCAGTTGTAGCCCAGCACCGCGATCGTCGCGACGTCTGGCCGATCGTTCGAGTTGTCCGTCAGCACTTCCGTAGGGGTCCGTTGCCCGAGGGCGCGCGACTCGGGTCGAGCCTGGCTCGCCCAATGCGGCCTGGTCTGCGCGGCCTGCCGGCTAGCGCCAGGCAAAGATAAGTGAACGGAGGCTATGCTTGTCGTGGCGTTCATATGCGTTTCCCGGTAAGTAGCTCTTCAGATCGTCGCCTCGTCAGGCGGAGCCCGCCTGGACGTGGCCATCGCGGGATTTCTGCGTCCGGCTGCGTTTGATGATCCCGAACACGATCATCACCACAGGAAGGATCAACAGGCCTTCCGCCAGCTCGGGATCGACAGGCAGCTTGACGACATGCAGCGCCTTCAGCCCCGCTGCCGCGATGGACAGCACGTAGTACGAGATCGCGGCGACAGACAGCCCCTCGACGGCATGCTGCAGATGCAACTGGTTGCGTGCGGTACGATCCAGTCCGGCGAGCAGCCTTGTGACATCGCGTTCCTGGGCCAGGTTGACGCGGGTGCGGAGCAGGTCGACGGCCCGTGCGACCCGTGCCGCGATTTGCTCGTGGCGTGACCAGACGCTCCGGCACGTCTCCATGGCAGGCGCGAAGCGCCGCTCCATGAATTCCGCTATCGTCGGCATTCCCTCGATTCGTTGTTCCCGCAACTCCTGGATTCGCGCCAGGACGATTCGCTCATACGCACGCGAAGCGCTGAAGCGCCCGCTGTGGCCGGACAGCGATTCCACGCGCACGGCCAGTTCGGTGAGCTTGTCCAGCAGTTCCGCATCGTCCTCGCCGGCGCGACGGGCATCCATGGCCCGCATCAGTTCCTGGAGCGAGCCGTGAATGCCGTCGAGCTCGCGGCCCAGGCTGCGTGCGACCGGCAGCGCCAGCAACGCCATCATGCGATATGTCTCGATCTCATAGAGCCGCTGAAGCAGCCTGCCGCCCTGTTCCTCGCGGAAGTCCTCGTCGATCGCGAGGATGCGCATGTAGCCGTCGGCCCGCACATTCCAGTCGCAGTAGACCTTGCCGCCGCCCAGGACATCGCTGCCGACGAGAATCGGCCCGTCGAGCCAATGGCGCAGGTTCGCGCTCACCTCAGCCGCGGCGTTTCCTGACAGCAATTCCATCCGGACCGCATGAAATCGTTTGCCCGCCAGCAGGCCCAGCCAATCCGCCGGAACACGATGGATGGCGAGGTCGTTGAAGTAGTCGGTGTCGTTGCGCGGACTGACGAATGTGAAGGTGGAGAACTCGGTGTGCCGCTCCCACTTCAAATGCCAGCCGAAGGGAGATTGCACGGCGTAGTGCGTGACCCCGTCCACCGGCAGCGCCATGCCGGTCTGTTCGCACAAGGTGCGCACGAGATACTCGTGGATCGCCGGATCCTCATCCGAGTAGATCGCGTAGTGGGTCAGTGACACGCTGCCGCTGAACCGAAGAAAGGGGCGGGCGTGCAATTCAGCGACCAGGGAGGCGCGCAGCGGGTGGTCGACGAGTGACGAAGCGGCTTTGTTGTCCATGCTCGGATGGCGGATACCGGAATCCCGCGGTCGAGACATGGCGCGAGATTGCGGTCCACGTCTCCGGTTTGTTGTTGACGAAATATCGCATGCCGCTTTCAAGAAGGAAAACGCATAATATTGATTATTGTGTTCAGTTTTCCTGATACCTATGAAGATGCTCGACCACGATGTCCTGGCGACGGTCATCGCCGTCGCCGAGAGCGGCAACATGACGCGGGCGGCCGAGGCGGTGAACCGCTCGCAGTCCGCTGTCAGCATGCAAATCAAGGCACTCGAGGAGGCACTGGGCCGGCCCCTGTTCGTGCGGCGGCCGCGCAGCATCGTGCTGACGCATGAGGGTGAAGTGCTGCTGGGCTTCGCACGGCGGATGCTGGCCCTGCACGACGAAGCCTGGGCTGCCGTGGTACGGCCGGAAGTGACGGGGAAGGTAGCGATCGGGGTGCCCGACGACTACGCGTCATCGCTGCTGCCATCCGTGCTGAAGAAGTTCTCGACGACGTATCCGAAAGTGCAGATCCAGGTCGTGGGCCTGCCCAGCAGCGCGCTCGCGCCACTGGTCAAGGACGGCACGGTCGACCTGGTCTGCGGCACGCGCGTGAAGGGCTTGTCCGGCGACTTCATCCGGCACGAGCCGATGGCGTGGGCCGCCATGGCGAACGGGCCGCAAGTCTGGGAGGACAGGCCGTTGCCTATCGCCGTGTTCATGCCGGGGAGCGTGGCGCGCGAGAACGCGATCCGCAGCCTGGACCGCGCAAGGATTCCGCATCGAACGTCGTACGAGAGTCCGAGCCTGCTGGGTTTGCTCAGCATGGTCGAGGCAGGCCTGGCCGTCGCGGCGCTGGCCCGCTGCGCGATCCCGCCACAGCTGACCGTGCTTGGCCAGGCCCACGGACTGCCCGACCTGCCTCCGCTCGAGCTGATCCTTGCCCGAAGCGCGAAGTCGAAGCGGCCGCCTTGTGATTTCCTTGCCGAGCAGATCATGACGGATCTTCGGCCAGGCACGGGCCAGGTCTGACATCCGCAGCCAGTATGAATGCGGCACCAGGCTTCAGGAGCCCTTGCGTCCCGCCATATTATGCAGGTACGCCAGGAGGTCCTTCAGGTCAGCATCGGAGAGCGCCTTGTCGTCGATTGCCGGCATGCGCGCGCCGGGCCACCAACGCAGTGACTGCGGGTCGCGGATCAGCTTGGCCAGCTTGTCGTCGCCCATATATTCCACCGCGCTGTGCGGCACATTGAGGTCCGGACCGAGGTGGGCATCGCCGACCTTGTTCAGCGAGTGGCACGAGAAGCAGACGCGCTGGAAGGTGGCGAAGCCGCGCATGACCGGGCCGTCGGCTGGCTGGTCGGAGGCAGGCCGGATGGCCGCGAAGCGCTCCGCGGGCGATGCGGTGATATCGATGCGCACGATGCTGTAGGTCCAATGGCTTTCGTTGACCACGGATGCGGCGCGCCCCGACGGCAATGTCCAGATCAGGCGAAACGGGCCGATGCCCTGGCCTTTGAGCTTCGGCCACGGCCTCGCAGGATTCTCTACCGCCAGCCAGGCCCGCGGCTCGTCGGCGCTATCGGCCAGCAGCATGCGCAGCGGCAGGTGAGAGACATAGCCATCGCTGGCTGCTGTCGTGGCAGTCGCGCCGGCCTCCGCCGGCATGCCGCGCAACAGGGAAGCCATGGGGATCGCCTTGAACGTCAGGCGGCGTTTCAGGTTGTCATCGTCGACCGTCACGTCAGCCAGTCGGCGGTCCTTTAGCAGCGCCTCGGCCGTCCAGCTGCGTTGTTGCGTACCAGCCGCAACGACCAGCGTGGCGGGTTCGGCGCCGCTCGCCGGACCTGCAAGGCATACCATGGCACAGGCAAGCGCTCCAACTGCCTTTGCAATCCAGGCCTTCATGGGTGGTGTCTCTCCGGAAGCGGCGTAACGTGTTGAAATGCGTGTTGAAATGCGCGTCGAAGGCTCAGTGTAATAAAAAAAAACGGACAGCCTGCGCTGCCCGCTTCTTTTCCGCCTGTCTTGCCTGTTACCGCGCGCTCACCGCCACCGCACGCTCCATGGCTTGCTGCTGCCGCAGGACTTCCGTCGTCTGGCCCTGCCCGTCCGGTGCCCAGCCCGGGGGCATCACCAGGTAACCGATCGCATTCTGGAGAGGGGTGACGCCTTGCTTGCATCTCGCCCTGTCTACCTGGTGCGGTGAGAGCGGGAAGCGGATGGGGCTACCTCCGGCGCGCTTACGAAGCGTTTTTCCTGGTTTCCCTGCTATCGGAAGCGGCCTGCCGCTTCACAATCGCATTCAGCGTGTCGACGAATGCCAGCGACAGCCTCGACAATGGTTCGATGTTGACGTTGTAGATTTGAACCGAGGCATTGACTTCCGTGCGCACAGGCACCGCGACAATGTCCCGCCAGGCCTGGCCGAAAACCGTCATGGCGTCGACAAGCGCGATGCCCGCCCCAGCCTGGGCCAGGGCGCGTGCCACATGCGCTTGTTCGACCTGCACCTTGACATCGGGTTGCTCGCTTTCCTTGCCGAAAACGTGGTGCACCAGCAGGCTGAATGGTACGTCCGAGCCATAGCCGATCAGGTCTTCGTTCACGAGATCCTGAGGGCGTACCCAGGTGCGCGTGCTGAGCCGATGACCCGTCGGAATCAGCGCCACAATGGGATTCTTTACCAGCAGCCGGGACTCCAGATTCGGGTGGGTCAGCGGCATGCTCGACACCGCCAGATCCACCTGCCCTGACAGAAGGCTGCGCAACATGTTGCTCGCGATCTGCGTGCGAACCACCACACGCACGGCGGGATGAGCCTTGCGGAATTTGGCAATGGCGTTTGGCAACAACGTCTGTCCCATGTTCGGACTGCACGAGATCCTTACGCTGCCGGTGCGATTGGCCACCAGATCCTCTGCCACCTCGTTCACGCGTTCTACGCCTTCGTAGACGGCATTCACTTCGCCTAACAGTCGACGGGCCTCGGGCGTAGGGTGAAGACGGCCCTTGGCGCGGACAAACAAGGTCAATCCAAGCCGTTGCTCAGTGTGCGCCATCAGTCGGCTGATGGCGGGCTGGGAAACAAAGAGCAGCTTCGATGCGCCACTGATCGACCCGGTCAGCATGATCGCGCGGAATACCTCTATCTGGCGGAGGTTCATCTTCATGATGATTAACGTGATGTTAATGGTGCCAGTAGAAAAGCATAAGACGGTTAATATGGCTGTGTCTACGCCGTTTTCCATGGATTCAGCGGCCGAGGCCTTGCGCGCCGGCGAGGACACCTCGGGACGGAATGCCGGCTCCCGCGGCATGCTTGATCACGCCGGATTCGGGTACGAAGTAATCGAAGGGAATGCGCTGGCGAAACGGTTGGGGACGGTGTCGAGCATGAGGCGACACGATTTCACCAGCAGGCGACCTCCAGTCCCCAACGGCCGAAAACTAGCTTGGCTTGGCGCCTGACCCGATGATGAGTTCAAGCTCGGTCTTGAAGCCTTCAGCGACTTCGAACTGCTTCAGGCATTCATGAACATCGTTCCAGGCCTTTAATCTTGCCGCGACGTCGAGGTCCGCTACCAAGGCCCGGTATGCCCCGGCGGCTTCCTGCATCAGTTGCAGGGCATCGGACGCGCTCGGCAAGACGAGCTGCGCTCGAACGTGCTGTGTTTTCACATCGCCAAGACCGCTGTCGTTCAACAGGCGTTCCATCGCGCCTTCGCCTCCCAGTGCGAAGATTCCGGGTTGTCCGGGCGCGGGAGGAGACTTGCCCGCGTGGCGTAGAAGGATCGCCATCGGTTCCGCCATAAAGGGATTGTTGGCCGGCGTCGTGAAGACCAGCGCCGCGAAACGCGCGCCAGGCTTGAGTGCGCGCCGGACAGCTTTCAGTGCCTCGCCAGGTGACGGGAAAAGCATCAAGCCCAATCGGCATATCGCCGCGTCGAACGGGGCCAGCGTCTCGTCCAGTTCGTCTGCTGCGCATTCCAGCGTTTCGATATTCCGGAGACCGGCACGAGCGGCATTTCGGCGGACATGCTCCAGCATGGTGCCCGATATATCACTGGCGACCACTTCGCCGTCGGCGCCCACTCGCATCGCTGTCTGGATACTCTGGCTGCCGGCACCGCAGGCCAGATCGAGAACGCGCATGCCCGGCCGGATACCGGCCATATCGATGAGCGCGTCCGTGGCGCCCGAAAGATTGGTGGCGAACACATGCTCCCACTTCGCCCAGCCGGGAGCTGCCGACTCCCACGTATTGCGAAGACTGGATTTCACGTTGCTGTCGGTCATCTGGAGACTCCCTCAGGATCCGCCGCCGCATCTGGGCCACTCCGGAGCGGGTGGCACTTCAGCGCGGCGCTTAGCCGCGTTCGATGCTGTCGGCGAGCGCGCGCAACAAGGCCGCGCCATCGCCCCTCCAGGCGCTGCCGTGCATACAGGCGAGCGTTGTCGGCTGCAATGCGGCAAGGCGTTCCAGCATTGCGCGGGCGTTCCGGGTGTGCGAGAAATAGTCCATCTTGCGACGGAAAGCCTCGCTCGGTTCGAGGATGTCGCTTTCGGTAAGCGGCGGGTGCTCAGAACCGCCCTGGGTAAACAAATCGCCACAAAGCAGCGTTGCCGACGCGGTCTCCATGAGGAATCCGCATTCCCAGGCGTGCGGCAGATGCGGCGTATAAAGCCAGCGCACGCTATGCTGCCCGAGCGAGATCGACTCGCCATCTTCCAGCGCACGTGGCGGCCGGTCGGCATAGTCGCTAACCGAGACCATGGCCGCGACCTGGCCGCACAGTGGTTCCGCACCCGGCGCGGCCGCGAGAAACTCATTGAGTGCGCCGCACTCGTCGGCCTCGAAATGCGAGAAACCGACAAAGCGCAAGCGATCGATTGGCATGATCCGCCCGACCGCTTCCCCGATGACCGGAAATAGCCTGCGCAGGCCGGTATGAAACAGCAGCGGCTGGTCGTCGTCGATCAGATACTGGTTGAAAGAGAATCCGCCACCACCTGGGATCTCGACCGGCGTGGAGATGCGATAGATGCGGTTCGCAATCTCGTCAATTCTTGTACCGCTCGAAAGGGACAGGGTCGCCATGGTGCGCTCCTTTCCGGGGCAATTGACGGGGCCAGGCTCGGCCAGCCCGGCGGTACCCGTTCGGCGATTGTCGACCATCCAGATACTGATGTCCAACGACCGCTTCTGATCCAGGACCCGTTGCTCCCCACTTAGGTCATGTGGTTATACACAATTGTCCCCGTCGTCGACGGCTCGTAAGCCTCGCAGTGTCTTCGCCGCGACATGAACTTC